>DATJHO010000094.1:0-2754 GCA_035493835.1 Devosiaceae bacterium
GAGCCCTTCAGGCGGTCGAGAAGCCGCGGGTCGTGCTGGAGCAAATGCTGCGCATCGGCACGCGGGCCGTCGTCAGCTTCCCGAATTTCGGCCATTGGCTGGTCCGTTGGCAGTTGCTGTCGACAGGGCGGATGCCGATGACCGCGACCTGGGACCGGCCATGGCACGAGACACCGAACATCCACCCCTGCACCATTCGCGACTTCTTCCACCTTTGCGAGGAGGAGGGTTATCGGGTCGAACGTTGGCTCGCGGCGGATGACGCGGGGCAGCGGTCTCCCTGGCGACGGAGTGCATGGCTGGCAAACCTGTTCGGGGAGCAGGGCGTGTTCCTCCTGCGACGGCGATAACCGAGAAACGCCGGCCGCTGATTGTTCTGCGGCCCTTCAGCCGCTGGCGCATCCGCGCATCCGCAGTCGTTTCGATTCTCGTTCATGTGCTGATCTTCGCGTTGCTGCTGCCGACGATCCGGCGCGAGGAGGCGCCCGAGGAACTGCCGCCACCCTCGCCCGTCGCGATGGTGTTCGAGCACGGCCGGAAGGAGGGGCCTTCCGTTCCCACACCGACACCGGGGATCAAGCCGCTTACCCCGCCCGGGAACGCACCGAGCAGCGAGCCGACACCGCCGGTGCCCCCGGCGGTCGAAGCGCCGGTCACACCACAGCCGCCGTCGCGTCCAAGCCCTTCTCTCACGCCCACACCACCGCCCCCGCCCGGGCCGCAAACGGAGAAGCTGGAGCAAGCCCCGCCTGCTCTAGCGCGGCCTACGCCCCAGCCCTCCCAGCCACCACCTCCGCAACCTCAGCCGGCACCGCAGCCCGAGCCGCAGGCACCGCCCGTTGTGCCGACGCCTCAGGCGCCGGAGCCGATTCCGCTGCCGCCTTCAGCGCCACCGACGCCGCAGCCAGCGCCCCGGCCAACGCCTCGTCCTACCCCGCCCAAGCAGCAGGCGGAACGGCCGAAGCCGCCCACAGGGTCTTCAGAATTTCCGGCGCCGTTGAATTACAGCTTCGGCGGCCCGTCAGCGCGTGTGCCATCGCAATCGCGCACAGGCCGAGGTGCCCATCGCCTCGGCTCCATCGATATGTCGTTGGGGCCTGCCATCCGCGGCGTGCTGAACAACACGCCGCATGGGGACGATGAAGACGGCGGACCCGACTGGCGAAACCTGTTGAGCCAGTGGGTGGCGGCACATGCCTACTACCCGATGGAAGCCCGCCGCGACGGCGAGGAGGGCGATGCCAAGGTCCATATCTTTGCCGACCACAATGGCCGCGTGAAGGAGGTCCAGCTGATCGGCAAATCCGGCTCTATGTGGCTCGATATGGCGTTGGTCGCTTTGTTCCGCGATGCCCATATCCCGCCATTACCGACACCGGGAAATGACCCGATCGATTTCGACTTCACCATGCGGTACATCCTGATACGGCCGCCCGGGTACTGATCGCTTGGGCATTTGACGCATTGCCCACGTCCCCTCGGCAACCTGCCACCTTGGCCCGCCGCCCAAGCTCGGCTATCCGACAGGCAGAGGTTGGAGGAAACAGGCACCATGGCACGCAAGCACAAGATCGCGATTCTGCCCGGCGACGGCATCGGCAAGGAGACCGTGCCCGAATCGCTCAAGGTGCTCGACGCCGCCGCCCGCCGCTTCGGCTTCGATCTGGAGCTGAAGCATTACGACTGGTCCTGCGAGACCTATAAGGAAACCGGCAAAATGATGCCGGATAACGGGCTGGATCAGTTGGCGCAGTCTGACTCGATCCTGCTGGGCGCCGTCGGCTGGCCGGGCGTGCCGGACCACGTGTCGCTCTGGGGTCTGCTGATCCCGATCCGTCGCGGCTTCGACCAGTATGCCAATGTCCGCCCCTGCAAGCTGATGCCGGGCGTGCGCACGCCGCTGGCGAACCGCACCGAGGCGGATATCGACTTCTACGTCGTGCGGGAAAACACCGAGGGCGAATACTCCTCCGTCGGCGGGCGCATGTTCGAGGGGACGGACCGCGAATTCGCCTCCCAGCAATCGGTCTTCACCCGCAAGGGCACCGACCGCATCCTGAAATACGCGTTCGAGCTCGCTCGGTCGCGGCCGAAGAAGCATCTGACCTCGGCCACCAAGTCGAACGGCATCACCTTTACTATGCCGTACTGGGACGAGCGGTTCGCGGCGATGGGGGCGACGTATCCGGACATCCGCACCGACCAGTATCACATCGACATCCTGTGCGCGCATTTCGTGCAGCACCCGGACTGGTTCGACGTGGTCGTCGGCTCCAACCTGTTCGGCGACATCCTGTCCGACCTGGGACCGGCGGTGGCCGGTTCGATCGGTGTGGCGGCTTCGGCCAACATCAATCCGGAACGAGTGTTTCCCTCGATGTTCGAGCCAGTGCACGGATCAGCGCCCGATATCGCCGGCAAATATATCTGCAACCCGATCGGCCAGATCTGGTCGGCGGCGCTGATGCTGGAGCATCTGGGCGAGGACGCGGCCGGCAAGGCCATCGTCGCGGCGATCGAGACGCTGCTGCGCGACAGCGGCCCGAAAACGCGCGACATGGGCGGTCAGGCAGGGACCGCGGATGTCGGCAGCGCGATCGCTCAGTTGGTGGCCGCGGGGTAATCTTATTTCAGGCGAGACGACACCACCCTCGACCCCGCCATGGGGGCGAAAGTCCCCATAAGCGGCCGGAACTAACGAACGGCCTTTTGTGGCATAAACGGACAAAATAAGAACGGCGCCGCGTGAAAAAC
>DATJHO010000095.1:0-14011 GCA_035493835.1 Devosiaceae bacterium
GCGGACGGCACTTATGGCGAGCCATGGATCCGGCGCTACAAGGACATCGTTGGCTGGTGGAGCCACGCTCATCATAATCGGGCGGGCGGCGTGCGAGCGGCGACGCCGACCGCGTGGGTGCCACAGTCCAAGCCGATCTGGTTCACGGAACTGGGCTGTCCGGCGGTCGACAAGGGCGCCAATGAGCCCAATGTCTTTCCCGATCCCAAAAGCACGGAAAGCGCCCGGCCGTATTTTTCGAGCGGCGCCCCCGACGCGCTGGGCCAGCGGCAATTCTTGCGCGCACATCTGGGATGGTGGCGACCCGATGCACCCGGGTTCGTCGAGGCGCATAACCCCGCCTCGACGGTTTACGCGGGCCGGATGCTCGATGCCGACCGGATCTATCTCTGGACCTGGGATGCCCGGCCGTTTCCCGCCTTTCCCAATGATGTGGACGTCTGGGCGGATGGGGCGAACTATGCGGCGGGCCACTGGCTGACCGGCCGGCTCGGGGCGTTGGCGACCGACGAGTTGGTGAAGGCCGTGGCATCGGATTATGGCGTGACGGTTGCCGAAGTCGATGCGGCGCAGCCGCTGATCTTCGGCATCGGGATCGTGGGCATGGTCTCGTCCCGCGATGCGTTGCAGCCAGTGCTCGACGCCAGCCTGCTGACGGTGGCGGATGGCCCGGACGGGCTGCGGTTCACGCTGTCGAAGCCGAGGCTGGCCCCCTCCATTGGCAGCGATCGCCTGGTCGATGCCGAAGGGCCGCTTGCCTCGCGAAAGCGTCCGGATCCTGCCGAGGCGGTGGGGCGGATCGCCTTGGGGTACTCCGATCGCCAGCGCGATTACCTCAACGGCACCGCCACGGCCATGCGGCTGGCGGGCGGGGCGAGCAGCGGCCAGAACTCGCCTTTGGTGCTCGATCTTTCCGGGGCGCGCAGCGCGGCCGAGCGCATGCTCTCGGTTGCGGGGGCTGCGCGGGAGACGCTCGACGTCGTGCTGCCGCCTTCGCTGGCGGCGCTCGAGGTCGGCGATGTCGTCGCGATCGGCGGGGAAGGCGAGGGGCCGTTCGTCATCACCGAGTTGCGCGACAGCACCTATCGCAAGGCGTCGCTCCAAACCGTGCCGCCCGAAAGCGGCATCGCGATTATCGGCGATCGGCCGCTGCCGGTGGGCGGGCTCGCCACCGCCCGGGCGATTCCCGTGGTGGTGGCGGCGCATGTGCCGGCCGATCCCGCCGATCCGGATGACGGTTCGCGATTGCTGCTGGCAGGCTTTGCCAGCCCGTGGCCCGGAACGATTTCGATAAACCTCGGGGCGAGTGGCGCTGCGCTCGCGAGCCTCACCCGGAGCGCCAATCTCGGTGAACTCGCCGCGCCGCTAGCCCCGGGCCCGGTGGCCTTGTGGGATGATGTGACAGAACTTTCGGTCACGCTCTACAACGGCCACCTCGCCTCCACAGACGAAGCCAGCGTGCTCAGTGGCGCCAATCGGCTGGCGGTCGAGACCGACGGCGGCGAATGGGAAATCATCGGCTTTGCCGAGGCGAGGCTGACCGCGCCCGCGACCTATGTGCTGACGCATCTGTTGCGCGGGCAGGGCGGCACCGGCCACGCGATCGGCCCGGCCGCCACCGGCAACCGCGTCCTCGTGCTCGATCAGGCGGTCGTTGTGGAGATCGTGACCGCCGATTGGCTGGGCGAGACAGTGTCCCTTCGCGCCTATGCCGGCCGCACCGATCCGACGGGGACGGAACTCGACGCCGCGATCGACCTGCCGCCCGACCTGCCGCTCGCCCCGGTGCATCTCAGCGCCTGCCGCAACCCGGTCAGTGGCGACATCGCACTCGCCTGGGTGAGATGCAGCCGCGGCAATTCCGACAGCTGGGCGGTGCTCGGTGCCCCGCTCGATGTTTCACCGGAAGCCTATGTGGTGACCATCCTGGGCACCGCGCCCGTCCGGACCATCTCCACCTCGGCCCCCGCCGTCAACTACGCCAGCGCCGACCAGATCGCCGATTTCGGCAGCCTGCCGGCAAGCTTCAGCTTCACAATTGCGCAGGTGAGCCCGGTGCTGGGGCCCGGGCTTACCGCTCAGGGAGTGTTCAATGCCTGATCCGCAAGCGGCCCAAACGCCGCGTTTCGACGCCTGCCTCGCCGAGGTGCTGAAGCTGGAGGGGGGATATGTCGATAATCCCGCCGATCCGGGCGGGGCGACCAATCTGGGCGTCACCCGCAAGACGCTCGCCCGCTGGCGCGCGGTCTCCCCGTGGTGGAAACTCCCCAAGGTCGAGGTCAAGACGCTGGCCGGGGCCGAGGCCGGCAGCATCTACAAGGCGCTCTATTGGGATCGCTGCAACGCCGACGCCCTGCCGGCCGGGCTCGATCTCGGGCTCTTTGATTTCGCCGTCAACTCCGGCCCCGAGCGGGCGATCAAGGCCCTACAGGCGGAGGTCGGCGCCGTGCCGGACGGTTTTGTTGGCCCGCTGACGCTCAATGCCATCAAGACCAGGATCGGGCTCGAGGGCGTTGCCGGGCTCATCATTGCGCTGTGCAATGGCCGGCTGAGCTTTCTGCAGCGCCTCGCCATCACCGCAACCTTCGGGGCCGGCTGGAGCCGCCGCGTCACCGAGATCCGCACCCTGGCGCTCGCCATGGCCGGCGCCAGCCCTGCTTCTACCGTCTCTTCAACTCCAGCACAGAAGGAAACTGCCTCCATGAACCTGACTTTTCTTGACGGCTACAAGACCTACATCGTCGGCGCCGCCATGCTGATCGTTGGCGTGGCCCAGCTCCTCGGCGTCGCGCTGCCGAGCTTTTCCGGCCAGTCGGCGGGCGATCTGTTGATGCAGGGCCTCGCCGTGATCTTCCTCAGGCAAGGCATCACCAACACCGTCGCCAAAAGCTGATCGAGAGCTGATCGGCACCGTTCATTTTTGGTTCAGGCGAGGGGCGCTAAGCTCGTGCAATGTCCGGATATTTGATCAATTTTTGCATGGCAGTGGTTCTCGCCTCAAGCCTGCTCGGGGCGGTCGCCGCCCCGAGTGCAGCCTACGCGGCGGGCTGCATTAACAATCGGGCCGTGCAGGCGCTGATCGCGACCCACAAGATCAAGACCTGGCCGGCGATCAAGGCGCTGGCCGGCATCTCCGACCAGTACAAGGAAGTCTCCGCGGTACGAGTTTGCCAGGAGGACGACCGGCTCTATTATGTGGTGAACGTTGCGGGCCCATCGGGCGAATCCGAGCAACTGGTGGTCAACGCCGTCGACGGCTCGAAATAGGGTTCGCCGCGCGGCCAGGGGGACAGAGTGTCATGCGCGTTCTGGTCGTTGAAGACGATGCCAATCTCAGCCGGCAGATCAAGGAGGCGCTGACCGAGGCCGGTTACGCCGTCGATGTCGCCTTCGATGGCGAAGTGGGCCATTTCCTCGGCGATACCGAGCCCTATGATGCGGTGGTGCTCGATATCGGGCTGCCGCGGATGGATGGGCTGAGCGTGCTCGAGGAGTGGCGCCGGGCCGGCAAGACCATGCCGGTGCTGCTGCTAACGGCCCGCGACCGCTGGAGCGACAAGGTGCAAGGAATCGATGCCGGCGCCGACGACTATGTGGCAAAGCCATTTCACATGGAGGAGATTCTCGCCCGGTTGCGCGCGCTGGTGCGCCGCGCCGCCGGCCATGCCTCCAACGAAATCACGGCCGGCAGCGTCCGGCTCGACGTCAAGGCAGGCAAGGTCACGGTGGACGGGCAGGCGGTGAAGCTCACCAGCCACGAGTTGCGGCTGCTGTCTTATCTGATGCACCACAAGGGCAAGGTGGTGTCGCGCACCGAGTTGACCGAACACCTCTACGACCAGGATTTTGATCGCGATTCCAACACAATCGAGGTCTTTGTCGGCCGGCTGCGAAAGAAACTCCCGGAGGAGTGCATCCAGACCGTCCGCGGCCTGGGCTATCAGATCCTTGAAGATTGACCTGAAGTTCGATTGGCAGGCCGGGCGAGCCAGGCTCAAAGAGCTTGCGCCGCGGCTGACGGGTTCGATTGCCGCGCGCCTGTTCTGGCTATCGGCAGGCTGGCTCATTGTCGCCCTGGTGGCGACAGCCTTCCTCCTGACCGAACTCTACTCCAATGCCCTCGATACCAGCCTGTCGCAGACGCTGGATTTCCACCTCGAAACGCTGATCAGCCACATCCTCGATACCGGCGATCCGGCGAGCCAGGACATCTACATCCCAGATCCGCGCTTCGGCCGTGGCGCGTCGGGGTGGTACTGGACCATCGCCGACGATACCGGCCAGGTCATCAACCTTTCGCCCTCCCTCACCGGCAGCGTGCTGCCCACGATCCAGGTGCCGTTCGACGCGGACAAGTATCGCACCGCCGCCATGAACGACGAGTTCGGCACCCGCATGCGCATGGTCGAGCGCGAGGTGACGGTTCGGGGCAAGACCTACCACATCGTCGTGACCGGCAGCCTCGATGAAGTCCTGCGCCTCGTCGGCGACTATCGCGGGCAGACGCTGACGGTCCTGAGTGCAGTCGCCATCATGCTGGCGGTGATGAGCTTCATCGTTGCGCGCATTGCCCTCAGGCCAATGGGCGAACTCAGCAGCGCGATCGAAAAAGTGCGTGAGGGCGAGGCAAGCGCCGTCACCGGCAGTTATCCACGCGAGGTGGCCCCGCTGGCAGACGAGATCAACGAGCTGCTGCGCTCCAACGCGCAGATCATCGAGCGGGCGCGCAACCAGGTGGGCAATCTGGCGCATGGGCTGAAGACGCCGCTCGCGGTGCTGCGCAACGAGGCCGCCGGCAACAAGACGCGCCTCGGCGAGGTGGTCGTCTCCGAGAGCGAGAAGATGGCCCAACTGGTAACCGGCTATCTCGACAAGGCCCGCATTGCCGCGCGCACGGCGGTGGTCGGCCGCAAGGCCGACCCCACCATCGTCATGCTGCGGCTGGCGCGCGTCATGGAAAAGCTCAATCCCGAGCGGGAAGTGATCTTCACCCGGCCCGACGCTTCCCTGCCCTGGTTCCGCGGCGAGGAAGGCGACCTGGAGGAAATCGCCGGCAACCTCCTCGACAATGCCTGCAAGTGGGCGCGGAGCAAGGTCGTAATTTCGATGGTGGCCGAGCGCGGCGAGACGGCCACGATGCTACTGATCCGAATCGAGGACGACGGCGCGGGCCTGACCGGCGAAGAGACGGAGAAAGTGTTGCAGCGGGGCGTCCGTCTCGACGAAAAGACACCCGGCAGTGGCCTGGGGCTAGATATTGTCAAGGAACTGGTTGACGTTTACGGCGGAACCCTGCACTTGAAACGATCGAACCTGGGTGGCCTCTTGGCCGAATTGCGCTTGCCGAGCGCGCGCCTGGGACGAGGCTGACCCATTTTTGCTGCGGGACAAAATGAAAGCTGCTGCCATTTCCATGACCTACATGCGCCCGATTGCCTATGCTTTTTCGGTCGTTGCCGTGCTCGCGCTAGCCGCCTGCGCCAGCAATGACGCCGGAAGCTACAATCAGGGGCCGGTGCTGGGCGCAATGACGCCGCCGTCGACCGATGATACTGTCCCGCCCGACGGTTCAAACACCGTAGTGGCCAATGCGCCGGCGCCGGCGCAAGTGGTGTCGAACGGGGTGGAAAACCTCGATATTTCGTCCTTCGTCGATCCGGCCGGCTTCAGGTCGTTGAGCGAGAACGCCAAGACCCAGGCTTCGAGCGCGCAGTACTTTGCGCTCCAGTTCGGGCGCGTCGGCGCCGCGCGCACCTGGACCGGCGACAGCAACGTGACCGGCCAGATCAGTGTCGGGCCCTATGTGAAGGTCAACAACCGCGACTGCCGCGACTTTACCAACATCGTCAATGTCGGGGCCAAGAGCTACACCAAGCGCGGCACGGCCTGCCGTGGCGATGACGGCCGTTGGGCTGTCGGGATCGCCGGCGCCCCCTCCGGCGCCCCGGCGCTGACCCCGTCCTCCACCGGCGCGGCCGGCTAAACCTCGTCGGTGTTCGCGGCGGGGGCTGACGCGCCCGCCGTGCTTTCGGGCACCAGCACGATGCGGCAACAAGGTAATCTTTGTTTACGATCGTTGGATAGGGTCGCCGTCAACTCCCATTGACCCGGCCATTCCATGCTGCAGCCTAAATCGCGCCCGTCCACGCCTTCACCCACGGCAGCCCGTACCGGGGCTCCAAAGGGTTCTGCGGTCGTTGCTCGCCCGTTCTTCGGGGCCATGGACAGCATTACGATCGATGACGTCGGCGAGTTCAAGTTCGCGGGTGCCGTCGGTCGGGCCGAACTGACAGGGGTATGGACCTGGCTGGCGCGCGACATCGCGCCCGATCTCATCGATCGGGAACGGACCGATATCGCCGAGGCGCTTGCCGCACAGCTGACGACCATCCCCACATTGCTGGCGCGCGCCGAAAAGGCCGTGGCGGCGGCATCCAAGGATCTCGATGCGGAGCGCCGGCTCAAGGTGCAGCTCGGTAGCACCGAGGTCTGGGAACGTTTGCGCGCGGTGCTCAATGCACTGAAATGCTTGCCCCTCATCGAAAAGGCCAAGCACTTCGGCCGCGTCATCAACGACATCGGCAGCGACGAGGCGCTGGTGAACGCGCTGCAATCGATTCCGCGCGGGGACGCCAATGTGGCCGCGGTATTGCTGACGGCCGCCGTCAGCGAGATCGCCAATCCCAGCCGGCTTGTGGTCGCCGCAACGAAAATTGCCGGCGGCGCCAGCGAACCGGCCCTGCTGCGCATGGGCTTGGCGCCGTTGATCGATGCATGCCTGGCGCAGGCGCAGAACACCATTCCGCCGCTGCTCCAGGTTGGCGGCTATATCGACATGGACCTGATGTGCCATGCAATCGAGCGTTTCCATCGGCTGACCCGGGCGATCACCGCCAATATCGAGGTGACGCGGGGAAGCCGCTGGGCGACGATCATCGCGGCTCTGACCAAAATCGTTTCCGACAAGCTCGAACCGCGGCTGCGCGATGTGACGCAGGACCTCCACCAGGCGCTCCGCCCGCCGCGCGACAATGTCCGGCAGGACGCCGATGGGATGCTTTCGGTGCTCAACGGCTTCTATCTTCTGGCCACGGTGCGTGACTGCAGGGATTCGCTGGCGCTCAACAAGGTCTTCGACGAATGCTGGAGCCGTACCGGCCAGGCGCTGGAGATGTACCTCGAGCGCGCGACGGACGCGTTGCGGAGCGCCCCGACGGACAAGCTCGTGCTCGCGCGGTTCGATGCCGGCCTCAAGATGGCCGAACTGCGGTTCGGGCAGGATTTCGTGCAGGTGCTCAAGCGGTCCCGCGACAGCATCGGGCGGCGGCAGGCAAATTCAGGCTGACCCGTCGCCGGCAACGGAAATAGCGGCAGGCCTGAGCGCGCCGTCGGTAGCCAGCGGACGTTCCATCTCCGGCGCATTCGGGGCAGGGACGGGGGCCGCGGCCGGCGTGTCGGCCGGCTCGGCGGGGTGATCGAGGAGCCGGACCGGGATCGATCCCGAGACGTCCCTTACCGCCATGCTGTCGCCCGCCGCGCGCAATCCGCCGATCACCGCAATGCCCCCCGTCAGTCCGTTCGGCGCCGCCGCGAAGACGACGCCGACCGCGGCCAGCGGATCCGCCGAATCGGCATCTGGATGGATGAGGCAGCCGATCTCGAAAGTCCGGCCATCGGCAGGCTCGACCCTCCATATCGACGTGGCCGTCCCGAAGCGGCCGGCGAGATAAGCCGGCGGCGTCCCGATGTCGCCGGATTGTGCAGCACGCGGCGGGTGCATCTGTCCGGCGTCGACCATGTCGCCAGGCATGACACCGCGCTCCTGCGCCACGATCCCCGCCATGTGGGGCGGAATCTGGCCGAGTTCGACGCCGGCGGCGACGTCCGCTACCCCGAGCGGGTGCGGCTGGTCGGTGAGGTCCAGACGCCGCCGTGCCAGCCCCCAGAAGCGCCGCGCGGGCGAGGGGCTCGGTCGTTCGGCGAGGCTGGTGCCCCCATCAAGGTAGGTCTTGCTGCTGCTCTCGGTACCGCGCGTGGCGATGGGCGTGGCATCGTCGGGGGTTTCGTAGACCGGATCGATATCGGGATCGTCAATTTCCGGGGCCCGGCGGCCGAACAGCGTGGCGGTTGCCGCTTCGCCGCTTCTGAGGCAAGCGGCAGCTGTGTGATAACCGGCCACCGATCCGGCGAGCGCAATGCCCGGGAGCGATCCTTCGGCCGCGAGTCTGCGACGCGTGCTCGCCCAATGGCTGTCGCCCCCTGCCATGTGCCAGAGCGCGAGATCGGGCTGCCAGCCGGCGGAAACCAGCAGCAGATCGGTGACGTGGCGCTCGTTGGGCAATGCCCCGCTGGCTGCAACCGCCTCAAAATCGACGGCGAGACTGCCCCGTGCTCCGGCCGGCTCCGCCCGGCGCGGCCTGAGGTTCCAGCTCGAGGCGAGGCCATAGGCCTTGCTGAAGGCGATGAAGCGCGACTGTGGATTGGCCCGCGTATCGATGATCCGCCCCACCGTTATCCCGGCATCCGCCCCCGCGGTCGCGGTGCGATAACCTATGCTGGTGGCGGTTGCGAGCAGCGCCCGCCGGCCGAGCCAAAGCCCGAAGCGGTCGGCGCGGTTGAAGGCGGCCAGCGCGCCAACGACGCCCGGCCGGCGATTGCCGGCAAAGATCGGCAGCCGCTCGATCGCGCCGCTGGCGAGCACGATGCGCGGCGCGGCAAGTGTCAGGTTACGGCTGACGGGCACCCCGTCCTCGACGGTCACCTGGTTGACCCGGACCATGCCCTCGAACAGGGCAAAGGCCTCGGCGCGATGGAGCACCGTGACGTTGGGGCTGACGGCGGTCGCGAGCCTCGTCACCATGTCATCGGGTGATTGGCTATCCCCGCCGGTGCCGAAGAAGCGAACCTCGCCCCCAAGCCATTGCCGCCGTTCGACAAGAACGACGCGGCTTCCCCGCTTGGCGGCGGCTGCCGCTGCGGCCATGCCCGCGAGCCCGCCCCCGATCACCACCAGATCTGCCTTGAGCTCGCGCTCCGAGGGCGCATCGAACCAGGGGCTGGTGAGCGAGGCATGGTGGTCGTACGACAGATCGAGCAGACCTCGCCGCCCGGGCAGGAGGCTGCGGGCGAGGCTCGCCGCGTGGCCGAACCGGCCCCGCATGGCGCTGGCGAGGGTGACGAGGTCAAGCCCGGCCATCGCCGGCGTCCGCTCCAGGGGCAAAGCCCGCAGCCGATCATGGGCGTGGCCACGCAGCAGCACGGGCGGGGCGAAGCGCTCGTCGAGCGCCAGGGGATCGCCCTCATGGGTGCCTGCACCGATAATGCCGGAGGCGAGCAGCGCCGACAGCAGCGTATCGCCGGCAAAGCCCTGGATTTCGCGGCCGTCGAGCCGGAAAGCGATGGGCCGGCTGCGGTCGATCTCCGAGCCCTTGAGGCGGTGATCGCCTTCGGCCGGCAGGCGGTTGGGCTGGCGCATCAGGTCGGGGCCTCCCCCATCGCCATGCCGGCATAGTCGGCGATTGCGGCCCTGGTATTGCCGTTGCCGGCCTCGCGGGCAGAAAAGTAGCGTGTCTCCCGCTCGCTTGGCGTCCGGGCGATGAGCCGCGCCAGCGCCGGCGCGAGGAAGGCGCCCGAGATCCCGAGTCCGGCGATGACGGTTCCCTTGAATCCGCGCGCAAAGCCCACCAGCGGGGCGCCATCGAGCGTTGCGACGGTGCGAAAGGTCCCTTGCCCGGCCTGGCGGAGCGGGGCATGCCCAAAAAGGTATCGGCCGATATGGCCATGCGCGATTTCCGGCGCGCCTGCGCCCAGGGCGAGTACGCCGCCCCGGCGATTGCGAAGCAGCGCGACGCCGCTTTCGGGATAGATCATCAGCGGCGCCGCGAGTGCACCCGTGGGCTCGGTCAGCATGGCCGTCATACGCTGGACACGGAGGATGCGGTCGCCCTGGCTCAGGTCGAGATGGGCGAGGATCGCGGCATCATCGGCGAGTACGGCATGCGCCGCCTCGATCGTGCTGCCCGCATAACGAAGCCTCGCGCTGCCATCGCGCTTGAGCGTGACGGCGAGTTCGCCGTCGTCGAGCCGTCCTACTCCCGCCTGTTCCAGCCAGGCCTCGATGAGCGGCATCAGCTCGGTGCGCTTCAGCAGCACGGCATCGCGCAACCGGTAAGCGGCTCCGTCTGAAGAAGCCGCCCCTGCCGGCAGCGGCTCGACCGCATACCCGAACCCCGAGGCGACATGGCGCATATGCGAGATCGCGGCGCTTCCCTCCGCGCCGTCGGCCGCAAAAATGGGGTCGATTCGTTGCATGCCCTGCCGCGCCCTGATCTGGCCGATCAGCCGAAGCGTTTCGCTCGTAGCCTCCTTGAGCAGCGCCCAGGTTTCGGGGCGCGTCACCGGCATGACCGACAGATCAATGCCGCGCGGCAGGCGAAAGGCCGATCCCGCATCCGTTACCAGACAAACGCGTTTGTGATGGCGCGTGGCGAGCAGCCCGGCCATTAGCGCGGCAAGAGGCGTTGACCCGAAAATCACAACCTCGTAGGAGTTCTCAGCCATTAGCGACGGTCGTTATTCACGTCGGTATGTTCCGGCGTGCGGCGGCCGCGATCGTATGCGTGCAGGTGCTTTTTTTGCCGGAATCGCCTTATAGAGACACGCGCCGGCCGGTCCGTTACAATAGATCGCACTGAACCCATGCTCTTCTGGTTGCTTGCCATAGCAATTGCCGTCATCGTCTGCGCCGCGCTTTACTACGCGGCGGTGGGCCGTACGGTCAACGTGAGCATGCCTGACGATTCCGACCCGACAACCGACCATTTCCGGCTGCAACTGCAGGAAATCGAGAGCGATATCGCCGCCGGGCGGCTGCCTGGTCCCGAAGGGCTGGCCGCCAAGGCGGAACTGGCCCGCGAACTGCTCCGCGTGCAGCGGGACAACAAGGCCAAGGCCGAGGCCCGAAAGTTTGCCGGCACCGTGATCTTGCCCGTCTCGATCGCGGCAGTGGCCCTGATTGCCTTCGTGACCTATGCCTTCCTGGGCAATCCCGGCTTGCCATCGCAACCGTTTGCCACTCGCCCCGACGAGGCAGCGCAGAACATCAAGCTCGATGATGCGGTCAAGGCGGTGGAGGCGCGGCTCGCCCAACATCCGGACGATCTCAGGGGGTGGCAGGTCATCGCCCCGATCTACATGCAGACCGGAAAATACGCTTTGGCCGAGCATGCCTTCCGCCAGATCCTCGCGCTGAGCCCGGCCACGGCCGACGCGGATACCGACCTCGCCGAAGCCCTGATGATGCAGAACGGCGGGCAGGCGACCGGCGAGGCGGGGACGCTGCTGAAGAAGGCCGAAACGCTCGATCCCCGCCATGTCCGTTCCCGCTTCTACCTCGCGGCGCAATCGATGCGCGATGGCGACTACACCGGCGCCGTTACGCAGTGGAACGACATCATCGCGCTCGGCAAGGGCGACGAACCCTGGATGGCCACGGCCAAGGCCGGCCTCGCCGCCGCCGAGGCAGGGCGCGACGGCAAGCCGTTGCCGGGGACGCTGTCAGGGCCGGCAGCAGGGGCGACCCCGGGCTCTACGCCCGCGCAGCCGGTGGCTATCCTGGGCATGGTCAACAACCTTTCCGCTCGGCTGGCAAAGAATGGCGGTTCCCTCGACGACTGGACGCGCCTCGTGCGTTCCGAAATCGTGCTCGGCGACCTTGCCAAGGCACAATCGGCCTATAATGCTGCCCGTAAGGCCTATCCAGATGCCGGCGAGCGCGCCGACCTCGACGGTCTCGCGGCACAAGCCGGCCTCAAGATCGACGGGAGCAGTCCATGAGCACCGAGCCGCTAATCAACCGGCCCGCCTTTCCCGGCGGGAGGCGATCCATGGGGCGCAAGCAGAAACGGCTGCTCATCATTGCCGGTCTCGGGGTGGTGCTCGCCGTGGCGCTCGCACTCATCCTGATGGCGCTCTCCAACCAGATCGTCTTCTTCTATACGCCCGCTGAGGCACTGGCCAAGCATGTGCCGCCGGGACAGGCGATGCGGCTTGGCGGCCTGGTCAAGGACGGCAGTTGGAAGAAGAGCGGGGACGACAACAGTTTCGTGCTCAGCGACGGCAAGGGCGAAATGACGGTGAATTTTATCGGCATCCTGCCCGATCTGTTCCGCGAGGGGCAGGGCATCGTCGCCGAAGGCAGCATGGCGCAGGACGGCACCTTCAAGGCGACCAACGTGCTGGCCAAGCATGATGAGAATTATATTCCGAAAGAGATCGTGGACGAGATGAAGAAGCGCGGCGATTGGAAACCTGACGACCCGCAGGCAGCGCTGACCGGAGGCATGCAGTGACGATCGAGCTTGGCCACTTTGCACTTGTCCTGGCCTTTGCCGTCGCGACTGTCTCGACCATCATCGGCTTTTCGTTCTGGCGCAGCGGAGGACGGGCCGCGCTCTATGTCCGGCAGGCGGCGGTGTTGCAGTTCGTGCTCGTGGCCGCGGCCTTTGCGTCCCTCATCAATGCCTTCGTCACCGCCGACTTCTCGCTGAAGCTCGCCTACGAGCATGACCATTCGCTGATGCCGCTGATCTACAAGATCACCAGCGTCTGGGGCAGCCACGAGGGCTCGATGGTGCTCTGGATTTCGATCCTGGTGGCGTTCGGGGCGGCGGTGGCGGTATTCGGCCGGCGCTTGCCGCAGGATCTGCTGACGCTGGTCTTGGCCATGCAGTCGCTGCTGGTGGCGACGTTCGACGGCTTCACCATCTTCACCTCCAATCCGTTCCTGAGGCTTAATCCGGCGCCGCTCGAGGGGCAGGACCTCAATCCGATCCTGCAGGACATCGGCCTCGCCATCCACCCGCCGCTGCTCTACACGGGCTATGTCGGCTTCTCGATCTGCTTCTCCTTCGCCATTGCCGCGCTGATTTCGGGCCGCATCGATGCCGCCTGGGCGCGCTGGGTGCGGCCATGGACGCTGCTCGCCTGGTGCTTTTTGACCCTTGGCATCGCCATGGGCTCGTATTGGTCCTATTACGAACTCGGCTGGGGTGGCTGGTGGTTCTGGGACCCGGTGGAAAACGCCAGCTTCATGCCCTGGCTCGCCGGCACGGCCCTGCTGCATTCGGCGCTGGTGATGGAAAAGCGTAACGCCCTCAAGATCTGGACGATCTTCCTTTCGATCATCACCTTCTCGCTCAGCCTCCTGGGCACTTTCCTGGTGCGCTCGGGGGTGCTGACCTCGGTTCATACCTTCGCCAGCGATCCTACCCGCGGCGCGGTCATTCTGGTGCTGCTGGCGCTGTTTATCGGTGGGGCGTTCATTCTCTTCGCCATGCGGGTCTCCAGCCTGAGATCGGGCGGGCTCTTCGCCCCGATCAGCCGCGAAGGCGCCTTGATCGTCAATAATCTGTTCCTCGCCACCGGCCTCGCCGCGGTGCTCGTCGGGACGCTTTATCCGCTGGTCCTCGAGGCCGTAGGGGGCCGAACCATTTCGGTGGGAGCCCCGTTCTTCGATTTCAGCTTCGGTACCCTGATGGTGCCGCTGCTGCTCCTCATTCCCTTCGGTCCGTTCATGGCCTGGAAGCGCGGCGACATGCTCGCCGCCGCCCAACGGCTTGCGGGTGCGGCAGCGGCGGCGCTGCTCTGCGCCATCGTCGTCTTCATGATCGCCGGCTGGTCTTTCTCGCTCGCCCCGCTCGGGATTCTGCTCGGCCTGTGGGTGAGCCTAGGCGCGGTTGCCGAAATCATCGACCGCATCAAGCTGGGCCGCATTCCCGTTGGCGACAGCTGGCGGCGGCTCGTAGGGCTTCCCCGCAGCGCCCTGGCCACGGCGATCGCCCATTTCGGCGTCGGCGTCAGCGTCATTGGCATCGTCTCGGTTTCGGCCTGGTCGGGTGAACTCATCACCACCATGACGCCGGGCCAGACGGCGAGCCTTGCCGGCTACTCGATCCATTTCGACGTGGTGAGGGACGCGCCCGGGCCGAACTACGAGGCGCAGCAGGGCCTG
>DATJHO010000096.1:0-26904 GCA_035493835.1 Devosiaceae bacterium
CATGGCGCTGCTGGAGGAAACCGGCGTGGCGCTGGTCCACGGCTCGGCCTTCGGCCTGCCCGGGCATTTCCGCCTGAGCTATGCCGCCTCGGACGCCGAGCTCAAGGAAGCCGTGGCGCGCGTGCAGGGCTTTGCGCAGGGAGTGAGCTGAGGGTTTTTGCTCTCACAAGGCCGTGCCACAAAGTTCCCTCTCCCCTCGCGGGAGAGGGTGTCGGCAGAGTGAGCGGAAGGCGGGAAGCTCTCAGCGCCCCTCATCCGCGCTTCGCGCCACCTTTTCCCGCGAGGGGAGAAGGCAAGAGGGGCGAGCGCTCGGGTTGTGGCTTCCGCCAGCCCTTTCCCCGACGTCATCCCTACCTAGGGAAGAACTAGTTCTCCACCGCTGCGTCCGGCCGGGCTCCCCATTCGGCCCAGGAACCGTCATAGACGGCCACGTTTCTCGCGCCGGCGACTTCGAGGCCGAAGGCGACGATGGCGGCGGTGATGCCGGAGCCGCAGGTGGTGATCAGCGGATTTTCGAGATCGAGGCCAGCCTCGTCGAAGATCTCGCGCAACTGGGCGACCGGTAGCAATTCGCCATCGGCGACGAGCGTGCTCGAGGGCACGTTGAGGCTGCCGGGGATGTGGCCCGATTTAAGGCCCGGACGCGGTTCGGGCTCGAGGCCGGCAAAGCGCGGGGCAGGGCGGGCATCGACGATGGTGGTTCCGAGATCGAGGCGGCGCCGATCGACGGTGGCGAAATCGACGATGGCGGCAGGATCGAGCTTTGCCTCGAAATGGGCGGGCGTCTTGATCGCGGCGCCCTTATCTACGGGGCGCCCCTCCTTGCGCCATTTGGCACCGCCGCCCGCCAGAATCTTCACCTCGCGGGCGCCCATGGCCAGAAACGTCCAGCGGACGCGAGGGGCAGAGAACAGTCCCGGCTCATCGTAGACGACGATGGTCATGCGCTCGCTGATGCCGAGGGCCCCCACCATCCGGCCGAAATCGGCGGGCGCCGGCAGCATGTGCGGCAGCGTCGTGGTGCGATCGGCGATGCCGTCGATGTCGAAGAACACCGCGCCCGGAATGTGGCTCGCGAGATATTCGGCATGAGCGTCGCGGCCGGCCGTTGGGAGGTACCAACTGGCATCAACGACCGCGATATCGGGGGATCTGAGGTGCTCGGCCAGCCACTCGGTCGAAACGAACCACTCGGACATTTTTTTAACCCCCCTAGAGTTTGGCGCGACGCCCCAAGGGGTTTTCGACAAGCGGCGGGCTTACGTCAAGGAGGTTGAGGGCGGGGGAAGCGTTCCGCCCAAGTCACATCACCCCTTCCTTCTCCCCTTGTGGGAGAAGGTGGCGCGTAGCGCCGGATGCGGGGTTCTGAGTTTGTGGCCCACCCCTCACCCGCCTTTCTTCCCCACTCCCACAAAGGGAGAGGGGAAGAAGGGGACAATGCGCAGTGCCTTAGTACGGGAGGATCAAAATGTCGCGCGAAGAGAGCGAGACCGTGATCGGCTCGTTGAGGGCGGGGGGTGGGGTGCGGGTGTCGTTGAAGGTGTCGAGGCTGAGCGAATTGGCGCCCAGATCGACCCGCAGCCGGATGACCGAGCCGAGGAAGTTGACCTCGGAAACCTTACCGCTGAGCACCACGTCCTGCCCGTTGGGCTTGCCGAGCGCGATCACCTCCGGGCGCATGGTCAGCGACAGGGCGGCGTTGGTGGTGGCGCCTTCGGGCAGGGCCGGGAGGCTGAAGGTGTGGCCATCGACCGCAACCGAGCGGCTCGCGACATCCACCACCTGGGCATTCAAGGTATTGAGGGTGCCGACGAAGGTTGCGACGAACTTGGTGGTGGGGCGATTATAGATCTCGAACGGGGTGCCGAACTGTTCGACATTGCCGGCGCTCAGCACCACGATCCGGTCGGAGATCGACAGCGCCTCTTCCTGGTCGTGCGTCACGAAAATGGTGGTGATGGCGAGATCGCGCTGGATGGAGCGGATTTCCTGCCGGAGCGAGACGCGAATCTTGGCGTCGAGCGCCGACAGCGGCTCATCGAGCAGCAGCATGCGCGGCTTTGGCGCCAGCGCACGGGCCAAGGCCACGCGCTGTTGCTGGCCGCCGGACATTTCGAACGGGAAGCGCTTGCCGAAACCGGTCAGGCCGATGAGCTTCAGCATTTCGTCGACACGGGCGCGGCGCTGTTCGGCCGGCATGCCGGCGATCTTGAGGCCGAAGGCGACGTTGTCCTCGACGTTCATGTTGGGGAACAGCGCATAAGCCTGGAACACCATGCCGATCTTGCGCTGGTTGGGCGCCAGCGGGGTGATGTCTTTGCCCTCGACGAGGATGCTGCCCGAGGTGGGGCGCTCGAACCCGGCCACCATGCGGAGAATGGTGGTCTTGCCGCAGCCCGACGGGCCGAGCAGCGAGATGAACTCGCCGCGGTTAAAGCTCAGATTGGCGCCCTTCACGACGGCATTGCCGTTGAAGGACTTCACCAGGTTCTCGATGCGGAGGAATTCTTGACCGGTTTCTTGGGCCATGGCGATCAGGTCCTGGCGGCGGTGCGGGGGGCGAAGCGGGCGAGAAGCTGGATCATGCCCATCGCTGCCCACGTGATGATGAAGGAGATCACGGCGAGCGCCGCGGGTTCAAAGGCGCGGTTGGCGCCCACATTCTGCATGTAGACGCCGAAGGCCGGGCGGTTGAGCAGACTGGCCATGGTAAACTCGCCGATGACGATTGCCAGCGTCAGGAAGGCGCCCGAGAGCACGGCGACGATGATGTTGGGGAAGATGATCCTGAGGAGAATGGTCGCCGTGTTGGCGCCGAGAATATTGGCGGCCTCGGTCAGCGTCTGCACGTCGATCGTGCGCAGGCCCGTGTCGACGGCGCGGTACATGTAGGGCATGGCCAGCGCCACATAGCCCAGGGTCAAAAGGATGTTGGTGCCGATGTCCGTGGTGGTCAGCGGCAGGATCGAGGACGACGAATAGAGCCGGATATAGCCAAAGACCAGAATGATCGGCGGAATGATCAGCGGCAGGAGCGTCACGAATTCGATGATCGGCCTGAGGTGCGGGGCCCTCAGCCGCACGAAATAGGCGGCCGGCACGACGATCAGCAGGCCGACGATGATGGCGGCGATGCCGACCACGATCGAGTAGGTGAAGGTCTGCTGGAAGGCGGGCGTCTGGAACACGTTGGCATAGGCGTCGAAGCTATAGGTGCCGCGGCGGATGCTCAGCGAGAACAGGAACGTCGCCAGCAGCGGCAGGAGAAAATAGAGAGCGCTGATGATGAAGACGACCCAGGGCCAGAATTTGTTCTGCTTCATTTGAGCCACCGTTCAGCGCGGGTGCGGATCACCAGATAGAGAATGTTGGCGATGGCAGTGATGACGATCATGCCGAGCGCGAGTGCGGCCCCGAGGCCGGGGTTGTTGAGCACATCGCCGCGGATCTGGGCGTAGAGCAGGATCGGCACGATGTTGAGCGAGGAGCCGGTCAGCGCATAGGCCGTGGCGATGGCACCGAACGCATTGGCAAACAGCAGCGACAAGGTGCCGAGCAGGTTCGGCCACAAGACGGGCAAGCCGATGTAGCGCCAAAACTGGCCGTTGCTCGCGCCCAGCGTTGCGGCGGCCTCGTTCCACTCCTTCTTCAGCCCATCGATGGCGGGCGCGATGATGAGGACCATCAGCGGAATCTGGAAGTAGCAATAGGTGAGCGTCAGGCCCCAGAAGGAGAGGAGGTTGAAGCCGGAGCGATAGAGGTCGAAGCCGAACGCCGTCCGGAGCACCACGGTGATGAGCCCAAGCCGGCCGAGCGTGGCAATGAAGGCGAAGGCCAGCGGAATACCGGCAAAATTGGAGGCGACGCCGGAAAAGGTCAGAACCGTCGAGCGGATCGCTTCAGGCAGGCGCCCGCGGATCACGGCCAGGGCAATGATGAGGCCGAAGAGCGAGCCCGCCACTGCGGAGGCGGCTGAGACGCGGATGGAGATCCAGAACGAGCTCAGGATCTGCGGCGTACCGAGATCAATGATGTTCTGAAGGGTAAAATTGCCGTTCGGATCGACGAAGGCGCCGATCACCAGGAAAATGGTGGGAACGATCAGGAAAAGAATAGCGAAAAGCAGGAAGGGGGCGACGCCCAGATAATCGCCCCAGCGCACCCCCGCCAGCCGACGGAGCGGACCGCCGGCGGCAGAAGCCACCCCGGCCGAAGCCGGGGTGGGCGCGACACTAACGGTGTCGGTGCTATTGGACATTGGCGCCAACGACCGAGTCCCACTGCTTGGTGATCACGGCCGAAGCAGCGGACTGCTCGTCGAGGGTCGGGAACACGGCCTTGGCGTAGAGCGCCGGGTCGGGCAGCTTGGCGAGGAGATCGGCCGGGATCTTGTTGTTCTGGGCAAGATCGTTGAAGCGGATCGGGTGGCAATAGCCGGCCAGCCAGCCGAGCTGGCCTTCGTCCGAATAGAGGTATTCCATCCAGAGCTTGGCCGCATTCGGGTGCGGCGCGTAGGCGCTGATCGCCTGCACATACACACCGGCGACCACGGAGTCGGACGGAACCACGACCTCGGCCTTCGGGTTGCCGGCAAAGCCATCGCGCCAGGCGAGGGCATTGTAATCCCAAGTGATGACGATCGGGGTGGTGCCCTGAGCGAGCGGGGCAGCCTTACCGATCACCGGCACGAAATTGCCAGCCTTGTTGAGCTTGGAGAAGTACTGGAGGCCCGCCGTGCCGGCATCCGCACCGCCCTTGCCGCCATCGGTGGAAAGGCCGGCCGCGTAGACCGCCTGGATCGCCTGGTTGGCGACGCGCGGGTCACCCGCGAGAGCGACGGCGTTGGCGTAGTCGGACTTCTGCAGGTCGGCCCAGCTCTTGGGCACGTTCTTGACGATGTCGTCGTTCACGAGGAACGAGAGCACGCCGTAGTAGTCGCCATACCAGAAGCCGTCGGCGTCCTTGGCGGTCGCGGGGATCGAGTCCCAGGTCGAGACCTTGTACGGCTGGATGAGCTTCTGTTCCTTGGCGGTGGGGCCGAAGGAGAGGCCGACGTCGATCACGTCGGGGGCCTGCGGGCCGGTATTGCCCTGGTTGGCCTTGATTGCCTGGATCTCGTCGCCCGAACCCGCGTCGGGGTTGAGCTCGTTGACGGTGATGCCGGGGTACTTCTTCTTGAAACCGTCGATCACGGCGCCGTAGCCACACCAGTCATGCGGCAGCGCGATGGTGGTGAGCTGGCCTTCCTGCTTGGCGGCCGCATAGAGGTCATCGAGTCCGGCGGCATAGGACGGCGCCATGGACGTCAGCATCGCCGCGGCCGAGACCGACGCGGTGAGTAGGGTCTTCAGTTTCATCTTGAGCCTCCTGGGCATGATGGTCCGTTCTTGATGACGGATATCTCTGAGGGTTACCTCGGTGATGAGCGAGGCATTACTTTTGCCGCATGTCAATCACATGACAAGATTCCGCCACAAGCCCGGATCCAGCGAAAAGCCGGAAATTCGGGCCTTTTACCGTCAGGATAGCGTCCCGAAATGCGACCGTGGAAGACGGATTTGTGACAGCGATTGCCGTTTGCTCGCCTGCTTGCTTCATGGATTTGTCACAGAACCGACGCCCCGACATGACATCTCGCAGTCGGGCAACTTCAGGCGGCTGACGCCGTTGAGCAATTTGCCCGAACCGGGCGGCAGCGCGGGCGTGGTTTTCCGGGGTTGGCCAGCTTGTCTTTTTGCAAGGCCAGTGCAAGTAATTCGCGGCCGGCTCCAAAGCGCTTTGGATTGCATTCGGGACAATGCGCGGAGCCGCATCTTCAATAACCGAAAGAGCGAGGGAGAATCCGGTGACCATCAGAGCGCTGGTATGGGGAGAGAACGTTCACGAGCAGATCAATGCGATCGTGGCGGAGAACTATCCCAAGGGCATGCATGAGCGGATTGCAGAAGTGCTGCGGGAGGACGCCAATATTTCGGCCTCGACCGCAACGCTGCAGGAACCTGAGCATGGCCTCTCCGAGGCTCGGCTCAAGGAAACCGATGTGCTGCTCTGGTGGGGGCACAGGTCGCATGGCGAGGTCGCCGACGAGGTCGTCGAGCGGGTGGCCAAGCGGGTGTGGGAAGGCATGGGGCTGATCGTGCTCCATTCCGCGCATTTCTCGAAGATCTTCAAGCGGCTGATGGGATCGCCCTGTGCGCTGAACTGGCGGGAGGCTGGTGAGCGCGAGCGCCTATGGGTAGTCAATCCGGGGCATCCGATCGCCGCCGGACTGCCGCAGCATTTCGAGCTCGAGATGGAGGAGATGTACGGTGAGCCCTTCACCGTGCCCGAGCCGCTCGAGACGGTGTTCATTTCCTGGTTCCAGGGGGGCGAGGTGTTCCGCTCGGGTCTCACCTATCGGCGCGGCGCCGGCAACATCTTCTACTTCCGGCCGGGGCATGAAACCTATCCCACCTATCATCAGCAAATCGTGGGGCAGGTACTGCGCAATGCAGTCAACTGGGCGTACAATCCTGGTGCGCAGGCGGTGAACATTCATTCCGCGCCCAACCGGCCGATCGAACAGGCGATCGAGCCGATTACCGAGCGCGGACCCCGCCTTCACCAGGCCGGCCAGAAGGGCTTTGCCTGAGGCAGCGCCCGGCGAGCCAATGCCGCCCACCGGCAGTTCGGGTTCTCCCGGGCTGCCTCTCGTCGACAATGTCGTATCGCCGTGGATAACGGGGGAAAATCATGCGGCTACTCATCATGGGCACCGGGAACATGGCGTCCCAGCACGCCACCCAGTTTGCGGCCATCGAAGGGGTGGAACTGGTTGCCGGGGTCGATACCGACCCGGTTCGCCTCAATGCCTTCTGCGACGACCACAACATCCCCGAGCGCTTCGAAACGCTCGAGGCAGCGCTCCGCTGGGGACAGTTCGACGCCTGCGCCAATGTCACGCCGGACCGCGTGCATCATTGCACCAGCATGGCGCTGATCGCCGAGGGCAAGCACGTCTTTTGCGAAAAACCGCTGGCGACCGATCACCGCAAGGCCGCCGAGATGACCGAGGCGGCCGAAAGGGCAGGGGTCGTCAACATGGTCAATCTCACTTATCGCAACGTGCCCCAGCTGCAGAAGGCGCGCGAGCTGGTGCTGGCCGGGGCGCTGGGCGAGGTGCGGCATGTCGAAGCCTCCTACCTGCAGAGCTGGCTGGTGTCCCGGGCCTGGGGCGATTGGCGCACCGAGCCGCGCTGGCTGTGGCGGCTTTCGACCGAGCATGGCTCCAACGGCGTGCTCGGCGATGTCGGTGTCCACATCCTCGATTTTGCCGTGTTCGGCGCCGCGACCGACGTGACGCGCGGCTTTGCCCGGCTGCAGACTTTCCCCAAGGCCGAGGGCGATGCGATCGGCGATTACAAACTCGATGCCAATGATAGTTTCACCATGTCGGTCGAGTTCGCCAATGGGGCGCTGGGCGTCATCCATGCCAGCCGCTTCGCCACCGGCTATCTCAACACGTTGCGCCTCAGGATTTTCGGCGACAAGGGCGCGATCGAGCTGCAGCACGGGCTGGATGGGGCGAGCTTGCGCGCTTGTATCGGCGAGGACGTCGAGGCCCCGGTCTGGCGCGATGTTCAGGTCGAGCCCGTGCCCACCAATTATCAGCGGTTCGTCGAGGCGGTGCGAATGGGATGCAATCTCGAGCCGACCTTCCGCCACGCCGCCAATCTGCAAAAAGTCCTCGATCTCGCCCTGCTGAGCAATGGCGAGCGCAAGGAAGTAATGGCGGTGTAGGCAGGCAAGCCCGATGCTTCACGGATTGGCAATGTGAGGGCTGCATGATGCCGTTTCGCTGACGGCTCCTGGCCCATGCCGGCACCCGGATCGAGGTTCATGGATTCAGTCTTGGAACGCGCCGGAGCAATTGTTGGCGATCCTCGGGATCGAGTACATATCGTCAGGCAGATTTTCGCCTTCGCGATGGTTGGCGGCTCCGGGGCCGCCGCTTTTGTTCTCCTGTCGACGCTGTTGGTGGGTGCGCATCTCGGCCTGCCGAACTGGCTGGGGAGTACGCTCTGCTGGGCCGCCTTGATCGGACCCGTCTATCTGGCGCACCGGCGGTTCTCGTTCCGCTCGGCGGCGCCCCATGGCCAGGCGCTGCCCCGCTATGTCGGCGTGCAGGTCTGCGCCTTGCTGCTCGCCGCCCTGTTCTCCTATGTCGCCTACAGCGTCTTTGCGTTCCCTGTGGTCTGGGCATCGCTGATCGTGACCGGGGCGGTTTCGGGCGTGAATTTCCTGATCTTGCGCCTGTGGGCTTTCGCTCATCACGCAGAGCTTCCAGTCACGCAAAAGCTTCCGATCGGAGATGAATCCGCGGCGACAAACTAGGGGGGGCTGGACTAAATTCGCTCGTCCCGGTGTTCACGTTGGCGGTCGCAGTCTCGTCATGAGCAGTCCCACGATGAACGCAAAAACGTGACTTGAAACTTCGCAGTAAAACGTGCCGTTTCTGCCCTCGAAGAGAGTGTGATCGAGGGGCGCCATGGCGACAATTACCGAAAGCGGCACAAGCCCGGCCGAAACGCCGGTCAAGGCCAAGGGACCTCTGATCTATCGTCAATCGATCTTCACCAGGCTCACGCACTGGCTGTGGGTGATCTGCCTCTTCTTTCTGCTGTTCACCGGCCTCAACATCTTCAACGCCGATCCTGCGCTCTATTTCAGCAAGCAGTCGGGTGTTCCGGACATGCAGGCGGTGGGCCAGCCCCTCGACAATGCGTGGCTCAATATCGGCGGCGTCAATACCGATAACGGGGCCCGCGGGCAGACGACGATCTTTGGGAAAACCTTTGATACCACCGGCGTGCTCGGCGTGAGCGGGGATCCGGACAATCCGGATTTCCGCGGCTTTCCGGCCCAGGTGACGATCCCCTCCTATTACGATCTCGCGACGGCGCGGGTGGTGCATTTCTTCTTCGGCTGGATCCTCGTTGCAACGCTGGCGGTCTGGCTCATCGCCAGCATTTTCAACCGGCACATCGCCGCTGTTCCGCCGAGCCCTCGCGATCTCCGCCACCTGCCGAAGGACATCCTCAACCACTTGCGGTTCCGCTTCGAACACGGCCGGAAATACAACACGCTGCAAAAGATCGCCTATTCGGTGGTGCTGTTCATTCTCTTCCCGCTGATCATTGCGACCGGGCTCACCATGTCGCCCGGGATGAATGCGGGGTTCCCCTGGCTGCTCGATCTTTTCGGCGGTCGCCAGACGGCGCGCTCCATCCATTTCCTCACCATGTCGGCGCTGGTGCTGTTCTTCGTCGTGCACATCGTCATGGTGGTGCTCGCCGGCCCGATCAACGAGATGCGGCAGATGATCACCGGACGCTATCGGGCAAGCCCGGACGTGCCGTTCGATGCTGCCAAGAAGGACAAGAAATGACGCGCGACAAGCTGATCCTCAACCGCCGGCGAGTGCTCGGGCTGGGTGCTGCGGCAGCAACGACACTGACCCTGGGCGGCTGCGACACCTATGACGGCTTCCTGGGCGGCAATGACGACCGGGGCGTGCGCGAGTTCCTGGCCAACGCGAACGACCTGACCTATCGCGTGCAGCGCATGTTGCTGGGGCAGAACGCGCTGGCGCGCGAATATTCGTCGAGCGAAATCCGTGCCGTGGCGCGGCCCAATGGCTCGACCGACCCGCAGGGCGCCGATTACCTGAAGCTCAAGGCCAACAATTTCGCCGATTACCGGCTGCAGGTGACGGGCCTCGTGGAAAAACCGCTCAGCTTCTCGCTCGCGGAACTGCGCAACATGCCGGCCCGCACCCAGATCACCCGGCACGATTGCGTCGAGGGCTGGAGCTATATCGCCAAATGGACTGGCACCCAGCTCGGGCCGATTCTCGACCAGGCGGGGATCAAGCCCGAGGCGAAATTTGCCCTCTATCATTGCTACGACACGATGGATGGCGGCTTCGCCGGCCAGGTGCCCTACTACGAAACTTCCGACCTGATCGATGCGCACCACCCCCAGACGATCCTCGCCTACGGGCTGAACGACCAGAGCCTGCCCGTCTCCAACGGGGCGCCGATTCGGGTGCGCATCGAACGCGCGCTCGGCTACAAGCAGCCGAAATACGTCCATACCATCGAGCTGGTCTCGAGCTTTGCCAATGTCGGCCAGGGCAAGGGCGGCTATTGGGAGGACAGTGGTTACGACTGGTACGGAGGCATTTAGTTCCCGTTGAGCTTCTTGATCGCTTCTGCAGTGATTGGCGTGAAGAAATTGATCAGGTTGCCGTCAGGGTCGCGAAACAGCAATGAGCGGTTTCCCCATGGCTGGGTGGTTGGCGGCTGAACGAACTCGCCGATCGCCTTCTCCAATCTTTCAAATTCTTCGTCGACATCATCTACGCGGAACTCAATGATCACGGAATGGTTGTCGGCCGGGCGAGCTGCCCCTGCGCCGAACAGATCCATGGTGCGCTTGCTGCCTATCGCCAGGGTGCAGGAAGGCATTGCCAGCTCAGCGAAATCCTCGGTGTACCATTTCGGAGACAGGCCGATGACCTCTTCGTAAAATCGGACCAAGCGCTTGATGTCGTCGGTGATAATTCGCGTCGAAACGTAATCCATGATGTTTTCTGCCTCTCTTGCGCAGCGGATGCGGCGATGTCCGGGCTTGTAGCCAGGGCCTGCTGACAGCATGCTGTCAGCAGTGGAGACCGAGATGCGCCGAGCCGACCGACTGTTTCAGATCATTCAGGTGCTGCGGCGCTCGACCCGGCCAGTCACCGCCGACACGCTGGCCCAGGAGCTGGAAGTGTCGAAGCGGTCGGTTTACCGCGATGTCGCCGACCTGATCGGACAGCGAGTGCCGATCCGGGGCGAGGCGGGGCTGGGCTACGTCCTCGACCGCGATTTCGACATGCCGCCGCTGATGCTCACGCCGGATGAAATCGAAGCCGCGGTCCTTGGCGCGCAGTGGGTGGCCGAGCGCGGGGATCCGGTGCTCGCCAGCGCGGCGCGGGATTTGATCGCCAAGATTTCAACCGCCGTGCCGGAACGGCTGCGTCCGTTCATCGCCGAGCCCACCATCGGCGCGCCGGCCGGAAGAGTGGTGGCCGCCGACGGCCTCGACATTGCCCAGACCCGCGAATGGATCCGAAGCGGGCGCAAAATCATGATCCGATATCGAGATCAGCATGCCGAGGAAAGCCAGCGCACCATCTGGCCGGTGATCATCGGTTACGCCGAGACTGTGCGCCTGCTGGCGGCATGGTGTGAGCTGCGTCAGGATTTTCGGCATTTCAGGACGGACCGCATCGTTGCCGCGGAATTTATCGAGGAGCATCACGGCTCTCGCCCCGGCGACCTCAGGACCCGCTGGAAGCGCTATATGGAGAAGGAGCGTAACGTCCGCCTGTCCTAGCGGCCCGTCCGGCGTTAAATTCCTGGGCGGATGGACGACATCCCGGGTTGGCGATTGACGCAAATAGGATTGAGAATTACTGACGGCTTTGCGGCGGCGGGACCCGGGGGATGGCGCCGAGGGCAGGGCAGTGGACTTTTCGTACCTTTTACTTTTCTTGGCCGAGGCAACGTTAGTATTCGTCGTCTCGACGTTTTTGTTCGATGTCGTGCATTATCTGCTGCACACTTGGCGGCAATCCAGATTTCGGCTCCTGCGCTATTTTTCCAGGCTGCACTGGGTGCACCACCAGTTTCTCAATCTCGAAATGCAGATTGATGCCCGCTACCGCTGGCAGAACATCTGGTGCCATGTGCTGCCCGAATATGCGACCTCGATGGCCGGCACGGTGGTCTTCCTGCTGGTGTTTCCGTGGCAGCCGGTTGCAGCAATAGCGGTGCTGCGGACGATCTTCCTCGTCATGACGCTGAAGGAAGAGGGCATGGACTTCAACCACATGGCCATGGAGCGGGTGGGCTCCGACCAGGGGATCCTGTGGGTGAATGCCAATTACCACGCCATGCACCATCTGTTCCCCAACCAGTTCTACTCCTCGTTCGCCAATCTCTTCGACCTGCTGTTCGGCACCTCGTGCCAGATCACGGGCCGCAAGTTCCTGATTACGGGGGCGAGCGGCGCTTTCGGCACGGCCATCAGCACCAGGATCGTCGCCGATGGCGGGGTGATCCGCACGGCCAAATGGGGCCGCGACTTCTCCGCCGGGGACTACGCCCGCATGCAGGAGATGCTCGAATGGGCCGACGTGCTGGTGCTGGCGCACGGGGCCAAGACCGGGGACTGCTGGAACGCCAATTACGTGACCTATGTCGACCTGATCGAGCGTTTTTCGGAGATCGGCAAAACTCGGGTACTGCCGCCGGAAATCTGGGCGGTAGGATCGGAGGCCGAGTTCCACGGCGACATGGGCCAGGCGGAACTCACGGATTATGTCGCGTCCAAGCGCGCCTTTGCGGCACGGGCCCGCGGCTACTATGCCAGCAAGATGATGCTCTACCGCCACATCGTCCCGTCGGCCTTCACCTCCGCCATGGGCAAGGGACTTATGTCCGCGGACATGGCGGCGGAGATGTCGCTGTTTTTCATTCGCCGGGCCTTCCGCTATGTGCCGGTCACGCTGACGACGCTGGCATTCTGGAACTATTTTCGCTTCATCCGGCAGCCGTTGCTGCCGCGGGCCGAATAGTCAAACAGTTCGTGCGATTTCGCAGCAGATTTGCTTCAAATCTTCTGCTAGAAGCCGGCTTCAAAGCGATTTCAAGCAAGGGGGCAGTAATGGGTGCGTTTCGTCTGTTTGCCGGTCATGGGGCGGGGTTGAAGCTGGTTTTGGTGGTGGCCGGAGCCGCCCTGCTGCCGGGCGTTGCCGATGCAGCAATATTCAATTCACCGACGCCCGCCGCCGCGGCGTCCAGCCTGAGCTTCAAGGGTGCGCCCGGCACGTTTACCGGCAAATGGGCCTATCGCAGCATCGCCATCGCCGGCGACCCCAAGCTGCCGCTGGCCAAGATGTCGCTCGGCACCAGCGAATTCGACCTGATCGAGCAGGGTGGCAAGATTACCGGCACCCGCCCCGCCGGCAAGGGCAAGACCTATGTGGTCGATGGCTTTGCCGTCTACGGGCCGCGCCGGGCGCCGCAGATCGTCTTGCACTCGGTCTCCGACGTTGGCGGCAAGTCCTACGAATACGATTATTTCGGCTACCTGATGCCGAGCTGGAATGTCACCGGTAGCCAGCCCGACACGTTCATGGGGACGGTCGTGCGCACGGATCCGGGCGATCCCAGCGCCCCGGCGGTCGTCGTGAGCTTCATTGCGACGCGCGAGGCCGATGCGGCGGCGGCGGACGCGCCCAAGCCCGCGGGCGCAAAGCCGGTGGCGGCAAAGCCGGTGGCGGCGCACGCAGCGAGCGGGCAATCGGCGGTTAAGTAGCGACCCCGGAACGACCCGGCAGGCATACTCGGAAACGCCCCGCATCCCAGCCATGCGGGGCGGACCCCTTGCTTTTCCCGCCGCGATACGTCATCTACCCCCTGTCACTGCTTTGTTATCCCCGCCTTAAGGCGCCGGGACCATGCTGCTGACCGGGCTTCTCTTCTTATCGACCAATGCGGTGAGCGGCGAAGCGACTTCGGACGGATCGTTCGGAGTGCGAACGCAAATGAGCGACAATTCCGTCGCCGCTGCATCGATTTGATCCGCCGCGACCCCAGGGCCGGCGAAGGAGCGCGCGCATTGGCTTTCGCGCGCCGACAGAAAGAGATTTCATTTTGGCACAAAACTTTTCCGAACTCGGGCTTTCGGTTGGGCTGGTCAACAGCCTCGAAAAGGCCGGCTTCACCACCCCTACCCCCATTCAGGCCAAGGCGATCCCGCCGCAGCTGCAGGGCCGCGACATCCTCGGCATTGCCCAGACCGGCTCCGGCAAGACCGCGGCGTTCACGCTGCCGATCCTTGCCGGTATCGCCAAGATCGAGGGCCGTATCGAGCCGCGCACGGCGCGGGCGCTGATCCTGGCGCCGACGCGCGAACTGGCGGTGCAGATCGATGAGGTCATACGCTCGCTCGCCGGCTCCATGAGGGTTTCGACCGTCTTGGTGCTGGGCGGTGTGTCCCGCTTTCAGCAGGTACAAAAACTCGCCAAGGGCGTCGATATCATCATCGCCACGCCCGGGCGGCTGAAGGACCTTGTCGACGACAAGAAGGTCCGGCTCGACCACACCCGCTGGCTGGTGCTGGACGAGGCCGACCGCATGCTCGACATGGGCTTCATCAAGCCGGTGCGCGAGATTGCGGCGCAGATCGGCTCGCGCCGGCAGACGGCGCTGTTTTCGGCCACCATGGCGACGGAAGTCGCCGGGCTCGCCGCCAGCCTGCTGAAAGACCCGGTGCGCGTCGAAGCCGCCCCGCCGGCGACCACCGCCGTTACCATCGAGCAGCGGGTGATCCTGACGGGCGCCAAGCAGAAGCGCGACGAGCTCAACAAGCTCCTCGCCGATGAAGGGCTTACCAAGGTGCTTGTCTTCGCCCGCACCAAGCACGGCGCTGACCGTGTCACCAAGAACCTTGCGATCGACGGGCACGCCGCGATGGCAATCCACGGCAACAAGTCGCAGAACGCCCGGCAGGCGGCGCTCAAAAGCTTTACGGACGGCCGCTCGCGCATCCTGGTGGCGACCGACATCGCGGCACGCGGCATCGATGTGCCCAACATCACGCACGTCATCAATTATGAGCTCCCTGACGATGCGGACAACTATGTGCACCGTATCGGCCGCACCGGGCGCAACGGCGCCTCGGGCATTGCCATCACGCTCTGCGATGGCGGCGAGCGCGACAAGCTGCGCGACGTCGAAAAGCTGATCCGGCAGAAGCTTCCCTCCAGTGGCGAATTTGCCTCGACGGAGAAGGGTGTTCAGCCGGAAAAGCCGGCCGAGCCTCGGCGCGGCGCGCGGCCGCAAGCTCGCAATGGCACCGGCGGGCGTCCGCAGCAGGCGCGCAATGGCGGACGGCCGCAGCAGGCGGGCAAGCGTCCGGAGGGTGGTCCGGCCCGAAATGATGGGGCTCCGGGCCGCAGAACGGCAGTACCTGCGCGTCACGATGCAACCCCTTCCCGCAGCCGTGACGACACCGGTCCCGCGTGGTGGGAGAAGGAGACCGGCGCTGCCCCCAGGACGGCTCGAGCCAAGGGCAAGCCGGGCTCGAACGGGGCACCCAAATCGGCCGCAAGGGGCAGCCGCAGCTCTGGCCGTCGCGACGAAACCGCGGCTTCATAGCTTCTTTACTACAACGTCAAGAATTAGCTGGGGCGGCCTTGGGCCGCCCTTTTTGCGCCTGCCGCCAATGGTTCCTGAACCTCAAATGAACGTCGTGTTTTAGTCGAATTCAACCGGCTTCCGGCAAGGTGCCGGAACGATGTGATTGTAGAGGGTAGGATATGGCGAAGATTCTTCTCATCGCTGGTTTTGTGGTCGCGCTTTGGATGCTGGGCTTTGCCGCCTCCAACGCAGGGACGCCGGTTGCCTCCAACCAGCTGGCGATCTCCAGCCAGCACTGATTCCACAGCGCTCCGCCTGGAGCCTGCAACGGCGCCCGCCCGTCACCCCAGCTGTTGCCGGGATGACGCTGGAGCTGTGGCAAGGATATGCCCCGAAGGCCCCTCCCCCAAGGGAGACGGCGCGCGCCTAAAACACCGTCAGTAGCACTCCACCGGAAGGCCGTTCGGGCCATAATAGGTGTTGCTCGCCGCGCTATAGGTGGGGTGACGCGCCTGGCACGCCTGGATATGGCCCATGATGCTTTGATTGGTGCGATTGAGGGTTGCCGTCAGCGCCAAATTGACCGCTGGCGGGCCGTAATATCGTTCGTCGCGGACCTGTCCGGGGGCGTCATAGTAGAAACCGAACGGATCCTGGTAGAGGAAATTGTTGGGCGCGAGCAGGTTGGTGCTGCTGTTGGGGCTGTTGAGCGTCGGCGGGGGCGACACGTAAATCGGCGTGGCGCCCCGGACAATGATGCGTGCCGGCTGCGCGACGGCGGGGGTTGTGGCAGCGGCAGTGCCAGCGGCGATCACGGCCGCGGCGCAAATGGCGGAAAGTAGCTTATTCATCGAATCCTCCGGAGCCTGTCCATCAAAACGGAATCGAAACGGCGCTCTCGCCGTGCCGGTCAAGCCGGAACCGGTGCCGGCCAGTTCTGAACGCGCACCAGTCTAATCTCAACTCATCTATAAGACGTTGAGTAAGCGCCAAGTTCCGCCCGGAAGCACGGCTCGCGGGGATTTGTCCGGATAGCGAATTGAGCTTAAGCCAGCGGGATGCCGGCGTTACCCTTGTGCTCCTGATAGGTCGCCGAAAGGTCGGCATAGAGCGCCGTGATATCGTCGATGCGCTGCAGCAGGGACTCGCGATTGCCGCGGTCGAGAGTAGCGATCGACTGCACGATATCGTGGCTGGTCCAATAGGCGTTCTTGGCATTGTAGCCGCCCGGCTCGAGGGTGAAGACCTCCTTGAGGATCCTCAAATCGTGCGGAATGGCAAAGCTGTCGCGACTATCCTCGTGGCTGAACAGGTAATAAAAATTATCATAGCCGCCCCAGGTGATCGCCGATAGGCACAGCGAGCAGGGCTCGTGGGTCGCGAGGAAGATGCAATCCTTCGGCGGCGGCAGGCTGGCCCGGTCGCGCTCGTAGAGCTTCTTGATTGCATGCATTTCGCCATGCCAGAGCGGGTTTTCGATCTCGTTGTTGGTCTCGGCGATAACCAGCGACAGGTCGGATTTCCTGAGGATCGCGGCACCGAAAATCTTGTTGCCGCGGCGGACCTCCTTGCGGGTCATCGGCGCAATATCGAGTTCGATGACGTCGAGCAGGCGGTTGATCAGGGCGACGGTTTCCATAGCTTCAGCTTACCATGTAGGGCTCGTCGAAGAAGAACTCTTCGAGATTGTTGCCGGGGCCGCCCCGGTCGACGACGAGGAAATCGGATTCGGCTTCGAGCGGCGTCAGCACGCCGTGCCAGGTGTTGATGGCGATGTTGACGCCCTGGCCGGGGCCGGTGATGAAGGCGCGTAGCGCATCAGGCGTGCCGTGATGATCGAGGGCAACGATCACCAGGAACGGGCGCGCCGACAGCGGATAGAATGCCTGGCTGCCGAGCGGGTGGCGCTCCACCATCTTCAGCGTCAGCGGCAGGGCATAGGGCTGGCCGCGCAGGATCGAGAGCAGGGGGCGCGAATCGGCGCCGCCGAGTTCGATCCGGGCGAGATCATGGAAGCGCTCGGTCATGCCGCTGTTGATCGGATAATGTAGCGCCCCGTCGATTTCGATGACCTGCCCGAACCGGGCAAATGCCTCGCGGCTGAGGGGCTCGATAGCGATATGGGACATGCTTCGCTCCTTGTCTCAGCCGCTAGCCGGCGAGTTCGCCCAAGACGCGCAGGCGAGAAATGCCGCCGTCGGGAAAAATGTTGAGGCGGATGTGGGTGACGGGGCCGAGGGTATTCACGGTGTCAAATTTGTGGATGGCGTCGGCGGAAAGTTTTTGCTGCGGCAGCAGCTCGGCCCAAAACATGGAGGCGGTGATGACCGCCTGTTCCAATGCGTCGCTGCCGGGCGGCATCTCGCCGGCCATGATCGAAAAGCTGTCGGGAAAATTGCCTTTGTAGTGGGCGGTATCGACTTCGATGGCCTCGACAACGCCGCGGGCGCCGAGTGCGATGATGATCCAGTCATTGCCGGGCGTGCGGCGACGGCGGGTCTCCCAGCCATCGCCCATATTGATGCCACGGCCTGGGGACAACAGCCGGTGGAACGCCCCGTAGTGGGCATCTGAATAGGCGACGACGCGGCCGCCATTTAGGCCTGAGGCGAGGTCGATGGTCTTGCCGGCGAGCGCTTCGCTATCGAGATGCGGTTCGCCATAGACGCGCAGGCGGGCAACGCCGCCATCTGGATAGATGTGGAGGCGGACATGCGTCCACACCACTTCGGATTGCACGGCGAGATAATGGTGGGCCGAGGCGCCGAGCGGCGTCATCGGCAGGATCTCGGTCCAGGCGGTGCTCTCGTCGGGATCCATCGAGATGTTTGCCGCCTCGATGCGCGCCGCGGGCGGAAAATTGCCGGTGAAGAACGAGGTGTCGATGTCGAACCCGCGGATCACCCCGGGCGCCGCCAGCCGCACCACCGCATGATCATGCCCGGGGCCACGCTTCCGGCGGCTCTCCCAGCCATCCATGTACTTGCCGTGGTCGTCATACTTGTCCGGATCAAAGCTCGGGGCGGCGTCCTGCAGCATGCGGCCGACCTCGGCGAAGAAGTCATCCGTCGCAAACAGCGCCTTGGCGCCGAGGCCCGCCGAGGCGAGATTGACGGTGTTGCGGGCGAAAACGGGGATTTCAGCTGAGGCGGTCATCGGGAGTGCTCTGGCGAGGGTCGGACTCATGAGGATTAGCTCAAAGCAGGGGGCTTCGCCAGAAGCTGATCCGGGTTGGCGCGGTACTTGGGATTAGAACCCGCCCTGCAGGAGCGGGGAGGCGCAGGCGAGCTAGCAATTCGTTAAGCATAGGTGGCCACTATCGGGCCATGTACACAATTGCCCAAAAGCTCGTTCGCCTGTCCGAGCAATTCGGGGGCGCCCTGCGTCCCATCATTGCCGTGTTCGATGGCTTCAGCGCATCCTGGAATCGCCTGATGGAGCGCAACGCCGCGCGCGGCCGCGTCCGCTACGACGCTGACGATGATATCCTATGGGATAGCGGCGAGCCGGACGAGCAAGCGACCCACTGAGCCGGCCGTGCCCTTCAGCCTGCTCAACGGAGAACTCCCGACGTGTTCCAACGGAGCGCAAGGCGGTTTGAAGCTGCCCTGACGAAGAAAACCAGAAGTCATTTCAGCACCGGCAAGCAATATCGAACCCCCGTTCTTCAGTAGGGGCGGCGTGTCTCGGCGCCAAAGGCAAAAAAAAGCCCCACTCACGAGGAGTGGGGCCTGATGACCGGACCGAAGTCCAAATCCAAAGTAATGGCAGAAGACGAGGGAGGAGGATACGCCGTCTGCCGGTGAGTATAGCCGAGGGAGGAGAATTCGGCGTCTACTCGGTGTCGCAAAATCCGCGCCCGAGGGAGGAGGAGACGGGCTGGATCAACAGCGACAAGTGGGTATATGCCCTTAGCAGCGCTCCGCTGCAATGCGGCGCTTTACATGACAGCTATGCGCGTAGCGCACAGAAACGGCAGCCATGCTGACCGAAAAAAACATGGCCCCGCTCGGGGGGGAGCGGGGCCAAAGGACTGCAGGATTGTTTGGATCCCGCAGGAGGGAACCGGAACACTGGCGTAAGGGAGGGTACGCTCGTGTCCCGCTGCTGCAATTGGGCCATGGCGCGGCCGCCCACAAGGGGAACATGGTCAAGCCAGCCATGCGTTTTGCGCACGTCTGCTTAATAATTGATTTTGCTAACTTTTATCTTTTGGTGTTTTGGACTCTCGGCGAATTGTTTCACGGGCCCTTGCGGAACGTCAGCGCTGATCGTGGGCTTGTCGGCCGGGCAGTGCGAGCGCTTCATTGCGCTTCATTCGCCACCAAAACAGCTGGCATGCGTTACAGCGCTGAAGGTTCAACTTGGGTGAGCCATGCCGCTCGAGCCCACACTGCTTGACTTGACCATTAGGGTCGTGCTGACCGCGATTGCGGCGGGAGTTATCGGCTTCGAGCGCGGCGAGCGCGGCAGAGCCGCAGGCCCCCGAACCACCCTGTTGGTGGGGCTCGCGGCGTGTTTTTCCATGATATTGGCTAACCTGCTGCTTGATACGCGGGGCAAGGCTGCCGACGGTTTCGTCAACATCGACGTCATGCGCCTGCCGCTGGGCATCCTGACGGGCGTGGGCTTCATCGGCGGGGGCGTCATCCTTAGGCAAGGGGATAGGGTGGTCGGCGTCACCACGGCCGCAAGCATGTGGTACGTAACTGTGGTGGGGCTGTGCTTTGGGGCCGGCGTCATCTGGGCAGGCGTGGCAGCGGCCGTTCTGGGCGTGGCCACCGTTCAGGCGCTCGGCAGCTTCGAGGCCCGGCTCAGCCGCGACCGATACGCCACGCTCACCATCGAATGGGACCGCAGCATGCTCGATCGCGCCTCGCTGGAGCAGTTGGTTCTCAGGCCGCCGTTCAGGCTGGAGGATTCGAGTAGCGAATTCCAGGCCGAGCCCTATTCGGGGAAGCTGGAGTTCGCTTTGCGCTGGCGGGCACCCGCCGGCGACCACTCGATTCCGCCGATCGTGGAAACGCTCGCCGCTACCGACGGCGTCCGGCACGTAACCTGGCGCGGCAGTTTGGCAAGGGTGTGATGCGACGGGTGCGCTCCTCATGGTGAGCCTGTCGAATCGGGGGCAAGGCACCGCGCCGGCCTCGTCCTTCGACAGGCTCAGGATGAGGCCTTGGGGGACGCCGGCCTGTGGCGGCAAGGGTTCTTGGCCCGGGGCGCTCCCAATAACCGCGTCATCCGGGACCGCCGGGATCCAGTACTCGGTGAGTTCGTGGTGAGGGCCGCGAGGCGCCGCTTACGCTGAGCATACTGGATCCCGGCGTTCCCGGGATGACGCCCGGGTGGGGGTCCGTTTGCGCGCTGCCGCCCCATCGTCACGCCCTGCGCGGGATGGCGCCGCCCCCACCCACCCCCACGGCCGGCGATCTCAGAACGTCCAGTCGCGGGCCTTGCCCACCAGGAAATCGCGAAAAACGCCGACGCGCTTGGAGTTCTTCAGAGCCGGCGGGTAGACGAAATAGGTCTCGTAGCCGGGAATTTCGATGCCGGTCAGGACCTGTTCGAGCTGGTCTTCGTTCTCGGCGACATAGTCGGGGATCATGGCAATGCCGATGCCGGCTCGTGCCGCCTGCATCATGCCGTGCACGGCGTTGACCCTGAGGGCCGCCCGCCGCGGATTGCCTTCGCTGCGCCCCAGCCGCTCAAGAAAGTTGATGTCGCCGAGATAGGAGGGAACCGGCTCGCCAAACGAGATGATGCGGTGCTGGTCGAGTTCTTCGACGGCGCTGGGCGTGCCGTGCTGCGCCAGATAGTCCCGCGAGGCGTAGAAATGATTGTGCACCGTGAACAGCTTGCGCTGGATGAGGTCCGACTGGTTTGGCCGGTGCAGCCGGATGGCGACATCGGCCTCGCGCATGGCAAGGTCCATCTCGGCGTCGTTGAGCTTTATCTCAAGCTCGATCTGCGGATAGAGCAGCAGGAATTCATTGATGCGGCCGGCGAGCCAGGTCGAGCCGAAGCCGACCGTGGTGGTGACGAGGAGGGGCCCCGTGGGCTCGTCCTGGCTCTCCGTCATCTGCGTTTCGACCTGCTGCAACTCCCAATGCATGCGATGGGCGGTGCGGAACAGCTGCTCGCCTACCTCCGTCAGCACGAGACCGCGGGCATGGCGGATGAACAGTTTCAGCCGGAGGTCGTCCTCAAGCGCCGAGATTTGCCTGGAAACGGCCGACTGGCTCATCCCCAGCTTTTCAGCAGCGTGGGTAAAGCTTCCGGATTCCGCGGCTGTATGGAAAATGCGGAGCTTGTCCCAATCCAGCATGACTACTCCGCCGCCTCGGCCAATTGGTTTTCGGCGAGGAAACGCTCGGCCTCAAGCGCGGCCATGCAGCCCATGCCGGCAGCCGTTACCGCCTGGCGATAGACGTCGTCGGTGACATCGCCCGCCGCATAGACGCCGGGGATGGCCGTTGCTGTCGAATCCGGCGCGGTGATGAGATACCCGCCCTCCTTCATCGGCAGCTTGCCCTCGAAAATCTGCGTTGCTGGGCTGTGCCCGATGGCCACGAACACCCCATCGATCGGCATGGTCTCGATCGCGCCGGTGACGGTGTTGCGCAGTTCGACCCCATTGACCGAGGGCGGCATGGCGCTGCCGGTGATATCGGCTAGCTCGGTGTTCCAGCGCACCTCGATCTTGGGATGCTTGAACAGCCGATCCTGCAGGATTTTTTCCGCCCGGAATTCGTCGCGGCGGTGGATCACGGTGACCTTGCTGGCAAAATTGGTGAGGAACAACGCTTCCTCGACCGCGCTGTTGCCGCCGCCGACCACTAAGACGTGCTTGTTGCGATAGAAGAAGCCGTCGCAGGTGGCGCAGGCGGAGACGCCAAAGCCCTGGAACTTTTGCTCCGAGGGAAGGCCCAGCCAGCGGGCCTGGGCACCAGTGGCAATGATGAGGCTGTCGCAGGTGTAGCGCTTGCCGCTGTCTCCGATCAACGCGAACGGCCGATGCTCGAGGTCGACCTCGACGATGACGTCATTGATGAGCGTGGTGCCGACATGCTCGGCCTGCGCCTTCATCTGGTCCATGAGCCAGGGGCCCTGGATGACGTCGGCGAAGCCGGGATAGTTCTCGACATCGGTGGTAATCGTCAGCTGCCCGCCGGGCTGCAGGCCGGCGATCATGACCGGTTCCAGCATGGCGCGGGCCGCATAGATTGCGGCCGTGTAGCCGGCCGGACCCGAACCGATGATGATGACCTTGGCGTGCATCGCGATCTTTCCCCGCGCTCGAGCAGAATTCGTCCACCAACTTAAGGGCCTGCGGGGCAGAGTTTCAAGGCCACAGCGGCGCGCCCGTGTCTCTCGGAGGCACGGGATACCCACTATTCACAATGCTCGCGCGCCGGTCGCCGGGGCGGATTTCTGAGCTCAGACGTATTTCACGTCGAGAATTTCGTAGCTTTTCGACCCGCCGGGCGCCGCCACCTCGAACGAATCGCCCACTTCCTTGCCGATCATTGCCTTGGCGATGGGCGAGTTGAGCGAGATCCGCCCATTGCTGGCGTCGGCTTCCTGATCACCGACGATCATGTAGGTCTTTTCGGCCTCCGTGTCCTCATCAATGATTTTCACGGTTGCCCCAAACTTAATGGTCCTGCCTGACAACTTGCTGACATCGATAATGTCGGCCAGGGCCAAAAGCGATTCCAGCTCCTGGATGCGGCCTTCGTTGAGGCTCTGCATCTCCTTGGCAGCATGGTATTCGGCGTTTTCCGACAGATCGCCATGGGCTCGCGCCTCGGCGATGTCGCGAATGATGCGTGGACGGTCCTCTGAAGTCCGGCGTCGATATTCGGCGCTGAGCGCTACATGACCATGGGTGGTCATTGGAATCTTGTCCATGGGTCGTCTCCGTCGAACTGGGCGCCTGCTGGGCGGCCTCTGCCGACCAAAGGCGCGACAACACAAACCATAGCCGCCCGTCCTTGGCGGTAGCGGGCGGCTTCGGTCAAATCGGTGCTTCCTGCCGCGCAATGTCGGCGTGCCTGTTTCGCACTCAAAGGAAAGCTCGCATTCAAATTGCCTCTACCAAGCCTCACGGTCAAGGGTCGTAGCGGCGGATTTTGTATGTAAGTAGCTGCCGTGATAGTGCCAGTATCCATGACTGAGACACTAGACAGACTGAAGTTCGCAACGCGGCTTGCCTTGATTCCGAGGTCCGCTGTTATCCACAATAATGCCGCAATCTGGAAAGCTCTCGATGAAACATGGCGTAACATTATATCTGGAGACGAGCATTGGCGATTTCAATGCATCGAAGACTATCGCCGAAACCTTTTGAGAGACAAACGGATTATAGAGTTTGTCGACTTCGGAATGGGGCGGAGGGCCGAACGCCCAAGTGATGGCGAAAATGAGCCCGGTGCGCGCTCGAGCAGGAAGCTTTCGGAGGTCGCGCTAGCGAGCAAATCGTCGCTCTGGTGCGTGCTGTTGCACAAGATCGTGCGCCTGACGGGGGCAACGAACTGTGTGGAAATGGGGACCTGCCTGGGCATATCGGCCAGCTATCTCGCCGCCGCGCTGCCGGAAGGTGGTCGACTGGTCACGATGGAAGGGAGTCCGGGGGTTGCCGATATCGCGACTGACACGCTGCGGACCCTGGTGCCTGGGCGTGCCGTCGAAATCCGGCGCGGGCCGTTTCATGAGACGCTGAACGTGGTATTGCGGGAGATGTCGCCGATCGACTTCGTCTTTGTTGATGGTCACCACGAAGAGCAAGCTACCGAACAGTATTTCCGGCAGCTGCTGCCCAACATGCAGCAGAACGGAGTGATTGTCTTCGACGACATCCGCTGGTCCCCCGGGATGAAAAAAGCGTGGAGCCACATCCGCGCGCAGGCCCCAGGGGTATGCGTCGACCTTGGCACGCTGGGCCTCGTGCTGCTGCCGTGAGGCCCGCCAAATGAAAAAGGTTCGGCCTTAGGGGCCGAACCTTGCGTCTATATAGGTCTGCGGCTATTGCGCGATGAGATTGTCAGCGGCGGATTTGCCCGTCCGCTTGTCCTTGACGATCTCGTAGGCAATCTTCTGCCCTTCGTCGAGCCCATTCAGACCAGAGCGCTGAACGGCGGAGATGTGGACGAATACGTCCGCCCCACCCTCATCCGGCTGAATGAATCCATAACCCTTCTGACCATTGAACCACTTCACAGTCCCGGTAGCCATACAAATAGTCCCTCTCGCAGTCTCTGCCGTGGCGGTCTCACCCCTGCGGTGATGACTTTGCCAATCGAATGTTCGGGTATTGACGTCAGCAGGCGCGAATGGATCGCCAGGCAAGAACAGTCGGCCGTAATATTCGATTGCAAGACTGTAGCCGAAAACATTGGTGACGACAATATGGTGAATCGCAAAGCTATTCGCCCGTTTGGCCTAGCCGCGTTCCACATCACCGCAAAGTAAAAAACTTTTACCAGAACCATGATGCTTGTTGATCTGCAAAGAGAACAACAGGTCGCAAGATCAATGGCATTTTTGCGACGCAAAAACGCGAGAAACGCCTTGTTTTGTGAAGCTTTGGACTCACTGGAGACACGTGGAGATCAAGGCGCGGCACACAGGTGTCACAGTTGCATTATTGGCGCGAGCAGTCTCCCGTGAGCGCGGCGGCCGACACTTACGGCAGCTCAACGGCGTCTAATTCCGCCGGGCACAACTGGTTCCATCCGTTGACGAGTTTTCCCGGTCCGTTTGGTCAGGCGCGGGAAAATGTTGAATGCCGGCAGGAGCTTGGCCGGCTCAGGACGGTCGACGATTCGCGTTCGGGTGCTGCTGCTGGCTGAGGGGGCAGGGGGCTTTTTACCGCCTCCTCATCATGCCCGGGCTTGACCCGGCCACCCATGAGGCCTCGCCAAGTTGGCTAGTGGAAAGGCGAATGGGTCCCCGGGTCAAGCCCCCGGGGATGACGACGTGGGAGGGGCGTCACCAACTGCTGACGCCGCGATGGCAGCACTTCGCCCAAGCTTTCGCTACCTGAGCCTTGGTTCACACCCGTTGGCCCCATGCTCTGCAGCGTTTCCAGGAAGAGTGGCTACCGCTCTTCCGGTCCGGAGACGCAACAGGACAAAGACTTAGAGGCCGTTCAGCACTTCCATGAAACGATGAACGGCTCTCTAGCCCCGCTGCGTCCGCCTAGCGGAAATAGTCCTGCAGCGGGCGGACGGTCAAATTGCCCTCGCGATAGGCGATGATGCCTTCCACCGCGGCGATCGCGCCGGGAATGGTGGTGTAGTAGGGGAGCTTGCGCAGCAGCGCAGTGCGGCGGATGTCGCGGCTATCGGAGATCGACTTCAGGCCATCGGTCGTGTTGATGACCAGCTGCACGCCACCATTTTTCATCGAATCCACGATGTGCGGGCGGCCTTCCAGCACCTTGTTGATGCGTTCGGCGGCAACCCCGTTCTCGACCAGGAAGCGCTGCGTACCGCCGGTCGCGAGGATCTTGAAGCCGGCGCTTTCAAGGTCGCGCATCGGCCCCACGATCGCCTCCTTGTCGGCATCGCGGACGGAGATGAACACCACGCCCTCGCGCGGCACCTTGCTGCCCGAGCCGATCTGGCTCTTGGCGAAGGCAATGGCAAAGCTCTTGTCGAGGCCCATGACCTCGCCCGTCGACTTCATCTCGGGCCCGAGCACGGTGTCGACGCCTGGAAAGCGGTTGAACGGGAACACCGCTTCCTTGATGGCGATGTGGTTGAGCTTTTCCTCGCGCAACTCGAAGCTCTGTAGGCTTTCGCCGGCCATGATGCGGCTGGCGATTTTTGCGATCGGCCGACCGGTGACTTTTGCGACGAACGGCACGGTGCGCGAGGCGCGCGGATTGACCTCGAGGATGTAGATCGTGCCGTCCTTGATGGCGTATTGAACATTCATCAGGCCGCCGACCTTGAGCGCCAGCGCCAGCTCGCGCGTTTGCCGCTTCAGCTCGGCAATGGTCTCGTCCGAAAGGTTGTGCGGGGGCAGCGAGCAGGCGCTGTCGCCCGAATGGATGCCCGCCTCCTCGATGTGTTCCATGATGCCGCAGACAAAGACGTCCTTGCCGTCGGCGAGACAATCGACGTCGATCTCGACCGCGTTGGAGAGATAGCCGTCGAACAGCAGCGGGTTGTCGCTGAGGACGGAATTGATCTGGCCGGTCTTATCGTTGGGGTATTTGTGCCGGATGTCGGGCGGCACGAGACCGGTCAGCGTATCCTGCACATAGGTTTCGAACTCGTCCGCGTGGTGGACGATCTGCATGGCGCGGCCGCCCAACACATAGGACGGGCGGATGACGATGGGGTAGCCCAGCCGCTCGGCCACGAGGCGCGCCTGCTCAAGGCTATAGGCGATGCCGTTCTTGGGCTGGGTCAGCTCCAGCTTGTTGATCAGCTTGGAGAAGAGATCGCGGTCCTCGGCGAGGTCGATCGAGGAGGGTTGCGTCCCAAGGATGGCGACGCCCGCCTTTTCCACGGCATCGGCAAGGTTGAGCGGGGTCTGCCCGCCGAACTGCACGATGACGCCGTGGAGGGTGCCGTTCTTCTTTTCCGTCTCGAGGATCTCGATCACGTCCTCTTCGGTCAGCGGCTCGAAATAGAGCCGATCCGAGGTGTCATAGTCGGTC
>DATJHO010000097.1:0-4978 GCA_035493835.1 Devosiaceae bacterium
CCCCCTCATCCGGCGCTTCGCGCCACCTTCTCCCGCAAGGGGAGAAGGAAGACCGGGGCGCGGTCAGCTGTCGAGCGGTTCTGTCCCGACCGGCTTGCCGTCGCGCGAGAGGGTGATTTTTTCGATGCGGGCCTCGGCCGATTTCAGCAGCGTCTCGCAATGTGCCTTCAGCGCTTCGCCGCGCTCGTAAATGGCGATCGATTCGGCCAGCGGCGCCTGGCCGCTTTCCAGCTTGGCGACGATCCGCTCGAGCTCGGCGAGGGCCGCCTCGAAACTCATCGCCTTGACATCGTCGTCGCGCTCTTCGCTCACTCAAAACTCCCTGCCGGCATCGTCGAGCGTGCCGTCCAGCAACATGGCCACGTGCGCCGCGGCGCCTTCGGCAAGCCCGGCGCGGTCATAGCCGCCTTCGAGCAGCGATACGATACGATTTTCGCAACGCTGCCCGGCAAAATCCATCAGCCGCCCGGTGAGCCAGGCGAAATCGAGCGGTCCCCAGTTGAGCTGCGCCAGCGGGTCGCGACTGTCGGCATCGAAGCCGGCCGAGATCAGCAGCAGGTCCGGCGCGAAATCATGGAGCGCGGGGAAAATAGTTTCCTCATAGCCAGCCCGCATCTCGGCGCCGCCCGATCCCGGCGGCAGGGCCACGTTGACGATGTTGCCGACACCCCGTTCATACGGGGCGCCCGTGCCCGGGTAGAGCGGCATCTGGTGGCTCGAGGCGTAAAAGACGCTCGGATCGTCGGCGAAGATATCCTGGGTCCCGTTGCCGTGGTGGACGTCGAAATCAACGATCGCGACGCGCTCGGCGCCGTATTTCCGTTGCGCCTCGCGCGCAACGACGGCGATGGTGTTGACGAGGCAGAAGCCCATCGGCCGGTCGCGCTCGGCATGGTGCCCCGGCGGCCTGATGGCGCAAAAGGCGTTGTCGGCGGCGCCCAGCAGCACCTCATCGAGCGCCATCAGCGCGCCGCCCATACCGGTCGCCACCACATCGAGCGAGCCGGAGGAGATGAACGTATCCTCGTCGATCCGGCCGATTCCCTCGGCTGGACGCGCCCGCCGGAGCAGTCCCAGGTATTGGGGGCCGTGCACTAGTTCCGCTAGCGCCAGATCGGCGTGCACGGCCTCCTTGCGCTGAAGCTTGTTAAAGCGGGGCTGCGATAGGGCCTGTTCGACCGCGCGGATGCGCTCCGCCCGCTCGGCGTGGCCGCTCGGGGTCACGTGGCTTTCGAAATTCGGCTGGCTGACGAGCAGGGTAGACATTTGATCGCGCCTCGGGTGGGCAGGCCATCGCTTTCTTGACGCGAGCGCTGACCCTTGTCAAACAGGCGTCCATGCAGAACCAGCCTGCCACTGCCGCCACTCTAGCCGATCTTGCGGTGATTCTAAGGGCGGGTGGCCTCGTGGCCATACCGACCGAGACCGTCTATGGGCTCGCCGCAGATGCCAGCAACGCCGAAGCAGTGCTCGCGATCTATGAGATCAAGGGCCGGCCCCGCTTCAATCCGCTGATCGTGCATTGCGCCGATCTCGCGATGGCCGAGACGCTGGCCGAATTCTCGCCGCTGGCGAGGACGCTTGCCCGGTTCTGGCCCGGGCCGCTCACCCTGGTGCTGCCCAAGCGGGCGGACGCCCCGCTCTCCGACCTCGTGACGGCCGGGCTCGATACGGTCGGCATTCGCATTCCCAACCATCCGCTGGCGCTCGAGTTGATTGCGCGGACCGGCCTCCCCTTGGCCGCGCCCTCGGCAAATCCATCGGGCCGGCTATCGCCGACGACGGCAGGGCAGGTCGTTGCCGGTTTTGGCGACTCGGTGCCGGTGCTCGATGGCGGCCCCTGCACGGCAGGGGTGGAATCGACGATCATCAAGGTCGAGGACGAGCGGGCCATCCAGTTGCGGGCCGGGGCGCTGGCGCGCGAAGAGATCGAGGCGGCGATCGGCCAGCCGGTCGAGCTGCCGCGCCGGAGTACGGCCATTTTGGCGCCAGGGATGCTGGCCAGCCATTATGCGCCGCACGCCGCGCTCAGGCTCGATGCGGTCCATCCGACAGCGGGCGAAGGCTACCTCGCCTTCGGGGTGGTGCCGCAGGGCTGGACCGGCCCGCTGCGCAATCTGTCGCCCTCGGGCGACGTGCGCGAAGCGGCCCGCAATTTGTTTTCCATGCTGCATGATCTCGATGCTGCAGGGGTCAGGACAATCGCCGTAGCGCCCATTCCCCTTGCCGGGTTGGGCGAGGCGATCAACGACCGCCTCGCCCGCGCCGCCGCGCCGCGCGAGGCGTAGAGGCAATGGACATTCAGGGGTTGAGGCCTGATTCATAGGCCTCCGCTGCTTGGGGCGCTCCATTTTGGCCGTGGGCCGGCCGCGGAAAAGCTGGAGCTCCGGCTCAGGCGATGAGCTATCACTGCCCATGCAGTCCAGCGCTCGCTTGCTGCTGCTGCTGAAAACTGGTGGGCCCGGCAGGCCTGCCAAGCCTCAGCAAAAACAATGACTTACCAAGAAATGAGACAAGTCAGAAATCCAATGATTTCCGATGCTCGGTTTTCCGAAGTGTCTCACTCACTCCGCCCGAAAAAGTAAACCCGGCGGCGCCTGCCAGCGCCTACCGGGTCGAAAATGATCTGCCAAAGATCACCGCCGATGAGGCTACAGCCACCCTCGCGGAAAGTCTAGCGGTCCGCGTCCTCGTCCATCGTCATCGGCTGTCGATCAGCCGCGCGCGGCTCGTCGCCGAGCTTTGCGGGCTGGATCGGGGAGCGGCAGCATGATGGATCCCTCCTCCTCGACGCTCTCGGCGAATTCTACGAACGGGCATGGTTCAGGCGGGAGTTGGCCGACTACCTCGCGCGGCATCAAATCGACCTGGGCCGGGTGCTACCCCGCGTCGGGGCTATCGGCCTGCTAGATGTGGTCGAATACCCGCTTGATCGGTTCGATTTCGTCGGCCGCGGCGATCTGATCGCCTGCCTCGTATTCGAAGCCCTTGATGACGACGAACAGCCGTTCGATCTCGTCGCTCTGCCCGTGAGCGAACCGGGGCGACCGATGACGATGTTCGGTCGAGTCGGCTTCCTGAACCCGGCGACAGTGTTTTGGCCGGGCTCCTATAGCTTGGGCAAGTCCATGCCGGTTCACCGGCACGGCCTGGCCTGGCTTCAGGCGGGCTGCGTCGGCACGGCGATCATTCACCCGAAGGTGGCGTCTCGGCAGATGCTCGACGTTCCCGGACCGCTGCTCGGCCAGGATCGCCAGCACTGCCGCGAATTGATCGGCATTGCTCGCTCCGTCGTCAACGAGGCGCAATTCGTGATGCCGGCACCGGCCGAGATTGCGAGGGCCGCATGAGCGAAAATTTCGACCCGTACCGGGCCGTCATCAACTACCTGCCTGACGACACTAGCCGGCGTGGTGCGGACGGGTTGGACACGTTGTCCAACCCAACTACGGCGGCGCGAGCGAACCCGCGCGAGCGCAAGCCCGTTGTGGCTACGCCATATGTCTGGACGCCTCCTGAGGCCATCCCGACGCGTCAATGGCTCTATGGGCGCTATCTGCTTCGCAAATTCGTCAGCGCCACGGTAGCCCCCGGCGGCGTCGGCAAAGCCGCGCTGAATATCGCCGAGACCTGCGCCATGGTGTCGGGTAAGAACCTGTTGGGCGGCACGCTGCCCCACGTTGGTCGCCTTCGGGTCTGGTACCTGAATTTGGAAGATCCGCGCGAGGAGATCAGCCGGCAAATCCAAGCCACCGCGCTCCAATACGGCCTGCAGCCCGATGACTTCGGCGATCGGCTGTTCGTCGACTCCGGCCGGGAGCAGGAGTTCGTTATTGCAGAGACGCAGCCGCGCGGCGCCGTAATCTGCCGACCTGTCGTCGACAGCATTATCGATCAGCTCCTCGAGCATGCGATCGATTGCCTGATCGTCGACCCGTTCGTCTCCAGCCACGCCGTCGCCGAGAATGACAACGGCGCGATCGACATGGTGATCAAGCAGTGGGGCAAGATCGCTGATGCCACCAATTGCGCTATCGGCCTGGTGCATCACACCCGTAAGGCGGCAGCCGGAGATACGGAGGTAACAGCCGAAAGTTCGCGCGGCGGCAAGGCGCTCGTCGACGGTTGCCGAGCGGTCCGGGTCATCAATCGCATGACCAAGGAAGAGGCCGAGCGTGCTGGCGTCGACAACCCCCGGCTCTACTTCCGCACCCTCAATGACAAGGCCAACCTCACGCCCCCAAGCGAACGTTCGGATTGGTATCGCCTTGTTGGCGTCGATCTCGGCAATGGTGGGCAGCGGCCCGGCGATGAGCTTGGCGTTGTCACCAAATGGAGTTGGCCCGACGCTTTCGATGGCGTGACTACCGGCGACCTGCAGCGCGTCCAAGTCGCCATGGCCAGTGGCGAATGGAAGGAGAACGCCCAAGCGAAGAACTGGGCTGGCCGCGCGGTAGCAGACACGCTTGACCTCGATCTCACCGACCCGTCAGCCAGGGCGAAGGTCAAGGCGATGCTCAAGGAGTGGACCGCCAACGGCGTTCTCCGCATCGTTCGCAAGCCCGACGAATACCGCCGCGACTGTCCGTTCGTGGAGGTCGGAGAATGGGTAAAGTGACCCTTTTTGCGGCACCTGCGGCGCCTTGCGGCGCGGCACCTTGCAGACTGCTTTGCGGCACCTGCGGCACCTCCATGGGTATAGGGGGGTACCCTGAGTGCTGCAGTGCCGCACTCGCACGTGCGCACCTCTGCGCCGCAGCAGTCCCATCTGAGTGACGGTCACCGGGGTGGCCGGTTTAAGTCCCCAGCCGACTACCACCCGGCTACCGCAGTCGGTCTGAATTTCACGCAAAGCCACATTGATGTTCTGCGCCGGTCAATGCGGCTCTGCCGGCCGCAATCGGCCCTCCAGGGGGTATGGGGTTATTATGCCCATGACCAAGGGCACGTGGCACCGCATCAGGTGCCATGTGCAGCA
>DATJHO010000098.1:0-4070 GCA_035493835.1 Devosiaceae bacterium
TCGTTTTGCTCAACTGGACCGACCAAGGCATCAAGACAGTCAAGGACTCGCCCAAGCGCTACGACGCGGCCAAGGAAGTCGCGACCAAGAGCGGCTGCACGCTCGAGACGATTTACCTGACCTTCGGCCAGTACGATCAGGTCGCCATTCTGGATGCGCCGAGCGACGAGGCGGCAGCGACCTTCAATCTGCGCGTCGCATCCGGTGGCAATGTGCACATGGTAACCCTCAAGGCGTTCCCCGAGAGCGAATATCGGAGCCTGATCGCCGGTCTCTGACCGATCAAGGCGCGTGACACAATTGGGCCGGGCCGCTAAGACCCGGCCATGAGCGATTTTTCCTTCACTGTCCTCGCCACGGACGGCATGGCCCGGCGGGGCCGTATTTTTACGTCGCGCGGTGAAATCGAAACGCCGGCGTTCATGCCGGTGGGTACCGTCGGCACGGTCAAGGCTATGTATCCCGAGCAGGTGCGCGAAACGGGCGCGGATATCCTGCTCGGCAACACCTATCACTTGATGCTGCGGCCCGGCGCCGAGCGCGTGGCGGCGTTAGGCGGGCTCCACACGTTCATGGACTGGCCGCGGCCGATCCTGACCGATTCCGGCGGTTTCCAGGTGATGTCGCTGGCGCAGCTCAGGAAGCTCACCGAGAAGGGCGTGACCTTCCGCTCGCACCTCGACGGCACCGCCTATGAGCTGACTCCCGAGCGCTCGATCGAGATCCAGACCCTGCTCGACAGCGACATCATCATGCAGCTCGACGAGTGCATCGCCCTGCCGGCCGAACGGAAGGAGATGGAGCGGGCGATGGAATTGTCGCTTCGCTGGGGCGATCGCTCCAAGGCCGCCTTCGGCCACCAGCCGCACCGGGCGCTGTTCGGCATCAACCAGGGTGGCGATGATGCCCAGTTGCGCGCCCGCTCGGCCGAGGGGCTGAAATCCATCGGCTTTGATGGCTACGCCGTGGGCGGCCTCGCGGTGGGCGAGCCGCAGGAGACCATGTTCCGCGTGCTTGGCGAGATTACGCCGGAACTGCCGCACGACAAGCCACGCTACCTGATGGGCGTCGGCAAGCCGGACGATATCCTCGGCGGCATCGAGCGCGGCGTCGACATGTTCGATTGCGTGCACCCCACGCGGGCCGGCCGCCACGGCCACGCCTACACACGTTTTGGTGTCATCAACCTGAAAAACGCCCGCCATAAGGAGGATCCGCGGCCTTTGGACGAGGCGTCGCCCAATCCGAATTGCCGCCGATTCTCACGTGCTTACCTCAGCCATCTGGTGAGGACGGAGGAGATTTTGGGCGCCATGATCCTGAGCCAGGTCAATCTCGCCTACTATCAGGAAATGGTGGCCGGGGCCCGCACCGCCATTGCCGAGGGGCGCCTTGAGGCCTATGCCGAAGAAACCCGTGCCGGCTGGTCGAGGGGCGATCTGCCGCCGCTTTGAGACGCTCTGAGAGGAGAAGCCATGGCTGGACGCAAAGCCACCTTCAACGCATTGGACAGGCACAGGAAGCGCTTCGCCGATCTGACGATGCGCGAAATGTTCGCCGCCGATCCGAAGCGCTTCGAGACATTTTCGGCCAGTTTTGGCGACATGTTGCTCGATTATTCGAAGAACCGCATCGACCGCGAGGTGATGCGGGCGCTGTTCGATCTGGCGCGCACGGTCGAAGTCGAGCAGCGCCGCGACCTGATGTGGTCGGGGGCGCACATCAATACGACCGAGGATCGGGCGGTCCTCCACATGGCATTGCGCTATCAGGGCGACCAGCCGGTGATGGTCGATGGCCACGACGTAATGCCGGATGTTCGCGCAGTCCTCGCGCGGATGAAGAGCTTTTCCGACCAGGTGCGCGACGGCACCATCCGCGGCGCCACCGGCGAGCAGTTCACCGATGTGGTCAATATCGGCATCGGCGGTTCGGATCTCGGTCCGGCCATGGTGACGCTGGCGCTGGAGCCCTACACGCGGGCGGACCTGCGCGCCCACTACGTCTCCAATGTCGACGGCGCCCACATCCACGACACGCTGAAGCGCCTCGATCCGAAGCGGACGATGTTCATCATCGCCAGCAAGACCTTTACCACCGACGAGACGATGACCAACGCCCATACGGCGCGGAGCTGGCTCTCGCTGGCGCTGGGCGAGCAGGCGATCAACGACCACTTCGCCGCCGTGTCCACCAATCTCGATGCCACACACCAGTTCGGCATCCGCGAGGATCGCACCTTCGGTTTCTGGGATTGGGTCGGCGGGCGCTATTCTGTGTGGTCAGCCATCGGCCTGCCGGTCGCGATCGCCGTGGGCTTCGACAACTTTTCTGCCTTCCTTCGCGGCGCTGCCGCGATGGACCAGCACTTCCTGACGGCGCCGCTGGAGCAGAACCTGCCGGTGATCCTGGGCCTGATCGAGGTCTGGTATCGCAATATCTGGCATTTTTCGACCCAGGCCATCCTTCCCTACGACCAGAGGCTGTCGCGCCTGCCGGCCTACCTCCAGCAGCTCGACATGGAGAGCAACGGCAAGCATGTGACCCTTTCCGGCAAGGAGGTCGATTGGTCGACCGGCCCGGTCATCTGGGGCGAGCCCGGCACCAATGGCCAGCATGCTTTCTACCAGCTTATCCATCAGGGCACCGACATCATCCCCTGCGACTTCCTCATCGCTGCCCTGCCGCACGAAAACCTGCCGCCGCACCATGCAAAGCTGGTGGCCAATTGCCTCGCGCAATCCGAGGCGCTGATGCTCGGCAAGACCGAGGCTGAGGTGCTGAACGAACTCAAGGGCGGCAACGGCCTCGACAAGGCAACCATCAAGGAGTTGGCCCCGCACAAGGTGTTCGAGGGCAACCGGCCGTCCAACACCATCGTCTACCGCCAGCTCGACCCGGAAACGCTCGGCAAGATCATTGCCCTCTATGAGCACAAGGTGTTCGTCGAGGGGACCGTCTGGAACATCAATTCCTTTGACCAATGGGGCGTTGAACTCGGCAAGCAGCTGGCCAAGGCCCTGCTGCCGGCCGTTGAGGGCAAGGAGGGCTCCGAAGGTCACGATTCCTCAACCCGCGGCCTGCTCTCCCATTTCCACAAGCTGAGAGACTGAGGGGTTTTCCCCTCAGTCTCTCTCGGCCACGCAAGTCAGCTCGAGGCCCGTCAGCCCGCCGGGGTCGGATATTTCGAGCACCGTGAAATGATTGCCGAAATAGGTGACCCGGAATCCCTTTTGGATTCCGCTGATATGCTTGATGCGGAAGATGTGGCGTTTTTCGGCCATGTCCGCTTCTTCTCGAGGCCCTGCCAGCACCAAGTAATCCTGCAATCGCACGCGGTCCCCGTCACGTATGCTGTGCCACGTCTTGGTCGTGGGGCGGGCAAGGGTGTGCATGATTTCGACGCTTTGAATTCTGATAAACCGCTCGACTTCTCCTGTCATGGTCGAATCCGCAGTTGTTGATCAATGGCAGAAGTATTACGCGATGATTACTACCAATTACTGATCGCGCCACTTCGGCTTCACAACGCCGGCGAGCCGAGATACCTCTCAAGCAGATCGGCAGGATCATGAATGTGGAGCGGCCGGTTCGAGTGCCGGGCTCGATCGTCTCGTGGGGGTTAAGGCGCGCTGCTGGCCGGCCGGATCGACGCGAAGGAGCTGGCAATTCGCGTGGACCATTTTACGCGTTCAGTTCGTCGCGCGTCGCCAATCCTGGAGTCTGACGATCCGGTCTTGGCGGGCGGAGGGAGTTCCGAGCCCACGCCCCGGAGAGTGCGGTTTGATTGTCGAATTGGTACGCCCGCCGGGATTCGAACCCGGGACCATCCGATTAAAAGTCGGATGCTCTACCACTGAGCTACGGGCGCCTGGGGAGCATGTTCAATAGCACGGCCTCGCGCGTCTGCCGTTCGAACATGCGACAATCCCTCGCCAGTGCCTTCCGAGCCGAGCGGAAGGGGAGGCCCTGAGGCGAGGTTGGGCGTCGGCGCGGAACATAGTGGCTAGCCCCTCGCTGTCAACCGCAATTCGGCGCAACCCGAAAGAGGCTTGAGGAGAATGGCGACG
>DATJHO010000099.1:0-12439 GCA_035493835.1 Devosiaceae bacterium
GGGCCTACATAGACCGATTGCGGGCGGATCAGGCGTCCGCCCAGCACCTGTTCGCGGGCGTGCGCAATCCAGCCGGCGGTGCGGCCCATGGCGAACACCGCCGTGAAGGCATCGCGCGGAAAACCCAGCGCCTCGAGCAGCAGCGCGGTGTAAAATTCCACATTGGTATCGAGCGACCTGTCAGGCTTGCGCCGCTTGAGGATGGCGAGCGCCGCCGCTTCGACGCCCTCCGCCAGTTTTACCCGCGCGGGGTCGACCGCGCCCTCAGCCACCATCGTCCGGACTGCCGTTTTCAGCGCGTCCGCCCGCGGGTCGCGAACGCGATAGACGCGGTGGCCAAAGCCCATCAGCCGCTCGCCGCGATCGAGGGCTCCGTCGAGCCATCCTTCGGCCTGCTCAGGTGTGCCGATCGCATCGAGCATATCAAGCACTGGCCCGGGAGCGCCGCCATGCAGCGGACCCTTCAGCGCCGAGATCGCCGCCAGCACCGCCGAGGTCAGGCCCGCTTGCGTCGAGGCCACTACCCGCGCGGCAAAAGTCGAGGCGTTGAGGCCGTGATCGGAAACGGTGGTGAGATAGGTATCGAGCGCCTTGGCGGAAGCCGGCGCCGGCATGGCGCCAGTGAGCATGCGCAGCACGTCAGCGCTGTGGGCAAGGTGCGGATCGGGCGGGATCGCGGGCTTGCCTTCCCGCAGGCGGAGGACGGCCGGGGTGAACACAGCGGCCGCCGCCAGCAGGTCGAGCGCCGTAGGCAGGTCATCGCCATCGGCCAGCCGCGCCGTTAATGCCCGGACCGCCTCCACCGGCCCAAGCTGCAACAGCTGCCGATCGGCCGCCGCCACATTGGCAAACACCTTTGCCCGGGCGTCGCCGAGGGCGGCAGCAAGCCCGTCGGTATCGGGCAGCCCTTCGAAAAAGCCGCCGAACAACCGCGTAACGATCGCCTCGAAGCGCTGCCCCGCCAGATCATCGAGCGAGGCGCCCCGGATGATCAGGCGGCCGTTCAGCCCATCCACGTCCGATAGCACCGTTTCCGCCGCAACCACGTCTTCCAGGCCACTCTGCATGTCAAATCTCCTTGGCTGCAGCTGAGATCGCGCGTAGATTAGTTGACGTCAATCTTGATCTGAATTGTCAATATGTGAGAGGCCAATGGCCTGGCTGACCTCTGAACAGGCCCTGGCGGCGCTGGGGACCAAAGCGCAATCGCTCTATGCCAGCGTGTCGCGCGGCCGCATCCGGGCGAAGCCCGACCCAAGCGATCCGCGCAAAAGCCTCTATGATCGCGACGACGTCCATCGCCTTGCCACCCGCGCGGCTGGCCGCCGCAAAACCGAAACCGTCGCTGCCGAGACGATCCGCTGGGGTGACCCGGTCATGTCCACTTCGCTCACCGCCATCGCCGATGGGCGGCTTTACTATCGCGGCCGCGACGTGGTTGCGCTCGCCGGCACGGCCACGCTGGAACAGGTTGCCGCCCTGCTGTGGGACGCCGGCGAGGTGAGTTTTTCAGTCCCCGCCGCCGCCAGCACGAGCACACAGGCCGCCCCACTGCAGGCGGCCTTCGCCGCCCTTGCCGATCGTGCCGCGACAGATGGGCCGGCGCTGGGGCGATCCCCGGCGAGTTTGCACGTCGAGGCCGCGGAGCTCGTCGGCACACTGGCAGCCACCCTGGGCGCCGCCCCGATCGAAATGCCATTGCATCGGCGACTGGCCTCGGCCTGGCGCCGCCCGGAGACGGCGCATCTGCTGCGCCGCGCTTTGGTGCTGCTGGCCGACCACGAACTCAGCGCCTCGACCTTTGCCGCACGGATCACTGCCTCGACTGGCAGCTCACTGGCGGCCGCGACGCTTTCGGGACTGGCAACGCTCATCGGGCCGCTGCATGGCGGTACCTATGCGGCAATCGCGACCCTCGTCGCCCACGCCGAAATTGCGGGTGCCTCGGCAGCGTTTCGCCACTTGGGAGATGGCGAAAAACCGCTTCCCGGCTTCGGACACCGGCTTTATCCACAGGGCGACCCACGGGCCGAAGCGCTGCTGAGCGATTTTCCCTTGCCGCCCGCCTATGCCGCCATTGCCGCGATGGCGCATGAGCGGACAGGCGAACCTCCCAATGTCGATTTCGCCCTCTCGGCTCTCGCCGCAGCGCATGGTTTGCCGGCAAATGCCCCCTTACTGCTGTTAGCATTGGCCCGTTCCGTGGGTTGGCTGGCTCATGCACAGGAGCAGATTTCCACTGGATCTCTTATTAGACCGAGGGCCAATTACGTGGGATTTCCGTCCCGTAGCAGCAATGACGAGCGGACTTTGATCGACAGGCAATGAAGACGGAAGCCAGACAGCAAGCTATTCAATTAATAGTTTGATTAAAAATATCGCCATTCTTTGACTTTGTAATGTCAATTGGTCCGCATCCTCGGTATAGTTAACCCGCACTGTCGATTTGATTCACAAGCACGGAAGAGGCGAATGGCCGAGATGCCCATAGGTGTTCATGACAACACTGTCGAGATTGTCGGCGAAATCGTCGCGGCTTACGTTTCCCATAACGCGCTGAGCGCCACCGATCTTCCGAGACTGATTACCGATGTGTTTTCGGCAATAAAGGACCTCGGAACACCGGTTGCACCTGAGCCGGCGGTACAACCGACGCCGGCGGTTTCCGTCCGCAAGTCGATTACGCCCGATTACCTTATTTGCCTGGACGATGGAAAGAAGTTCAAGTCGCTGCGCCGCCATTTGGCCGCGCTCGGCATGACTCCCGAGCAATACCGCGAGAAGTGGGGCCTGCCGCCGGATTATCCGATGGTAGCGCCCAATTACTCGAGCACGCGCTCGGCCATGGCCAAGAGCTTTGGGCTCGGCCGCAAGGCCGCCGAGGCCGAAGCGTCGGTCCCCGCCAAGCGTGCCCCCAGGCGCAAGGCCAAGACCCAGGCGTAGTCCAGGCGCAAGCCTGTTGGATTGAAGCAGCGACACCGGCTTCTGGTGCCGGGCAGCGCCGTCGCCCCAAGCACTGGCACCCTACGCTCCTGACTTGATCGGGGGATCAGTCCGGAAATTGCGGGCCCGAACCTCTGCCCGTGTTGCTCTGGAGCGTCATCCACGAGGGTTGAGGTTGCTGCAAAGGCCCCTCACCATGTCCCTCTCCCTAGGGAGAGGGAGCCTTCGAACCTACCTGCCACTCAAAACTGCCGGTTGAGCGCCGTCGCAAGGCTGTATTGGCCGCTGGCGTTGTCGGTGAATGAGGCCGAAATCGCGGAGCCGCCGCCCGGCGTCCATTCGAGCCCCGTGGAGCCATAGGGCTCCGCGGGCGTCGCCCATGTGTCCACCCCGGTACCAGAAACGCCAAGCTCGCCCGTGAGCTTGAGGTTGCTGTCCAGCTGGCGCGTCAGGTGCAGGGCCCCCTGGAACCCGCGCGTATCGTCCGGGCTCGCTTCGGCATGCGCCCAGTTGATGCCCCCGTTAAGGGCCAGCTGATCGGTGAGGCTAGTGCTGGCCGAAAGGCCATAGCCGACCTGTTCGGTGTCACCCACGGCGCCGAGAGTGCTCCCATAATTGCCAGAGGCGGTGAGCTTGACCTTGCCGAAGGAGTACTGGCTCGTCGCCAGCCAATTCAACGCGCCGGAATCATCGCCGGTGAGCGCCGTGCTGAATTGAAACGGCTTGGTAGCAACACTGGCGTTGGCGTTGAAACTAAGCGAGGCAGAGTTGTCCGAATCGAAGTCGGAACCCACCACCGAGACATGCCCGGAGCGATTGCCATCGGCATAGTTCCAGGAGGCAAGGGTGGTCGGATCATCCCCAAGGGCTGCCGCACGGCTGGAAATGGCCGCAGAACTTACATCGGCCGCCATTGAGAGACGCGCCCAATCCGACTCGGAGGGCGGGGGCGCGAGCACATCAATACCGCCACCGCCGACCGTCGTCAGCAGTGCCTGGAGCGATTGGGCGGCATCATCGTCGGCGGAATCGCCCGTGGCCTCAGGGGTTGCGGTTGTTGCCGTCTCGGATTCATCCGTGGGCGGCGCGGTGAGCGGTAGCACCGGTGCCGGCACCGAGGCAGATGCCGCGAGGGGATAGAAAACTTCCTTGCCCGGGCGGGCTATGGCGCTTTCGAGCGGGCGGGCGGGCGGCGCAGGCTCGGTTATCGCCCCATGGCCGGCGATCTGCCTGGCGACGCCAGCCGCTGCTTCGGCCAGGCCTCCGGCCTTGCCGCCCATCTGCTGCAGCGAATGCCCGACCGCCAGACTGGCGGCGAGCAGGCAAAAACCGAGCGATATGGTCCACACGGACGGCAGGCGCAACGCCGTCCCTTGATACCGAGCTACTTGTTCCGCCATGTGGCCCCACTGCGCAACGCTATGAAGACGCTCCGGGGGAACTCGGCTCTCTCGGCGGATGGCCGATTCCATGCCGGATGTCTTCGCATCCGGCTTCCCGACAGCGGCCAGAGAATACCCGGGGAACTTTGTCACTGGCATGGCAGGGGTTAGGCGAACTGACGATTTTGCCCTAATCCGGCTTAACCGCCACAGTCGAAGAAGCATCCCTGCCTGTCGAAACGCCCCCGCCGCTTGCGAACAAAACGCGAAACAGGCACGGTTCCAGGCATGTCTGCCCTCGTTGATTCGACCAGCCCGAGCTATCTCGAAAAATTAAATCCCGCGCAAAGGCGGGCCGTTGAGCATGGCGCCGGCGCCATTCCGGGGCCGCTGCTGGTGATTGCCGGGGCCGGTTCGGGCAAGACCAACACGCTGGCCCATCGCGTCGCGCACCTTGTCGTCAGCGGCGCCGATCCGCGCAAAATCCTGCTGCTCACCTTTTCGCGCCGTGCCGCCGCCGAAATGAGCCGCCGGGTCGAGCGCATCTCGGCCGAAGTCCTGGGCAAATCCGCGAGCGCCCTGAGCGACGCGCTGAGCTGGGCCGGCACCTTTCACGGCATCGGCGCCCGGCTGCTGCGCGAGCACGCCCAGCAGATCGGACTCGACCCTGCCTTCACCATCCACGACCGCGAGGATTCGGCGGACCTGCTCAACATCGTCCGCCACGAGCTCGGCTTTTCCGCCGCCAAATCGCGCTTTCCCACCAAGGGCACCTGCCTTGCGATCTATTCGCGGGCGGTAAATGCCCAAGCCGACCTGCCGGAAGTGCTGAAAACCGCCTTTCCTTGGTGCGCCATGTGGGCCGAAGAACTGCGAAAACTCTTTGCCGCCTATGTCGAGGAAAAGCAGCGGCAGAACGTGCTCGATTACGACGATTTGCTTCTCTACTGGGCCGCGATGATGGGCGATCCCGGCATCGCGGCGGAGCTCGGCGGCCGCTTCAGCCATGTCCTCGTCGACGAGTATCAGGATACCAATCGCCTGCAATCGCGCATCCTTTTGGGGCTGAAGCCGGACGGCGCCGGGCTGACGGTGGTCGGCGACGACGCGCAGTCGATCTATTCCTTCCGCGCCGCCACAGTTCGCAACATCCTCGATTTCCCCGGCCAGTTTTCTCCCGGCGCCGAGATCATCACCCTCGACCGCAATTATCGCTCGACCGAAGCAATCCTTGCGGCCGCCAATGCGGTGATTTCGAAGGCGACCGAGCGCTTCACCAAAAATCTCTGGACCGAGCGCAAATCGGCGGCCAAACCGCGGCTCGTGACGGTACGCGACGAGGCCGACCAGGCCCGCTACGTGGTCGAACAGGTGCTCGAGGCGCGCGAGACTGGCCAGGCGCTGAAGCAGCAGGCGGTGCTGTTCCGTACCTCGAGCCATTCCGGCCCGCTGGAGATCGAGCTGACCCGGCGCAACATTCCCTTCGTCAAATTCGGTGGCTTAAAATTCCTCGACGCAGCGCATGTAAAAGACATGCTGGCGGTGCTGCGTTTCGCCGAAAACCCACGCGACCGGGTCGCCGGTTTTCGTCTCCTGCAATTGCTGCCCGGCATCGGCCCGGCCTCGGCCGGCAAGCTGCTCGACGAGATCGCCGCCGCCCCCAATCCGCACGCCGCCCTGATCGAAGCCGCCCCGCCGGCGAGGGCGACCGCCGCCTGGCCCGAGCTCACCGGGCTGATGCAGCAGCTCGCCAGCCGCAAGGCCGGCTGGCCGGCCGAACTCGATCTCGCCCGCAGCTGGTACGAGCCGCTGGCCGAGAACATTCACGAGGATTGGAGCATTCGCCTGCAGGATCTGTTGCAGCTGCAGCAGATCGCGCAAGGTTATCCCAGCCGCGAGCGCTTTCTCACCGAGCTGACGCTCGATCCCCCCGACGCCACCAGCGATGAGGCCGGCCCCCCGCTCAAGGACGAGGACTACCTGATCCTCTCCACCATCCATTCGGCCAAGGGGCAGGAGTGGAAATCGGTGCACGTGCTCAACATCGTCGATGGCTGCATCCCCTCGGACCTCGGCGTCGGCACGCCCGACGAGATCGAGGAGGAACGGCGGCTTCTCTATGTGGCGATGACAAGGGCGAAGGACGAGTTGCACCTGTTGGTGCCGCAGCGCTTTTTCGTGCGCCAGCAGAGCCAGCACGGCGACCGGCACATCTACGCCCAGCGCACCCGCTTCATCGACAAATCCATGCTCGGCCTGTTCGAGGACATTTTCTGGCCCCCGATCGTGGCCGTCGCTCGCCCCGACGGCGCCGCGCCGCAAGCCGTAAAACTGGACATCGGCGCAACGATGCGCTCCATGTGGGCCAAGTAATTCGCTGACTTCATAGGGAGCCGGCCGAGCCACCGGAGCGGTGCTTGGCTGTGCTGAACAACAGAGATTCCCGCCTGCGCGGGAATGACCGGTGTTTGCCGGGCGAACCGGGCCACATCCACGGCAGCATTCCCGCGCAGGCGGGAATCTCTGTTTTTCGGCGTGTGCTCTGGGTAGTCTCCCTGCCATGTACCCCCCTTCGTGGTTCGACACGAGGGTGAACGCTTCGAGCCAGTGACAAAAAACTATGTCCAAAACCACCCCCGCCACGCTGGCGCTGAGCAAGGCTGGCACTGCCTTCACCCTTGCCACCTATGAGTACGATCCGTCCGCCGACCGCATCGGCATGCAAGCGGCCGAAGCGCTGGACGTTTCTCCCTCGATCGTCCTCAAGACGCTGATGGCCGAGGTCGACGGCAAGCCGGTCTGCGTGGTGGTTCCCTCGGACCACGAAGTCAGCATGAAGAAGCTGGCCGCGGCCTTTGGCGGCAAATCCGCCAGCATGATGAAGCCTGACGCCGCCGAGCGGCTCACCGGCTACAAGGTGGGCGGCATCAGCCCGTTCGGGCAGAAGAAAAAGGTGCCGACCGCGCTGGAGGAGACGGCGCTCGCCCATGAGCAGGTCTTCATCAATGGCGGCCAGCGCGGGCTCCAGGTAAGGCTCGCGCCGGGGGACGCACTGAAGGCGCTCGGTGCCAAGGCGGCGCCGCTGGTGGCGGAGAAATAGGGGCATTCCAAGGTGGTGGGGAAGTGGTGAGCCCTCTCACCCGGCCTCCGCTTCGCTCGGCTGACCTCTCCCCGACGGGGAGAGGAATCCTCAAGCGCCATGCCTCTTATTCCTCTCCCCGTCGGGGAGAGGTCGGTCCCATAGGACCGGGCGAGGGGTCTTGGCCACAAACACAATTGCCGGCGAGTAGATCAATCTCACCCCACCCTCTCCCCCAAGGGGGGGCGCTGGGGCTACTCCGTGCGCAGATACTGCGCCGGCTTGGTGGAGAGCGCGCCCCAGGTCGTGGCGGCGCCGGTGGCGATGGTGAGCGCCACTGTCAAGACGATCACCACCAGGATCAGCGGCAGGTCAACGCCGTAGCCCACTTGCAGCGCATAAACGGTGATCGCCCAGGCGCCGATGACGCCGAGAACGGCCGCGAGTACTGCCGCGAAGGCACCCAGGATGCCGTATTCGAGTACGAACGCCCGGATCACGTCGCCACGTGTCGCCCCCAGGACCTTCTGGACCACGGCATCGGCCTCGCGCTGCGCGCGGCCCGCCGCCATCGTGCCCGCGAGCACCAAGAGCCCATTGATCACCGCAAGGCCGCCGACGATATCCACCGCCGTGCTCAACTGGTCGATGATCGTTGCCGCCTGGTTGAGCGCATCCCCGACCGGGATGAAAGTCACGTCCGGAAATTGCTGCGCGAGCTTGCGGCCGACCGGGGTGGAGGCGCCGGGCGCGGCATAGACCCCACCCATGAAATTGCCCGGTAGGCCATCAAGCGCATGCGGCGAGAACGTCACCATGAAGTTCATGCCGCTCTGCCACTGGAAATTTCGGGTATTGGCCAGGGTTGCGGTGATGTGCTGGTTGTAGAGGTCGAAATCGACCTTGTCGCCGACCTTGAGGTTCAGTGCCGCGGCGGTCGAGGTCCGGAGCGAGATCAGCGGCGGGCCCTTGTAGTCCTTGCCCCACCACTGGCCGTCGGCGACGCTCGATTCCGGCGGCAGGTCGCCGGCCCAGGTGATCGGGACCGGCTTGCGCGTGGCCCCGCCGAGCATGAACTGGGCTTCTTCGCTGACGCCCTTGATCTGGCCGACCGGAACGCCGTTTACCGCAGTGACATTGCCGGAAAAGCTCGGCACGGCCACGAACTTGGCAAAATCCTTATCCGTCCGGGCGAGCTTGTTGAGGTCGTCGACCTCATCGGGGAAGAGGTCGGTCGCAAGGAAAGTCGGGGCGTCGCGCGCCACCTCGCCCTGCAACTGGTTGCGGGTGTTGTTGTCGATCAGGACGATGAGGAGGAGCATGGCGAGCCCCAGCCCCAGCGACAGGATCACCACGGGCGCGGGCGAACCCGGCCGATAGACCGCCTTGATGGCGTTGCGGACGGCGGCGTTGGAGACCGGCGGCAGGAGTCGGAGCAGGAATTGCAGCGCGAGGCCGGCAAAGCGCAGCAGCAGGAAGGCGGCGATCACACCGATCGCGTACCAGTTGACCAGCGTCAGGTCGCGGGTGGTGAGCAACGCCAGGAGGTAAATCAGCACGGCCGCGCCGACGAGCGGCAGGAAGGCCTGGGGCCTGAGCAGTTCGTGCCAGCCCAGCTTTTCCATCGCGCCGCCCACCGAGCGGAAGAGCATGGCCGGCTTCAGCTTTTGTGCGCGCAGCAGCGGCATGAAGGAGAAGCCGAACGCGACCAGCAGGCCGAAGCCGACGGCGGTAGCGAGCGCAACGAAATGGATCTCCGGCGGCAAATCGACGCCGAGAATGCGCCCCAGCGTCGGCAGCGCCGCCGCGGTCGCCAGCGCCCCAAGCGTTACGCCGATGGCGATGCCGATCAGCGACAGGATGCCGAGCTGCACCAGAAAGTGCACCATGATGCGGTTGCCGGTGGCGCCCAGGCTCCGCATGGTGGCAATCGAGCGCTGCTTCTGCGTGACGTAGGCGGAAACCGCATTCGAGACGCCGACTCCGCCCACCAGCAGGGCCGAAAGCCCCACGATCAGCAGGAACTGCGTGAACACATCGTAATAGCGCGCGAGATCCCCGGCGGCGTCCTTGGGACTACGCGTCGCCCATTCGGGATCATGGAACTTGTCGGCTATCGCCTTGGCACCGGCGGCATAGGCCGCAAGGGCGTCCTGCCCCTTCATCGGCAGCACGATCTTGTACCGGTACTGCGTCAGCATGCCCGGGAGCGGCGGCCGCGCGTCCGGGGTCGCGGCCAGCGCATCAACGGAAATCAGCGTCGTCAGGCCCAGATGGAACCCCCGCGCTGCCCCATCGGGGAGCGAACCCAGTACCCCGCGCGCCTGATAGGGCGTATCCCCGATCTTGAAGGTGCCGCCCAGCTTGATGCCAAGCCGATCGAGGATGATGGGGTTGACGATGGCGCCCCACATTCCATTCTTGTTGCCTAGGAGGGCCCAGGGCTTTTCCCCGTTGGGCAACTGCGGACTATGGACGTTGCCGACCAGGGGATAGTCGCCGTCCACCGCGACGATATCGAGGAAAGCGCTGTTCTCGCCGGAAACCGCCCGGCCATTGCTATCATCGACTTCCGCGGTGGGGCCGAGCGTTTCGAGGAACGCGCGCTCCTCTGGGGTGGCGCGCCGGTCGGAACGTGAAGCCTCGAGGTCGCCGCCCATTAGCTTGGTGGCATCGCGGATGATCGCGTCCTGCAGTGAGGCGCCGACAGAACCGACGGCGGCGATGGTGCAGGTCCCCAGCGCGAGGCAGGCAAGCAGCACGCCGAAACGCCTGAGGTCGCCTCTCAGGTCGAGAAGCGCGATCCGGATCCAGTTCTGCAACTGGCTCATGCCGGCACGACCTCGGCTTCGGCAGTAAGGCGGCCGTGCTCCATGGTCAGCCGCCGATCGGCCTGGCGCGCGAGATTACGGTCATGGGTGATGAGGAGGATTGCCGTGCCCTTCTCGCGGGCAACGCCGAACATCATGTCGATGACCTTGGCGCCGGTATCCTGGTCGAGATTGCCGGTGGGTTCGTCCGCCAAAAGCAGCTTGGGATTGGTCACCATGGCGCGGGCAAGGCCCACGCGCTGCTGCTCGCCGCCCGAAAGCGCATTGGGCAGATGATGGAGCCGGTCGCCCAGTCCCACCTCGGCCAGCGCTGCCGCCGCAGCCTCGCGGATCTGCTTGACCGAAAGTTTTCGCTCGGCGATTTCGAGCGCAAGGCTGACATTCTCGATGGCAGTCATCGAGGGGATGAGATGAAAGCTCTGGAAGACGATGCTCAGCGTCTCGCGCCGGAACACCGCCAACTGGTCCTCGTTGAGGTTGGTGATATCGCGACCGCCGACCACGACCTTGCCGCTCGACGCCTTCTCGAGGCCGCCCAACACCATCAGCAGCGAAGTCTTGCCGCTGCCCGAGGGGCCGACGACAGCAGCGACTTCGCCCGGATTCAAGCTGAAAGTCACATCCTTGAGGATGTGAAGCTGCGTCTTGCCGGTGGTCAGATAAAGATTGGTTTTTTCGGTTTGAATGACCGGGGTCGCCATAACGGAATGTACTCGTTGCTGGAAGATCGATGCCTGATGCACAGTCCCCGATCGGCATTCGCGTCCGCCCGCTGTGGGGCGCCGCCGGGCCTCGTGCCCATTTCATATGGGACAAACGGCCAATTAGGCAATCCGGGGGATTAATCAATCAACAAATGCACGTCTGCGCCAAGGGCGCGGCCAGACGGCACGAATTGCGCCGCGAGCACCCGTTTGGCAACAAAAACCGCCCGGAACGAGCCGGGCGGTGCGTGGGTTGGCCGAATTGTCGATCAGAACGGAGTATTCGGGTAGTCGAATTCCTTGGCGTTATCCTTGGTGATCAGCTCAGAATTGATGATGAAATTGCCGCCGACCTGGGCCCCGGCCACATAACGCAGCGCCGTGACGTCGATGGCGGTCGCGATCATGTTGGGGTTGTAGCTGACATCCACCGGCACCTGCTTGCTGCCCTCCGCCACCATCTTGACGATCTGGTTCATGCCGGCACCGCCAACTGCCCAGATGTTGTCGCGCCCCGCTTCCTTCACCGCCTTCAGCACGCCCACGAGCGTATCGTCGTCCTGGGCCCATACGGCGTCGATGTTGGGATACTTGGTCAAGAAGTCCTGCATCACCTTGTAGCCGTCATCGCGGTTCCAGTTCGCGAACTGGCTGTCGAGCACCTTGATGTTGGTGCCCTTGATCCCCTCGTTGAAGGCATCGACGCGCTGCTTGTCGATCGGGATCGGCAGGCCGCGCAGGATGACGATGTTGCCGCCACTGGGCAGCGCCTGCTTGAAATATGCCGCCGTCGTGGCGCCCAGGCCGGGATTGTCGCCGGCGACATAAAGGTCGGGAATGCCCGGCTGGCTTAGCGCCCGGTCGACGACCGTCACCCACTTGCCGGCATCTTTCACCTTCTTGATCGCGCTGGTCATCGCGTCGGGATCGCCCGGCAGCACCACCAGCGCATCGATATTGCGGGTAGTGACCATGTCTTCGAGGTCGGCGGCCTGCTTGCTCGAATCGGGCGCGGTCGCCAGCACGAATTTGAGGTTGGGGTAGAGCTTGCCGAGCCGGTCGACTGCCTGCTGGGCGAAAAAGTTCACCCCGCCGGTCCAGCCATGGTCGGCGGTCGGCACCGAGACGCCGATGGTATAGGTCTTCTGGTCCTGGGCGAAGGCGCTGCCGACGGTCAACATACCCACGACGGCGGCCGCCATGGCGGCTGTCTTGAATAGTTTCATTGTATCCTCCCTGCTCGCCCATTCGGGCACTGGCGAATTACAGATTAGAACGCCGTTGTTGTCCAGTATAATTGAGCACGCTTAAGTACCTGGCACATAGTTCAGCGGACCTGAGAAAGAACAACTCCCACCCCCTCTGGGAGAGGCCGAAAGAATAGTGGCACCGTGGTGCCGCATCGTCCCTTCCTCCATGAGGGGGAGGGGAATTTGTGGCACCGCGCGTGCATCGCCGTCCCATGGGTGTCGTTGTCGCCGCCCAGATCGCCCCCTAGGC
>DATJHO010000100.1:0-15533 GCA_035493835.1 Devosiaceae bacterium
TGCCAGACTTGGATGGCTCGGGCGCGGAAACCGCCGGCGCAGCAGAGAAGGTAATACTGCCACATGCGGTAGAAGCGCCACTGCTCCGGCGTCTGCGGGGTGGGCCACTTGGTGCGGAAATTGTCCCACCAGGCGACCAGCGTCTTGTCGTAATGGGGCCCGATATTGTGGAGGTCGACGACGGTGAACAGGCCCTCCATCGCCTCGCCGACCTGCTTCAGCGAGGGCAGCACACCACCGGGGAAAATGTACTTTTCGATCCAGGGGTCGATGGTTTCCTTCGAATCCGGCGAGCCGATGGTGTGGAGCAGGAACAGCCCGTCGTCCTTGATCACCCGCCGCGCCGTCTCGAAATAGGTGCGGAAATTCTTGTGGCCGACATGCTCGAACATGCCCATCGAGACGATCTTGTCCGCCTTGCCGGTGAACTCGCGATAATCCTTTACCTGGAACTCGACCGGCAGATTCTTGTAGCGCTCGCGGCCATAGGCGGCCTGGTCGGGCGACACGGTAACGCCAACGCAGTTGGCCTGATATTTTTCGGCGGCAAAGCCCATGAAGGCGCCCCAGCCGCAGCCGATATCCCAGACTGTTTCGCCGGGCTTGAGCTGGACTTTGCGGCAGATCATGTCGAGCTTGGCTTCCTGCGCCTGATCGACATTTTCGACGCCTTCCGGCCAATAGCCGCAGGAGCCGGTCATGCGCGCATCGAGGCTCGCCTTATAGGCGTCGGTCTCGTTGTAGTGCATCTTGGCGACGCGCCGCGAACGGCTGATCGTCTGCATGTTGAGGAAGCGCGCCTGCACGATCTGCCAGATGAGGTTTGGCGTGATCCGCAGCTTGTCCTCGATATTGGCACTAACGACACGGCTGAAGAACTCAGCCATGTCCTCGACTTCCCACAGCCCATCCATATAGGCCTCGCCGAGCCCCAGCGAGCCCTGCGCATAAAGGCGCTGCCACACTTCCTTGCTTTTGATCTGCGGATCCCACGGGTTCGATCCGTTGACGGTGATGCCGGCTGCTTCGAGCACGGGCATGAGTTCGGCTTGCTGATCCATGGGGGTCTTTTCATACAGGCGAGGTTGCAAACGCGGCTAACAAGCGCATTTTGGGGCCATAGTTCAAGCCACTTCTAAGGAATTATGTCGGAATGTGGACAGCGGGCGCATTTTGTTAACCCTGAGCATTGCCGGCGCTGTCGCTTGACAAGGCCCCCATCCACCGGTTCAACCGCACCGAACGGAATTGAGGCTGGCGTGACCACGCGAGAAAGCAAACGGGACGATCTGCTGGCCCTCCTCGCCGGGCGCCCGATCGTTTTGGTTGGCATGATGGGCGCAGGCAAGACCACGGTTGGTCGGCGCCTTGCGGCAAAACTCGGCCGCCACTTCGTCGATAGCGACGAGGAGGTGGAAAGGGCCGCCGGCATGACCATCGCCGAAATCTTTGCCGCCCATGGCGAGGCCGATTTTCGCGCCGGGGAAGCGCGGGTGATCGCCCGACTGCTGCGCGAGACCAATGTCGTGCTCGGGACCGGCGGCGGCGCCTTCATCAACGAGGAGACGCGGGCGCTGATCAAGGCCGAATCGGTATCGGTCTGGATCAAGGCCGAGCTCGACGTCCTGTTCCAACGCGTCTCCCGCCGCTCTAACCGGCCGCTGCTCAAGACCGCAGATCCCAAGGCAACGCTCAAGGCGCTGATGGTTCAGCGCTATCCCATCTATGCCGAGGCCGACGTAACCGTGGGCACGGGCGACGTGCCGCAGGACCAGGTGGCCATGGAAATCATTGCGGCGCTGACCCGACATCTCTCCCGCTTCTCAGCCGAGGCCAGCCATGACCACTGAAAATATTGTCCACGTGCCGCTTGGCGAGCGCGCCTATGACATCGTCATCGGTGAGGGGGTGCTGGAGACGGCGGGTGAAAGGCTCAAGGCCAAATTCCCCGGCCGCCGCTTCGGCATCGTCACTGATACCGAAGTTGCCAAGGCGCAGCTGCCGCGCCTCAGGAAATCGCTCGATGCCGCCGAAATCGGCTATGCCGAGATCGTCCTGCCCAATGGCGAGGCGACAAAATCCTTCGCCCGGCTCGGCGAAGTGGTGGATGCGCTGCTGGCGGCCAAGCTCGAGCGCGGCGATCTGGTGATCGCGCTGGGTGGTGGGGTGATCGGGGACCTTGCCGGCTTTGCCGCCGCGGTCACCCGACGGGGCATGGATTTCGTGCAGGTGCCGACCTCGCTCCTTGCCCAGGTGGATTCCTCGGTCGGCGGCAAGACCGGCATCAACTCGCCGCACGGCAAGAACCTGATCGGCGCCTTTCACCAGCCCAGGCTGGTGCTGGCCGATCTTTCGACCCTCAACACGCTGCCCCCGCGCGAATTCGCCGCCGGCTATGCCGAAATGGCCAAATACGGCCTGATCGACGATGCCGAGTTCTTTTACTGGCTGGAGGCGAACCGGCAGGAGATATTTGACGGCGGCGCGGCCCGCGCCGAGGCGGTCGCTCATGCCTGCGCGGCAAAAACCCGCTTCGTGCTCGCCGACGAGAAAGAGACCGGCGTTCGCGCCCTGCTCAATCTGGGCCACACTTTTGGGCATGCGCTCGAAAAGGCGACCGGCTTTTCCGACCGGCTGCTGCACGGCGAAGGGGTTTCCATTGGCATGGTGCTGGCGCACGGCTTTTCGGCCAGGCTCGGCCTTGCCAATTCGCAGGATACGGGCCGGGTCGAGGCGCATCTGCGCGCGGCGGGGCTGCCGACAAAGCTATCGGACATTCCCGGCGAGCTGCCGCCGACGCCGGTTTTGATGGATGCCATCGCCCAGGACAAGAAGGTGGTCCGCGGGGCGCTGACCTTCATTCTCACCCGCGGGATCGGCGAGGCCTTCATCGAAAAGAACGTCGATCCGGCGACCGTCGCCGCATTCCTCGATGAGAAACGGGCGGAGTAGCGCCCGCCGGCCTCACGCCGCCTGCGGCTGAACGAGCGGCCCCATCAGCGCGCGATACGGCGCCAGCAGCACGCCGGCGGCGAGGAATTTTACCGAAAAATCGCCCGCGGCCAGCGAAATCCAGAGCGGCACCAGGGCACCGATGCCGAAGAAGGGCGCGGGGAAAGCAAGCGAGCCGTCCGGATGGCCGAACAATTGGTCAAGGCCCGCGAACACCGGCGAAAAGGCCAGGCTGAAGAAGATCAGCGTATCGATAGCCGAGCCGAGGAGCGGCGCCGCCAACGGCCCCTGCCACCACGGCCCGCGGCGCAGTTTCGAAAAAATCGCGATATCGAGCAGCTGGCCGATGAGGAAGGCCGTGCACGAGGCGGTCGCGACCCGGGGGCTCGCCAGAAAGGCGGAGACCACGATGCCGACGAGGAACCCGGCAAGCACCACCCGGCGGGCGGTGAAGGAACCGAGACGCCGGTTGGTCAGATCGGTGACGAGGAACGCGACCGGATAGGTAAAGGCCCCCCAGGTGAGAAAATCCGCCAGGTTCAGCGGCCCCAGATGCACCTGGACCGGGAACTGCACCAAGATGTTCGAGGCCGCAACCACCGCCACCATGGCGAGCACGGGCAGGAAATAATCACGGAGGCGGGTTTGTCTGGTCACTGATTTCTCCATTTGGGGGTACTGCCCCCTCGCGTTTTCGGGAGGGGCAGACCCCCCTCATCCGCCCTTCGGGCACCTTCTCCCGCGAGGGGAGAAGGAGGAGCGTGCGTTGCACCGCCGTGCCACAACTCCCCTCTCCCCTTGTGGGAGAGGGTGTCGGCAGGCTGGTGATGGGTGGGCCCCACGCACGTGCCTAGCCCTAAAACAAAACCCGCGCGCTAAGGAAGCACGCGGGCGAAAACTTCAAGGCACAGAACCTCAGGCGGCCAGGGCAGCCCGGATTTCCTTCTTCAGGAGCTGAGCGCGCTCGGAGAGTTCGCTCTCGTCGGCCTTGAGCAGGAAGGCATCGAGCCCGCCGCGATGTTCGACCGAACGCAGCGCGTTGGCCGAGATCCGCAGCCGGACGGAGCGGCCGAGCGAGTCGGACAGCAGCGTCACGTTGAGGAGGTTGGGCAGGAACCGGCGACGCGTCTTGTTGATCGCGTGGCTGACGGTATTGCCGGTCATTACGCCCTTGCCGGTCAGTTCACAGCGCCGAGACATTCTTGTTGTATCCTGTTCAATAGCAGCCGGTGGCGGGAGTTGGCCCGCGAGCGACCGGACGTGTCCTGAAATCTTGAGCGGCTTCCATAGAGAATGCCCCGCCTGCCGTCAAGCTTGAGAGCTCAGATGTTGCCTTTCGAGCCTTGCGCGGCCCCCACGCCCCCGGCATCTTGGAACCGATGATCGATTCGTGCCGCCTCCTGGGGGCGAGCTAGCCCCCGAGGTTCCTCGTGTTCTCGCCGAGATTTCTCCCTGCCCTGCCCTTTCTGGCGCTGTCCCTGTTGGGGGTTGCGCCGGCAGCGGCCGCCGATGTGGATTCGACCGCCGGCTATTTGCTGAGCCTGGGCGGCATCAACATCGCGACCGCCGACATCCAGCTCACCGATGCCGCCGGCCATTATGACGTGAAGGCCGACGCCACGGTCACCGGCCTCGGCAGCATGGTCGCGAGCGGCACCGCCAAGGTGGAGGCAAGCGGCGTTTCCACCCCCACCGGCCTTGCCTCCCAAAAATTCGATCTCGAGACGAGGGCTCACGACGAGGATTTTTCCCTCGACGTCAAATATGAGCACGGCAATGTCGACGCCTTCGAGGTCAAGCCGCCGCTGGTCGACAACATCAACCGCGTGCCGATCGAACGCTCGCAGCTCGTCGGCGGGGTCGGCGACCTGCTCTCGGCCTTCATCCTGAAGGGCCACGAGCTCGATGCCTCGCTCTGCAACCGGCACATGCACATTTTCACCGGCGTCGAGCGCTTCGACCTCGCCATGAGCTATCTGGGCGATGACAAGGCCACGTCCCTGCGCACCGCCTATCAGGGACCTGTGGTGCAATGCCAGATCAAATACACCCCGATCTCCGGCCATTTCACCACCTCGGAAATGACCGACTACCTCGCCAAGTCGGACCGCATCTTCGTCTGGTATGCCCCCATGGCCGAGACCGGTTTTTTCATCCCGTATCGGGTGCTGCTCGGCACCAGCGTCGGGGATCTTTCGATGGTGCTGACCAGTTTGAAATAGGTCTTTCGGGGGGCGAGCGCCAAACGGAGCCCCACCCCCGACGTCATTCCGGCGCACACCGGAATCCATCGTTTGTCCCTGCCCCACCGGTGCGGCATGTTGTCCGGAGATGAATCCCGACGTTCGTCGGGATGACGCTGAGGGTGTTGCGGCATTGTGCCCCTCGAGGCGCCCTTACCAGCCGAATGGACCGTCGCTATGGCCCAGCACCGGCGCCTTTCGCCCGCATGGTAAATAAATTCCTAACGCGGCGACTGTCCCGTTTTGGCACCGTCAACAGGCTGTTTTGCCAATGCCGGCCCGGCAATGCCGCGGAATGCCGGGGGAGAATTGTTTATCGTCAAAAAATCTTTGCGCTTCCGGCGTTTAATAAGCTTTAGCACTTGGCCGATTCGGCGTCCCATCAACCCTTCTGCAAGCTTTGTGAACGCGAATTCGCCTATTTTGGCCCAAATCCCTCCCACAAGCTGATGACTTGCGTGTCGCTGGCCGGCACTGCCCCTATATGCAGTAGGGAACAAACTGGGACTCACCGATTCGCGCCGATTCGCTCCGTTTATGTTCCTGTTTCGTACCAAATATTAATGCCGTGCCGCTCCGGATCGAAAATTGTTTCACCCCGGTACACCTTTCCTTCGCCGCCGAGAGCCCCTAGGTCTAGGTCAGTATGGAAGCTAGTTTCTCCTCGCCCCTCAAGGCGATCCTGGGCCCGACCAACACCGGAAAGACCTGGTTTGCCATCGAACGCATGCTGGCGCATCGCTCCGGCATGATCGGGCTGCCGTTGCGGCTGCTGGCGCGCGAGGTCTATGGGCGCCTCGTTGACCGGGTCGGCAAGGGCGCCGTGGCCCTGGTGACGGGCGAAGAGCGCATCACCCCGCCCCACGCCCGCTACTGGGTGGCGACGGTCGAAGCCATGCCCGTCGAAATGCCGGTCGAGTGCCTCGCCATCGACGAGATCCAGACCGCCATCAATTTCGACCGCGGCCACGTCTTCACCGACCGCATTCTCAACGCCCGCGGGCTCAGCGAAACGCTGCTGCTCGGGGCCGCGACCATGGTGCCGGTGATCAAGACGCTGCTGCCCCATGCCGAAATCATCTACCGGCCGCGCCTGTCGGCGCTGACCTATGCCGGCAGCAAGAAGATTTCGCGGCAGCCGCCGCGCTCGGCCATCGTCGCCTTTTCGGCCAGCCAGGTCTATGCCATCGCCGAACTGATCCGCCGCGAGCGCGGCGGCGCGGCCGTGGTGATGGGCGCCCTCAGCCCACGCACGCGAAACGCCCAGGTCGACCTTTACCAGAATGGCGACGTCGATTTTCTCGTGGCGACCGACGCCATCGGCATGGGGCTCAATCTCGACGTCCACCACGTGGCCTTTGCCGACGACCACAAATTCGATGGCCACCAGACGCGGCCCCTGACCCCGGCCGAGTTCGCCCAGATCGCCGGCCGCGCCGGCCGCCACCTCGACAACGGCACCTTTGGCGTCACCGCCAACGCCGAGGCTTTCGACGAGGAACTGATCCAGGCGCTCGAAAGCCACGATTTCGAGCCGGTGCGGCAATTGCAATGGCGCAACACCCAGCTCGATTTCGCTTCGATCGATGCCTTGCGCAAAAGCCTGGAACAGCCGCCCGCGCACAAGGCGCTGACCCGGGTGCCCCTCGCCACTGACCAGCAGGCGCTGGAGTTTTTGGCCCGCAACGAGGCGGCGCGCTTTGCCACGAGCCGACAGGCCGTCCAGCAGCTGTGGGAATGTTGCCAGATTCCCGATTATCGCGACATTTCCCCCGCCCAGCATGGGGAAATCATCACCCGCGTCTATTGCGACCTCATGGCTCAAGGCAAGGTCGGCGCGGACTGGATTGCCGAGCAAGTGAGCTTCTGCGACAATACATCCGGCGACATAGACACCCTGTCCAATCGGATCCGCCAAATCCGAACTTGGACGTTTGTCGCTAACCGTAGGAATTGGCTTGAAGATCCGGCGCATTGGCGCGAAAAGACCCGGGACATAGAGGACCGCTTAAGCGATGCCCTGCATGAGCGGCTTACTCAGCGTTTCGTCGATCGGCGCACCAGCGTCCTTATCCGTCATCTGAGAGACAGACTAATGGCCTTGCCTGAAATCAACGATCGCGGCGAAGTAAGCCTGGAGGGGCACCTCATCGGTTCGATCGAGGGCTTTCGCTTCACGCTGGCAAGATCGGACGGCGAAGGCGACGCCAAGGGCTTGCGCACCGCCGCCAGCCAGGCGATCGCCCCCGAGATCCGTAACCGTGCCGACCGCCTCACCGGCGCGCCGAACGAGGAGTTCATCCTCGCCACGGACGGTTTCGTTCGCTGGAAGGGCGAAATCGTCGCCCAGCTCGCCGAGGGCGACACGCTGCTGGCGCCGCGCCTCATCATCCTTGCGGACGAAAGCCTGAGCGGGGTCGAACTCGAGCGCGTGCAGGAGCGACTCAGCCTCTGGCTGCGCCACCACATCAACACGCTGCTCGAATCGGTGATCGCGCTGGCCGAACCCACCGATCTCGAAGGGGCGGCGCGCGGCATCGCCTTCCGCCTGTCCGAAAACCTCGGCATCCTGCCCCGCACTGCCGTGGCCGACGAGGTCAAAGGCCTCGACCAGGACGTGCGCGGAAAAATGCGCAAGCACGGGATCAAGTTCGGCGCCTACCACATCTACCTGCCGCTGAGCCTGAAGCCCGCCCCGCGCGAACTCGCCATCATCCTTTATGCGCTGAAGCATGGCGGCATCCGCCAGCCGGGCGTTTCCGAACTGCCGCACACCGTGCTCTCCGGCCGCACCTCCTTCCTCATCGATCCGGAAGTGAGCACGCGCCTTTATGAGGTCGCCGGCTTCAAGGTGGCCGGCCGCCGGGCCGTGCGCGTCGACATTCTCGAGCGCCTTGCCGACATCATCCGGCCGCTGATCGCCTTCGATCCTCGGACGGCAACCAATCCGGCGCCCGCCGGCGCCGCCGAGGGCAACGGATTTCGCGTCACGGTGGAAATGACCTCGCTGCTCGGCTGCTCGGGAGAGGACTTTACCTCAATCCTCAGTTCGCTGGGATATCGCGTGCGGCGCGTGCCGAAGCCGGTTGCGCCGGTGGAGACGCCGGCTCCGGCCGAGGCCGCGAACAGCGAGACGCCGGCCACCGAAGCTGCGTCGGACATCGTCTCGTCGCCGGAAGAAATCGCCGAGCTGGCCGTCCTCGACGGCGCCGCGGAGCAGGACATCGCCAAGGCGGCCGAGGACTATCGCGAGGTCGCAGAATCGGTCGAGGCCGTGCCGGCCGCCGCTGTCGATGATCACGCAGCGCTCACCGCCGTAGAGGGCGCCCCGGTCGAGACCACGGAGCCGAACGCGGTGCAGGCGGCCGAGGATCTCGGCTCGGGTCCGCTCCCCGCAACGGAAGCCACGGGCGAAGCCGTTGCCGAGCCCGCGAGCGACACGCCCGTGGAGGCGGCCGAGGCCAAGCCCGCCGAGCCCGAATTCGATGAAATCTGGTATCCCGGCGGCCGTCGTCCGGAACACCGGCATGAACACCGCCGCGAGGGCCGCGGCGCGCGCCAGGGTGCTTCATCGGCCGAAGGCGAGGCCCCCAAGGAAGCCGGTGAGCCGCACGAGCGCCATCATCGCCGGCACGCCAGCCCGCCCGCCGACAGGAACGGCGGCACTGGCGCCAACAATGCCAATGGCGGCGGCAAGCCGGAACGCGAAAATGGTGGGCGTGGGCCAAAACCCGAGCGCAAGGAAAACCGTCCCCGTTTCGAGCGCAACGAGGGGGGCGGCGACCGTCCCAACCGGCCCCCGCGCGAGGACAAGCAGCGCTCGTTCAGCGGCCCCAAGCCAACCAATGGCGGCCGGCCGCAGCGCGAGCGTGCCTTCGATCCGGATTCGCCCTTCGCGGCGCTCGCGGTGCTCCGCGACCGCAAGCCCGAGTAGGCGTTGCAGCCTCCGCCCCTAAAGCAGCGGCTCGACAAATGGCTGTTCTTTTCCCGCGCGGTAAAATCGCGGACGCTGGCGCAAAAGCTGATCGAGGCGGGGCTGGTGCGGGTCAATTCGGAGCGCACGCTCGATAGCGACCACAAGGTGGGCGCCGGCGACGTGCTTACCATGACGCTGCACCAGCGGCTGCAGGTCTGGCGCATCCTCGAGCCCGGCATCCGCCGCGGCCCGGCGCCCGAGGCAGCGCTGCTCTACGAAGACCTGTCGCCACCGCCCCTCCCCCGCCCGGACGAGCCAGCCCCCATCGCCCTCCGCGCCCCCGGCACCGGCCGGCCGACCAAGAAGGAACGCCGGGAGACCGATCGGCTGCAAATGGATGGGGACGAGGAGTAGCGGGTGAGGAACGAGGACGTGATCTCCGAGCGCCTTCAGGCGGCCTCTAAAGCCCAGGGACATTCCCCGTCGCCAACGTCATTCCGGCGAACGCCGGAATCCATCTTTCCTTCCCCACCCGCGCGGCATGTTGCCCGGAGATGGATCCCGATTTTCATCGGGATGACGCCGTGCGGGTGGCTGGCGATGACGGTGCTTGTGGCCCATGGTTCGACAAGCTCACCCTGAGGTGGAGGATGTTGGGAGGTCCAGCCCCTGTCGGCGCTTCACCTCAGAACCTCACCCTGAGCTTGTCGAAGGGCGAGGTCTCCCGCCCTACTCGCCCCCAGTCAAAATCTCCCACTGCCTGAGCCGGCGTGCGTCGAAGAATTCGTTGAGCCAGCGCGTATTGCTGGCATCCAGTTCATGCGCCCAGCGATCGTCGGCGGTGGTTTTCATGCCCTCGCGCTCGGCCGCGGCTTTGATCTCGTCGAACGGCAGTTCGCAGCGGGCGGCCAGCGGCTCCAGGACCCGCAGCGGCTCGTTGCAGAGTGCCGTGTAGGAGACAAGCGCGATCTTTTCCCGGCCGATGGCCCGCACCTGCCCCGCGATCCAGGTCAATTGTTCGCTGCAGGTGACCGCGAGCCTTCGGATGTCGCTGTCGAAACCGCGCCGGTACGCCGAATAGGCTGCAGCGCGGGGATCGCGGTAGATGACGATCACCTGCGCCTCAGGCCAGAGGTCATAGACATCCCAGAGGTCGGGCGCGAACTGGTCGCGCGGCATGGCAAAGGGGAACGAGCGCTTGAAGAAAAACCGCGTCGTTTCGGCAAAGACCCGCGCCTCGAGGAGGGCGGCATTAGCGGCGCGCCAGCGCTCGCGGCCCTCCTCATGGACAGCAAAGGAGACCTTGCGATCCCACAATTGCCGGTTGCTGGCATCGAAGGCGGCAACCAGTGGCTTGGCCTCGGGCGGATATTTTATGTGATTGCCGCCCAGGCTCACCGCACAGTTTGGCGAGGCGAGCAGGCGCAGCAGGAGCGTTGTTCCCGACCCTTCCGCACCGGCGACAAAATTGAACTTGCGGAGGGCGCGCTGCGTATCGGGTTGAGCCACGTAAGACCTTTGAGCAATCGAAATAAATTCGCCTGGCAAGTACGGAACGGAAAGCCTGCCGCAGGCAGCTTGCCGCAATTTCGGCGTGGTGTCATCCACACCAAAGGAAAGCCGTTGCGCGCCGGGGCGAAAGCCAGCAAATCGCTGCCCACGCCCGCCCTTGCGGTGAGCGAAAAAAGCGTTTAGCAAGCCCAACCGCGGGGGAGCACTCGCCCTCACACGGCCCAGGACGGACTAATGACCTATCTCGTCACCGACAATTGCATCAAGTGCAAGTACATGGACTGCGTCGAGGTCTGCCCCGTCGACTGTTTCTATGAAGGCGAGAACATGCTCGTCATTCATCCGGACGAGTGCATCGACTGCGGCGTGTGCGAGCCCGAATGCCCGGCCGAGGCAATCGTCCCCGATACGGAGACGGGCCTCGACAAATGGCTCGAGATCAACACCAAATATGCCTCTGTCTGGCCCAATATCACGATCAAGCGCGAGCCGCCCCCGGACGCCAAGCAATTCGACGGGCAGACCGACAAGTTCGAGAAATTCTTCTCCGAGGCGCCCGGCGAAGGCGACTAGCCGCATTGGGCCAAAGGCCGATGTCTCAACAACCGGTGACGCAGGCCTACTGCCGCGTCTTGGCGACTCTTCGCCCGCTCGGGACTAAGTCCCGTGTGGGACGGACGATTGATTGACATCTCGTTAACTGTGCTGGACGGGGGCTGAACCCTGGTCTGAGGCAGGCTCGATAGTCACTGCACGGCCCCCCGCCGGTTCGGCAAATTCGGAAGGAATTGCAATAACTTTGCAAGCCTGGCCGCAAGTGGTTGACGGAGGGAATCACAGTTTTTGATTTTGCTGAAAAATTGTGCTAGGCTACTCCTATCGATGCAGCCCCATGCGTGCCCAGAGGCACCTTTTTTTTGACAGGATCGATGAGCTGACACGCAACCGGCCGGTCGTGCGGACTTGCCGGGAGAGTGGTGTATTGAACGTCCGTGTACCGGGCGGAGAACAGTCAAGAATGGGTGGTTTCTTGCTGAAGAACCAATCCATCGCGGCGTCAACAGGAGTAGTTCAATGACTGTGAAGAAGACCACCCAGCGCCTCGGCTACAAGACCGGCGAATTCGTCATCTATCCGGCGCATGGCGTGGGCCAGATCATCTCCATCGAAGAGCAGGAAGTGGCGGGGCTCACGCTCGAGCTGTTCGTCATTTCCTTCGAACAAGACAAGTTGACGCTGCGCGTTCCTGTCGCCAAGATCAAGTCCGTCGGCATGCGCAAGCTCGCCGAGGAAGACATGGTCAAGAAGGCGCTCGATACCGTCACCGGCCGCGCGCGCGTAAAGCGCACCATGTGGAGCCGCCGCGCGCAGGAATACGAGGCCAAGATCAATTCCGGCGACTTGATCGCCATCTCGGAAGTGGTGCGGGACCTTTATCGCTCTGACGACCAGCCCGAGCAGTCCTACTCCGAGCGCCAGCTGTTCGAGCAGGCCATGGACCGGATGAGCCGCGAAATCGGTGCCGTCAACAAGCTGACGCTGACCGAGGCCGTGCAGCTGATCGAAAAGAACCTGCAGAAGAGCCCGCGCCGCGGCCCCAAGGCCGACGACGCCGAGGAAGCCGCCGCCTGAGACACGGGTTGCAGTTGATTAAAAAAGGGTCGGCCACGCGCCGGCCCTTTTTGTTTTTAGGGCATGCCGGCTGCCGAACCTCGCCGTTTTAAAGAACCGCGCCACGTTCTTCCCTCTCCCGTTGTGGGAGAGGGTGCCGGCAGGCGGGTGAGGGGTGGGCCGCGGGCACAGCGCGTGTGGCCTCGCCCTCATCCGGCGCTTCGCCCCACCCCCGGATCCAGTCCGGGCGCAGGCTCTTCTCCCGCGAGGGGAGAAGGAAGGAAGAGTAGTGCGGCGCAACGTGGCACGAGTTCCGGGCAACCCGCTCAGCGGAACTTGTGGCCCCGGATGCCGGGCATGACGCGCCGTTGGTGAGGCGGCGCCGGTTGAGGCGTTCTTTCCGCGCCGATCACCCGCCAGTGCCGTTGGGAATCCATCGAGGGGGCGAGGCCTGGCGCTTGCTCCCGTGGTTCGACAAGCTCACCATGAGGTGGGCGTTGTTGAAACTTCCAGCCAAACTGTTTCCGAGGCAGGGGGGCCCACTCTCAAGACCTCACCCTGAGCTTGTCGAAAGGCGAGGTCTCCCGCAGCCGACAGCCACTCGTCAGCTGACCTCGATGACCTTGTATTTCTGCCCGGGCGTCACCGGGTCGCCAGGGAGCAGGTTGTTGAGGATGTAGAACAGCTCGACCCCGCGGCTCATCGAGGCCATGCGCTGGGCGAGCTTTTGGGCAGTGTCGCCGGGCTTGGCGACGATCACCTTCAAGGAAACCGAGCGGATCTGCGCCAGGTCGGCGGTGGTCGTTGGCCTAAAACTCCTGAGCGTGGCGTCGGCGCCGAAATCGAAGCGCGGGCTATCGGCCTTGGCAGCGAAGATGAACCTCACCACCTGGCCCTGGAACCGCGCCACCGACACTCGGAACGACCACTGGGCCGTCTTGGCGATGCCGGAGGCCGTATCCATGCCGTTGACGGTGGCTTCGGTCACCGAGGCGGGGTCGAGCCCGGCGATCCAGCCGGACTTGAGGTAATCGGTGAGCGCCATGCTGGCCGGCACTTCCGCGCTGTCGAACCGCACGGCTTCGGAATCGCCGGCCACGCCCACGACGGCGCTCTGGGCATTTTGCAACGTATAGCCATTGGGCACGACGAAGGTGAACTTCAGCGCCGGCTGGATGTAGCGCTGGCCAATGATGGCGCCCTGCTGCGGGCTCGCGCCAAAACTCATGCCGTCGATGGCCGCCAGGTAGCCGTCGCGATCGTGCTCACCGGGCTTGTCGCCGAACTCGCTCTGGGCCAGCGCCGTCGCCCGCTGGATGCGGTCCGGGGTCGAGGGGTGCGACGAAAGGAAGTCGTCGGCCTGGGTCGCGTCCCCTACCGAAAATTTGGAAAACCGCCCCATCGAGGAAAGGAAGCGCGCCGCCGCGAAGGCATCATAGCCGGCGGTTCCGGCGATCTCGATGCCCTTGTGGTCGGCCTGCAATTCCTGCTGCTGGCTGAAGGCGGCCAGCGACAGGCGCGACTTTTCTTCCAGCGCCTGGGCGTCGGCCGGGGCGAGCACCCCCGTCATCACCTTGTCGACCATCTGGTCGTCGCGGATCATGTTCGAGCGGGCGCGCGCATGGTGCAGCACGACGTGGGCGATTTCGTGCGCCAGGACGGCGGCGATTTCGCTGTTGTCGTTGGCCAGCGCCAGAATGCCGCGCGTGACATAGATATAGCCGCCGGGGAGCGCGAAGGCGTTGACGTCGGCGGTATCGAGGATGGTGACCGTATATTGCGTGTTGGGCTGGCCGGCCGCCGTCAGCAGCCGCCCCACGATATGGGCGATCATGATTTCGGCGGCAGGATCGTTATAGATGCCGCCATAGGTGGCGATGATGCGCGGATGCTCGCGCTTGCCGATGACGGCGTCCTCGGCATCCTCCCCGGTCGGCGCATCGACCGGCGAAGTCTGCGCCGAATTTGCGTTCGAGTTGAAGCTCGATGGATCGGCAAAACCGACGCAGCCGGCAAGCGGCAACAACACGGCGATCAGCAGGCCGGTCCGCAGCCCTCTAAACGTTCCGCACAGCATAGTCACTTCGACCCCAAGACCTCGAGCTGTTCGGGCACGTCGAGCTCGACGAGCGGTCCCTGTGCATTTGCCAGCCATCCCCGGACGCGCACCCGCTTGCCTTTGAGCGACAAGGGGTCGATGCCGGCCGCCACGAACAAGGCACGCGCTTTCTGGTCGATCGTTGCTGTCACGTCGTCCTTCCAGACGCGGCCGAAATCGATGTAGACCCTGCCCCGCGCTTCCCCGGTGCCGACGACATCGCCTTCGATGATTTCATATTGACCGGCGCGTCCCTCCAGAGCCGCTGGGTCCGCCGCATCAAAGACGCTGTAATCGGGATCGGCCCAGATGCCAAGCCTGTTCGAACGAGCCCCATTCTCAGCGGCGATCAATTCGGCAATGCAGGCCCGGTTCTGCGGCGCGACCACCACGCGGGCCATGCCGCGCGCGAGCATTTCCTGTTCGATCCAGGCGTTCGAATCATCGACAAAGAGCTGCGCCTGCATGTGCCCGTACCGATCCAGCTCTTCGCTATCGAGGCCGAGCCGCACGGGTTTTCCCAGCACCAGCTGTTCAAGCGCCGCCTTGGCTTCCGCCGCCAGAGGCTGGGCGCGCGAGCCGGGGCGTCGCCCCGCCGACAGCGGCGCCTGCGCGCCGATCAGGCGCACGAGAATGCCGCTATCGAGCTTTACGGTGTTGCCATCCAAAACCTCGGTGACGACGCCGGCCGGGCCGTCGGCAAGCCCGCTACAGGCGCGCGCGCCAGCGCAGGGCAGCAACGCAAGGGCCACGAGGGCAGCATAACCAAGGCGGACGTCGAGCAAATCACTACCCAGCATGGATCAATAGAAACATGCACCGCTTCGGCCAAAAAATCACCTCTCTCCGGCATGCTACGTGGGCAGCTTTGCGCTTGCTGGAAAACGCATTTCCGGGGAGCGGCCTTGCGGCGATTCCCTTGAGGCAACACCCCCCTCCCAGCCTCCCCGCACGGGGGGAGGTGTACGTCAGTGCGGGTGTGAGTCACCGGCCCGGTCGCAAGCTCAGCCGGACACCCTCCCCCTTAAGGGGGGGATTATAGCCCATCCAGATCGGCCCAAGCCAAGTTCCGGTTTTCACCACGCCAAAGTTTTGCTATTTCCTCCACCGACGACCCCGTAGCTCAGCAGGATAGAGCGCAGGATTCCTAATCCTGAGGCCACGCGTTCGAATCGCGTCGGGGTCACCACCTTATTCCCGC
>DATJHO010000101.1:0-3587 GCA_035493835.1 Devosiaceae bacterium
CTGAAGGAGCGGCCGAATTGGCCGCCGCGGCGTTGGCGGAAGAATGCGGGACCTTCGGATTCCATGCGAATGCCGAAAGCCACGGCGATGAAAACCGGCGTCAGCAACAACAGCAGAAGTCCAGCGACCAGCATATCCATCGCGCGCTTCAACTTGCGCCTGACGGGCGCCGCCGAAGCTTCGAAATTTGCTTCAAACGGGCGCTTTGCGTCTAGGTCATAGGCCGCGACGTCAAACATAATTACAGCCCCTTGCTGCAGCCGGCAGACAGCTTGCTGCATACCAAAAACAAGGTACGGCAACGCTGTAAGCGGGTTGTACATCCACAAGCTTTCGGGTAGCAACGAAATTAATGCGCCTTAACCCTGATTTTTATGAGCAATTAACCAACAATCTCGGCTAGTTAGCGGAAATCACATGGCCTTCGCGCTAAAGGCGAACCGATCAAACCTGCCCGGGATTGCAGCAACGGATAAGCAAGCTAGCGTTGCAATGCGACATTATGTAAGAGGAAGCCGCTCTGTTGAGGTCGTCATGGCGACGATGGCGTGCGTGCGGCGAGATTTTCAGCGATCAGGCCGCTGGCGCGCGGCCCGCCGCCGGGCCGCGGACGCGCCCCCATCCAGCCTCACGGCTGCGCCGGATGGCCAGTCGGTGTTCCGCATTGGGACCAAAACGGGCCAGCCGCCACGACGCAGAGCCCCGGGGGACGGGCCATGTCGCCAGCCGGCGCACCGGAGAAGGCGATGCCGCATCCGCCTCGGCGGCCTTCGTTTGAGTATTGCATCCGGAATTCCTGCCCGCGCCAACAATCTCCGAACGCCTGATGGCTCCGCTGAGTCTGTATTTCTACGCTTCAGGCCGCCGGACAGGCGGCGGCGAGTGTCTCGTTTCGGATGGCGTCATTGCGTCCGTCCCCAGCGTTCCGCGCACGATAGAGGGCCAGCTGCCTGGCGCCGGTCGCGCAACGCCTGTCATTTCTCAAAATCAGGTCTTTATGAACGGCGATCAGAATGTCGCGGCGCCACGGATAACATTGGCATACCAAATTCTGATGAGATGGTGTAATCGTTGCATGGCTTCTATCAGCGCGTTGGGGGTTGTGCCATAAAGGCGCAACGCCTTCGGGGGCGCCAAGGCATCTGCGGGGATGGGCTGAAGTGACACACAGTTGGGAAGCGAACGAATCGTTGGCGAGCACCGACGCGGAGCGGATAGCGCTCTGCTCGGAAGTCGTCGATCGATGGATCGCGAATGGCTTGAACGATGTCGAGGCGATGCTGGCGATCGCCCTCATCACCGAACCGGGGACCCGCAGCTTCAACGAAGTGGCGCGGGCCATTCGTTCGCGGCTCGAGGCGGGCTGCCTCCACTAATCCCGGCCCGCCGTCCGGGAGCGGCAAGCTCCCCGGGGGTGGCGGGCGACGCCACGTCCCACGTCGGGCCGAGTTGCAAACGCCAACCTTGACAATTTTAATGCAGCGCCTTGCTTATTGCGCATAGGCAAGAGCTGCGGCAATGCCGCCGGGGCAAGCAGCAATACGGGCGGCCGAGCGTTGACGCAATCCGAGAGACGATGGTCGGTAGGGCAGATCCTGCTGCTCCTTCTGGGCGTTTCACTTTTTCTGTGGGGCGCCATCGCCAAGATGGCGATCGTCGTCGTCCGCCTGATCCAGGCGCCGGTCGGCTGACGGCGGCTCGCGCGCCGGCCTCGGCGCCGGAACGGCGAAGACGCCTCTTGTCCGGCCTCAGCAACGTCGCGGCCGCGAACGTCATGAATGCTACAAATTGTAGTATACAACCGGAACGGGCATGTAAAAACGGCCGTCATGTCGCCATGGATCGGAAAAATTTAAGGTATCGGTGACAGGTTGCCGCGACGGCGGGAGCAGGGAATGGTTGAACAGCGGTCCATCCGCCGACTGAGCGCGCTGGCGGCGTCTGGATCCTCCGCCCGCGTGTTGAACCTGCCCTGGGTGCACAAGGCGCACGGACATGCGCCGGAGGCCCTGCAGCCCCCGCTGTTCCACAACCGGCTCCTCAATCGCGCGATCATTCTCAAGCACCGCCTGAGGGCGCACGAGCTGGAGAACGCCCCGCCGGGCCGCTCCGTGGTCACCAAGGTGCTGATCCCGATCGACGCCACCGATCTGCGCCACGGAGCGCACTCGTTCCTGTGCGGCCAGCGCGACCTAGAGGCGGCCTTGCCCGACCTGCTGGGGCCCGGCCTCGAACCCGGCTCGCGCGATCGGCGTCTGCTGACGGTCCTGGACGAGTTGCCCTCGCTCGACCCGTTCCTCCTGCGCGAGCACCTCAAGCTGCACGGCATCCAGGCCGCGGACGGTTACTTCAACATCGCCGACGCCGACGTGCGCGCCATGCACGGGTTCGTGGAGAAGGAACTGCTCAAGCTGGTCGAGCTGGGCGGCGTCCGACTGCCGCGGTCGGCGTCGGAGCGACTCGCGGCCAAGCTGTTATCCCAGGACATCGGTCAGCTGAGTTTGTTGAAGGACACCCTTCGTCTCAGTAGCCTGGAATATGAGCAAGGTATGTTCGCCTGGCGGGGCTTCCTATACTACAAGTGGGTAATGTATAACATTTCCGAGGAAGCGCCGAAGCTTCTGGATTCGATTTTGGGCGTCCGGTACCGGGGCGCCTCGAATGCCTACATAGACATGTATGTTGCGGAGGCGCGCGGCCGGCTCGTCGAGCAGATTCGGCGGTTGCTGGCCGACGTGGGCCGCACCCTTGGCGTCTACGACCGGGCCTACCAATCGCTGACCGAGCAGGGCGATCCCACCGCCTTCCGGACCTTCCTGCGTTCGGCGCCGGGCATGTTCGAGGTGCTGGGTCAGCAGCTCGGCGCCGTGCAGCACGTGATCAGCTTCTGGAACTATCGCGTCCTGAAAGGACATCGGGTCCGGCATCTCGCTCCGCAGGAGCTGATGGACATCCTGCTGGACTTCGAGGAGAGCGTGGCCTGTTCGCCGGGCGGCGGAGACGCCGCGCCCGCCGCCGCGCGGCTGGGCGTCGAATACGCCTGAGGCGGCCCCGGAGGCGGCCGATCGCCGAGTCGGCTTTGCAGGGCACGGAATGACGACGCCCAAAAGACGGGCGCATTGACGCACGGGCGCCCAAATTCGCGCCAAAGGCTTTGCTGCACCCGGCCTATCGGTATTACGATTTCCTCCATCGGTAATAATCCGGGAGGGTGTGGCCATGATCGACGGCAGTTCATCCAATCACCTGGCCCGCCTCAGCGTCAGCCTGCCGGCTGAGCTGCTGGAGCAACTCGACACGATGGTGGCCGAGCGGGGCCTGCCGAGCCGCTCGCAGATGATCGCCGAGCTCATCCGCCACGAGTTGGCCGAGCACAGCGCGGGCGTGGCCGGGGCGGTGCTGGCGGGCACCATCACCCTCATCTACCGGGCGGAGCGCGGCCGCGTCCGCCAGGCCCTGGCGCAGACCCAGAGCGACTTCCTCATGGAGGTGATCTCGTCCCAGCACGTGTTCCTGGAGGACGATCAGAGCCTCGAGGTGCTGCTGGTCCAGGGGCCTTCCGAGCGCCTTGCCGAGTTCTGCGACCG
>DATJHO010000102.1:0-42741 GCA_035493835.1 Devosiaceae bacterium
TAAGAAAACGTAGCACCGTCGAAGTCGCATGACCGCCTACTTCCAGTCCTTTCGGACCAGGTTCAGCGCGCAAGAACCTCGCCGTCCACGTTTCCCTTTCTTCCATCTTCACAATGTCAAAGAGCCGACCTCAAAACCCCATAAAGGAGCAAGACGTCACAGAAGCAAAAGCTTCCAGAATTTCCAGAACAGAAATTTACTTCCGGTTGCCCGACAGTAAAACCTGCCTTTTCAGAAGACGTTGACAGTGGGAGCAGTTCGCTCGGCGTCGTCAACGTCGCGGGTTGTAGTCGAGGCATTTTGCCGTGTCAACAACCAATTTTATTTCTCTGAGACCGAAAATTTCTTTTAGATTTCAGAGGCTTGCTTCTTCGTTCGCCGCGTTTTCTGCGGCACCGCGTCAGCGATGGGCGGTTTATATGGGCGGCCCTTTTCGGTGTCAACGACCGAAAATGACAAAATCGACATTTTTTGAAACGGCGACCTTTTCGGCCCCTCTCTCCCCTCCGCGCAGGCGCCTGCAGGGCAGGAGTCCGTGCCCTCGAAACGGGATGGATTACCCAGCTTCAAGTGGGCAACCCCTTGGCGGAGCCCAGTTTTGCCGCAATTGCCGCCCATCCAGCCCCTGGTGGTGATATTGACTTACGCGTGCGCGTGGGCGAAGCCTTGCCCTGTCCTATCGCCACGGTAGAAGTTTTCCACAGGGCGCTCGGGGGCGTCTGTATGGGGTCGGGACCAGAGGGCCACGGGTGAACGCTGCACAGCGCAATAGGCATTTCGCCCTCTTGAGGGCGACCGGCTTCGAGGACGGCCCGGCGCTCACTCTCCAATCGACCGACGGCGACATTCCGCATGGCCGCGAGCTGAGCTTTGCCTGGCTCACCGGCACGGTGATGACCGGGCTGACCAGCGTGCTGCTGATGGGGGCGGCGCTCTATGTCTCCTTCCAGGGACAGGCGACGTTTTCGACCGCCTATGAGGCGCTGCAGATCCTGACCAATCCGGGGAGCGTTTCCAGCGGCAACGTCACCGTCAAGTCGGCGCGCGCCCGCCCGGTGCAGCAGACCAAGTCCGAAGTGGAAATGATCGAGGCTTCGATCAAGGTCAATGTCGGTGGCACCGACATGATCCGCAAGCAGCAATATGAGCGGATCCGGGCGACCCTGGCGACCGTTGCGACCTCGCTCTCCGACGATGTGCCTGTCTATAATCCGGTGACGGTGCTCGCGGCGGCCGATCCCATCACCAACAAGAACGGCCCGACCGTCTCGACCGATATCTATGGTGCGGAGGTCGAAGGAGATGTGGCGGTACATATGTCCGCGCTTCCCCTGACCCTGGCGCCGCCCCCGGTGATCACCGATCAGCTGGCGGCCGATTTCGTCAAGAACACGGTCGAGGGCGCCTATTCCGAAGAGGACCGTTCCGCCGCCGAGGCCTATGTCGATCCCAACGCCGGCGGGGAGCTGCGCGATCTCGGGGCCGCGACCGATACCATGGCCCCGGGTGTCGCCGAAAACGTCACCGTGATGGCCAAGAACCGCAGCGCCGACGATGCGAGCCTCGGGCGCGCCGAACGCATCCTGACGCTGCATGAATCGGCCCCGCTCGAGGCGACGCTGCTGAAGAACGGTTTTACCCAGCAGATGATCGATGCGATCACGGCGACGCTACACAATGTCTATCCCTCGACCGACCTGCCGGTGGGCGCGCGGCTGCGCATCCTCTTCGGCCCGTCGCGGAACTCGGACACGCTCATTCCCTATCGGATGAGCATCTACATCCAGGACAAGCACGCCGCGACCGTCGCCCTCACCGACAAGGGTCAATATGTGCTGGCGCTCGCGCCGCCGGACATCAAGTTCCCGGCCGAGGACACCGAGGACGTCAACGTCGCCAACCTGCCGACCGTCTATCGCGCCATCTGGGAGACGGCCCGCAAGCACGACGTGCCCGACGCGATCACCAAGCGGATCGTGGCGATGTATGCTTATGACGTCGATGAGACCAAGAAAATCAGCCCCGGCGATTCCATGGAGCTGCTGGAATCCCCGCCCGACGCCAAGGGCAATCAGGAACTGCTCTATGTGAACCTCGATCTCGGCGGACAGCAGCACGGGCTCTACCGCTTCAAGGGCACCGACGGGGTCACCGATTTTTATGACGGCACCGGCCAGAGCGGAAAGCGCTTCCTCAACCGGCGACCGCTGCAGGGCGGGGGCCTGCGCGTATCGAGCCCGTTCGGCTGGCGCGTGCACCCGATCTTCCACACCCGCAAGCTCCATACCGGTGTCGATCTCGCCGCCACGGAAGGAACGCCCATCTATGCGGCAGGCGACGGCGTGGTGGAACGGGCCGGCTGGAGCTCCGGTTATGGCCGCTTCATCATGCTCAGGCACGCCAATGGGTTCGAGACCGCCTATGGCCATTTGAGCCGCATCGCCGACATTACCCAGCCCGGCGCGAGCGTGCGCCAAGGCCAGGTGATTGGCTATGTGGGCCACACCGGCTTTGCCACGGGCCCGCACCTTCATTTCGAAATCCGCATCAACGGCAATTTCGTCGATCCGCTTTCGGTCAAGCTGCCGCGCGACAAGGTCGTCACCGCCCAGGACCAGCAGCAGTTCAACCAGTCGGTGACGCAGATCGAGGACCTGATGAAGCGCACTGGCACGCCCGTGCTCGCGAGCAGTCCCGACGCCGCGCCGGCCACCACCCCGCCGGCACCCGGCACCGCGGAGGCCACCCCGGTCGGGGCGGCGCACCCCTCGGCCCAAACCTCCTCGATCACGCCGCTTCCGCTCGCCAAGCCGAACCTCGCTTCGGACTGATCGCTGCCGAACCTGGACGGGGCGGCTTTATTTGGCCGCCGCCTTGTCCTTGTGCTCCAGCGTCAGCCAGGCGATCACGGCAGAAATAGCCGAGAGCACGGCGGTGCCCCAGGCGATGGCCGAAAACGCCGCATTGGTGGCGGTGACGCGCAACCCCTCCTGCTGCGCCGTGAGGCCATCGTCGACCGGTTGGCCGAAGGAGAGGGTTAGCCCCGCCCCGGCGACGATCTGGCCGAAGACCAGCGCGGCAACGCCGCCCATGATCGCGACGGCAAAGAGCGCCGCCACCCTGGCGACGGCGTTGTTGACGCCCGAGGCGGTGCCGGTATCGCTATCGGCGACCGAGGTCATTACGGCCGTCGAAAGCGGGGTGACGACGAACCCCATGCCGATACCCATCAGCGTCATCAGCGGGACGACCGCGAACCAGAAGTTTTGCAGCGGCGCGGTGATCGCAAGACCGGCAAAGGCAAGAGCGACGAGGCTCGCCCCGCCCGCGATCAGTTTTGCGGTGCCATATCGATCAGCCATGCCGCCGCTGATCGGCGACAACAGCGTCAGGCAGACGCCGACCGGCACAAAGCTCAGCGACACCTCGGCTTCCTTGAGGCCCCAGCCGGCAATCAGGGTCATCGGCAGGTAGAAGGAGATCGCGGCCAGCGAAAAGTAGAGCGCGAAAGTCAGGGCATTGGCGCCGGAAAAGGCACGGTTGCCAAACAGCCGAAGCGGCAGCATCGGCTCTGGCGTCCGGCTTTCCCAGACGAGGAACACCAGCAGCAAGATAATGCCGATGCCGCAATAAACGAGGATGTGCGACAGGGTGGGTACGCTCTGCGCGCCCCCCTCCCCGGTCAGGCCGAGGGCCAAAAGAAACAGTGACACGGTGATGAGCAGGCCGCCGAACCAATCGAGCCGGCCCCCTTGCCCCGCGGGATCCGGCGGCACGCGCAGCCAGAGCAGCGCGAGGGCGGCGAGGCCGAAGGGCAGGTTGATGGCAAAGACCAGCCGCCAGCTCCACGGCCCCAGCGCCGAGAGCAGCGCGCCCCCGACGACGGGCCCGAGGATGGTGGTGAGCGAAGCGGCGGTGGCCCAGATGCCGATCGCCTTGCCGCGCTGGTCGCGCGGATAAGCCTTGGCGATCAGCGCCAGGCTTCCGGGCACCATGAAGGCGGCGCCAAAGCCCTGGATGGCGCGGCAGATGATGAGGAACAGCGGCGTTGGCGCCACCGCGCAGAGCAGCGAAGCGACGACGAACACCACGATGCCGAAACCGAACACCCGCCTCAGGCCGAAACGATCGCCCGCCGCCCCGCCGATCAGGATCAGCGAGGCCATGAACAACATATAACCGTTGGAAATCCATTGCGCGTCGCTGAGCGTGGCGCCGAGATTGGTGCGCATCGCCGGAATGGCGATGGAAACCACCGAGCCGTCGATAAAGCCCATGGCGGAGGCGAGGATCGCAGCCACCAGCACATAGCGGCGCCGGTCCGGCGGACAGAAGGTCCCGCCCACTCCCTCGACTGCTTCGTGAGGAATTGCCGCTTCAGCCATTTCTCAGTTTAGCACGCCTTGGCCGCGCCGTCAGTCGTCCGTCGATTGTGCGGCCGGCGAACCAATGGCGCCTATCAGCCACGCGGCACCCACACGGCCAACTCGTTGCCGCCCGGTTCGCGAAAATGGAACCGCCTGCCGCCCGGAAAATCAAAGGCCGCGCGGGTGATGACGCCGCCGGCCAGTTCCACCGCCCGCAGCGCCGCCTCAAGGTTTTCCGTCCGGACGATGGCCAGCGGAGCGGCCGTCGCCTCAGCGGCATCACCTTGAATACCGGCATCGATCCCGGCCTCCGCGATTGCATGATAGGTCGGGCCGTAGTCGACAAAACTCCAGCCGAACGCCTGCTCGAAAAAGCGCCGGCTCTCGAGCCCGTCCGCGGACGGAAATTCGAGATAGTCGATCCGATAATTCTCCGCCATTTGCCGCTCCAATGTTCTCTGTTTGTTCTAGCAGAGCCCACGTCCGGCGGCAAGCCCGAGCAGAAAGGCATGCAAGCGCCTCCGGCGCGACCCGGAAATTTTCGCTGGGCAGGCGGCGCGGCGGGACAATCGGTCCGTGCCGTAGTCGGCAGAATTGAGGGACCATTGTCCCGCCGACGCGAAGGGGATGATTTGGACCGGCCCGGCCCGGGATTTTTTCCCGCGCCGCGCGATGGGCGCGAAGAACCGGTTCGGTGACCGGCTGTCCGCGCCTGGGCCCGCCACCGGACGACTCCGGCAGCCCCCAACTCCCCCGCCGACCGTTCGTCGCGATCGCACCGTTCCGCGGAGGGATCTGGGCATTATGAGGAGCGTTCAAGGGGCGGGGATTGTTTGTGGTCGAGAGTGATTTCACGGGCCGGCATCACGGTGAAAACAACCCCCACCCCTGCCCCCCCGCAAAGGGGGAGGGAGACGAAGAGCGCGCGGCCGAGGCACATATTTCCTTCCCGCTTTAGGGAGCTTGGAAGCGACCCGAAGGGGCAAATCGCTCCGGCGGAGCGATTTGAGCGTACAAGGCCGCGGCAGCGGCAGGGTGGCGGGGACTGTTTGTGTTGACGTGGCGGAGCGCGGACGCACAGGGTTGAAGCGTTCCCCCTCCTTGCTCGTCATGGCCCGGCTTGAGCCGGCCACCCATAAGGCCTTTCCAATTTCCGCCCTCAGCACTGGCAAGGCTGCATGGGTCCCCGGGTCAAGCCCGGGGATGACGAAGCGGCGAGGTTTGGAATCCAATCCCGGCGCGAGCCGAAGCCCGGGCGGCCGAGGATCGCTTCTCATTGAGGCTCGCACCCTACCCTCCCCCCGACAATTCGTTCCACTCGATGCCCCCCTCCGCACTCACCGTCGCGTGACGGGAGACGAAAGCGTGGAGGAGGTTTTGCGCCACCAGCAGGCGGAGCACAGCATCGGCCGGCATGACGGAATTTTCACCCGCAAGCGGCAACAGCCGGCCGGCGCCGACTTCGCGCGACACCACCCGCCGCACCGCACCGATCAGCGCATCGATCGAGGCCACGCTGTGGGGCGCGAGAGGAACATGCCTGTCGATGCGCTCGGCCCAGAGATCGAGCACAAGCTCCAGTTCTCCCAAGACGCTTTCCGCCATCCGGCGCAAACGAGACGAGGCGATATCCATCCGTTCCAGCTCCGCTCCGGGGCAGCGGCGATTGTAGGACGCGCGGCGAGCCGCGGGGATAAGTGGGGATTATCGTCGCCGCGTCGCACGGCTTTGAGGCGAGCGCGGGGCGAGACCGGGTTGCATGCGCCTTGCAGCCAGCAAAACCGTTCGTTCGGCCGAGATAATGTACAATAGTTACTTTCGCACAGACATACATTGCATTACATGTCTGCCAACGCACAATTATTCAGAGATACTTTGATTGTACATCTTCGTCCAGAATTGCACAAATTCTTGATTGCAGCCTTAAATATCTGGCGGCAGGATTGGACCTGCTGAGGAGAACCTCACATGCGTATTTCAAACCTTTCGATCAGCATCGCCTTGGCACTTGGTTTGTCTCTGAACGGCGCGGCGGTGCCGGGCGCCTATGCTCAAACCGCTTCAAGCATCACGTGTGGCGAGTTCATGAAGATGTCGCCGTCGGCCCAGAGCGCGGCACTGAAGAGGGTTGCGGCCTCGGTGCCGCCCCCCAGCCTCTCGGCCTCACCCCTGAGCCCGTCACAGGGCAACAACCAGAACCGGGCAATTCGGCCGAGGAATGCCGGCCAGCTCGTAGCCGCCTGCCAGGCCGTTTCGCCGGTAACGACCGTGAGAAACGCCTATATGCGCGCCCTGCCGAGCAGCACCAGTTCGAGATAGGCGCGGGGCGGCGCCCCGATGGTGCGCCAGGGCTGGCCCGGTTCTGCCCTCACGGCAAGAAAGCCCGGCGCAGGATGGGGGTGGGCCAAAGGCGCTACGGCAGCAAAAAGGGCGGGCATTCCTGCCTGCCCTTTTTTTCACGCGGGGGGCGCCAGCGCGGCACCCCCAAATATTTGCCACAGCCTAGTCGCTGGCGTTGTGGCTGCCCTCGTTTTTAACCTGCTGCAGCACCTGATCGAGGTTGTAGCTGGCCGGGTCCTGCATCGGCGGAAAGTCCTTGTAGGACTGCAGTTCCTTCAGCCACAGCTGCTGGCCGATCGGCAGGATGTTCCAATTGTATAGATAGGCGGTGCTCGGCGAGGCCAGGGCGCCCCCGATGGAGAGCACTGACTTCTGGTCTTCGCCGACGGCCTGCTCGAACGGATCGCGCTTGAGATTGTCGATCTGGGTCCAGTGGTAGGTAGTCGGCGGCCCGAGCGCCGAAGCGCCGGTGGCGCCCGCCATGGTGTAGTAGAACTTCCAGTTCTTGTAGCGCACCGCCGAGGGTATCGGCCCAGTGTAGTAGAAGAAGGTGTCGCGGGCCGAGTCGCCCTTGCCCTCGAGGTAGTCGCGCTGATCGACGCCATCCAGCGTCGTCTTGACGATGCCCGGATACTGGCCGGCCTCGATCTGGTTCTTCAGGCCGTCGCCCTTCGGGCCGCCGGCGATGTCGACCAGGGTGGGCACCCAATCGAGCGAGGCGAAGATCTGCGCATCGATTGTTCCCGGCTGGATGTGGCCCGGCCAGCGGACGAGCAGCGGCGCCCGCATGCCGCCTTCCCATGTGGTCAATTTCTGACCCTTGAACGGGGTGATGCCGCCATCCGGGAAGGTCTGCGTCTCGGCGCCGTTGTCGGTGGTAAAGACGACGATGGTGTTGTCGGACTGGCCCATCTCCGCCAGCTTCTGCAGCACAAGGCCGACATTGTCGTCGAGTTGCTTCATGGCGGCTTCGTTGATGCCCCAGTCCTTGCCGCCGCGCTCGCCGAGCATGGCCTCGTATTTGGGCGACAGCATCGTGGTGATGTGCATGCGGGCCGGATTGTACCAGACGAAGAACGGCTTGCCGGTGGTCTTGGGATCGTTGCGACCGAGGAAATCGATGACCTTGGCCGAGATCTCCTCGTCCACAGTTCTTGAGCGGTCGAGGGTCAGCGGGCCTTCATCCTTGCAGGTCTGGTTGGCCTCGGTCCCGTTTATGGAGGTGCACGCCAGCACCGGACGCGGGGGCGTCAGGCACGTGGTCGTAGCGGGATCGACGGCGCCGGGAACGTCCGGGAGTCCCGGAATCGCGGTGGCCTTGCACGGCGGCGCGATGCCCTGCACGGTCGGGGACTTGTTGATGTCGGGAAAGCTCACGCCCTGCATGGCATCGAGGTGATAGAGGTAGCCCCAGAACTCCTGGAAGCCATGCGCCGTCGGCAACGCCGCGACATTGTCGCCCAGATGGTTCTTGCCGAACTCGCCGGTATTGTAGCCGAGATCGAGCAGGAACTTGGAGAGGGTGGGCGTGCCCGGCCGCAAATAGCTCGGGCTGCCGGGCAGTTGCGGCGGGATCATGCCGGTGCGCAAGGGGTGCATGCCGGTGAGGAACGCATTGCGGCCGGCCGTGCAGCTCTGCTCGGCATAGTAGGTCATGAACTTGGCGCCCTCCTTGCCGATGCGGTCGATATTGGGCGTTTCCCCGACCATCAGGCCTTCATGGTAGATGCCCGGCTGCATCAGCCCGATGTCATCACCCATGATGAACAGGATGTTCGGCTGGGTGGGCGCCGCCGGCTGCGCCAGGGCGGCGGTCGAAGCGAGGCCGGCGCCGAGCATCAGCCCGAGGGCGAGGAGGCCTCGTCGCGCTTGCCGCCCTCGGGTGTCCGCACGTGTTGGCGGTAAATATTCCGCGTCCATGATCTTCTCCATTGTCTGATTATGGCTAACCAAGATGGGATGATCGACCGGCCCTCGGCCGCCTATGTGTCGAACGGGAACACCCGCTTCCAATCGTCCTTCATGCTGATGATGACCCAGCCGTTCGACTTGGCCTCGTCGTAGAGCTCTTGCGGGAAGGCGCCGACCTTGGTGTCCGGCAGCCCCTGCGCCGGGCCGTAGGCGTATTCGCGTTGCGCGTCGTCGTGCAGCACCAGCAGCGACAGCCGCGCGCCGTCGCCGGCCTTGGTGTATTCGAGCATCTGCCGGTCGCCGGTGGAGTTGCCGAAGGCGATCTGTGGCCGGTTGCCGATGATCAGGTGGATGGCTTCGGGTTTTCCCGCGTTGTTGTCGTTGAGCAGGATGCTGGGCTCCTTGGTCAGGAACGGCTTGCCACTGCTGTCGTAGCGGTATTCCGTGCCGCCGGCCGAGCCGATCACCTGCTGCGGCGGGACGCCATAGACGCGCTGGGCATAGGCACGCACGAAATCCTGCCCGCCGCCGGTGACGATGTAGGTGCGGTAGCCATTGTCGCGGAGATAGGTCATCACCTCCTGCATGGGCTGGTAGGTCAAATCGGTGTAGAGCCGGTGGAAGCGCGGGTCCTTGGCTTCGGCCGTCCACTTTTTCGCTTCGGCGGTGAAGGTATCGACCGGCATGCCGGAAAGGGTCGCGGCGGCGAGCTTTTTGAGATCGTCGGTCGTCAACCTGGCCATCGCGGCGCGGTCGCCGGAGAGCACCGTCCTGAACGGTTCTTCGTCCTTCAGTTCCGGATGCTTTTCAACCACAGCCGGTACCCGGTCGAGGATGAACATTACCTGGCTGTAGATCGGATGCTCGACCCAGAGCGTGCCATCCTGGTCAAAGGTCGCGACCCGGTTTTCGGGCGGCACGAATTGCGGGCTCCCCTGATCGGTCGTCGTCTTGACGAAATCCTGAATGGCGGATTTGGCGGCGCCGTCATTCCAGGACGGCAGCGGGTCGGTCTGCGCGTAGGCACCGACGCTGAAAAACAGCAGGGCTAGCGAAACAAGGAAGGCTCGAACGAAGTGCGGGTCCCCTGCCTGAGCGGGTTGTCTCCGGACTGCCATGGTTTTCCGCCTTATCTTTTCGCGATCCCCCCAACGGTCGCCCAGCAACAGCAACCATAAATCAAAATCACGCGGCGCATCGTTGCGGCCGGAAGCGATACGGCAACATTGGTAACAGGGTCGCCGGCGTCATGACCCTCAACAGTTAGAATATTCACCACAGACATTTCAGAGTACGATCACAGATGACAGCAAGCTATGGGCTACCAATGGTTATTTGCCATTGATCGGAATGCCGAGATACTGTCTCATAACAAACCATTAACGAGGATTTTCTTTCGCGATCTGGATCATAACGGACTTTATGAGGCATTTAGTCCGCGATCCAACGGACCTGAGGCGAAGCTGGCCCCTGCCCTCTCCCCCTCGCGGGGAGGCGCGTCGGGGATCGCACTCCCGTCTGAGCCGGCCCCTCTGCGCAACCATCATATGCCGAATTGGGCATTCCGCCTCGGCCTGAGCGGCCTACGTACTCGGTATCGGGATGCCGACTGGCGTTCCGGCAGCGGCCCGGGCAGGGCCGAAAACTCCCTCCCGAGACCGCCCCTCGCGCGGCGGGAAGGAGGGACTTTGTTGACGATGGATATTGACCATGCAAACTGAAACTCACCCCGAAATCGAGACTGTCGCCATTCCCGGCACGCCATTGGTGGCGTCGCGGATCGCCCTGGGCACCTGGGCGATGGGCGGCTGGATGTGGGGCGGCACCGACGAGCAGGAATCGATCCGCACGATCCACTCGGCGATCGACCGGGGCATCACCGTGATCGACACGGCGCCGGTCTATGGTTTTGGCCGCTCCGAGGAAATCGTGGGCAAGGCGTTGGCCGAAGGCGGCCGGCGCGATCGCGTGCTGGTGGCCACAAAGGTGGCGCTCGACTGGAAGGACGGCCAGCCGTTCCGCAATGCCAGCCGGCAGCGCATTTTCAAGGAGATCGACGATTCCCTCAGACGCCTTCGCACCGACGTGATCGATCTTTACCAGGTGCACTGGCCCGACACGAAGGTCGCGGTTGAGGAAACCGCCGGAGCGCTGGGAGACCTGCTGAAGGCCGGCAAGATCCGGGCCATCGGGGTCAGCAATTTCAGCCCCGAACAGATGGACGCCTTCCGCCGCACCGCGCCGCTACACACGGCACAGCCGCCCTTTAATCTCTTCGAGCGCGCCATCGAGAACGATGTGCTGCCCTATTGCCGGCAAAACGACATCGCCGTGCTCGCCTATGGCGCGCTGTGCCGGGGCCTGCTTTCGGGCCGCATGAACGCGCAGACGCAGTTCGACGGCGACGACCTGCGCAAGAGCGATCCGAAATTCCAGGCGCCGCGCTTCGCCCAATACCTCGAGGCCGTGACGCAACTCGACCGCTTCGCCCGGGAAAACTACGGCAAGCGCGTCATCCATCTGGCGCTGCGCTGGATTCTCGACCGGGAAAAGCTCTCGATTGCGCTCTGGGGCGCCCGCCGCCCCGATCAGCTCGACCCGATCGCGGAAGTGGCCGGCTGGCGGCTGGACCAGGCCGCGCTGGCCGAGATCGACCGCATCCTTGCCGAGACGGTTCTCGACCCGGTTGGCCCAGAGTTCATGGCCCCGCCGGAGCAGTTGGCGGCGTAGGGGGACTTAGGTCGTCCAGCCACGCCCTTGCCCCCAGCGGCCGCGCCGTGGCTATCAACTGACAGAGCTGAATCAACGCCAAAACAACCCCCACCCCTCAAGGGGGAGGGGAACGATGGACCACCGGCGGTGTCACAAATCCCCCTCCCCCTTGAGGGGAGGGTGGCGGCAGCCGGGTGGGGGTTGTTCCTATCGGCTGGATGACGCTTTTTGGCCGCTGCTCGGGCCACTCGCCCCCCGCCCAACAACCAGCCCTAGAGCCGTTCACCGTTTCGTGGAAACACTGAACGTTCTCTAACTGTTTGTTGTGTCGCGTTTCCGAAACGGAAAAGTGGTGGCCACTTTTCCTGGAAACGCCCTAGGTTGCGACGCCATTCGCCGGCAGAAGCGGTTCCGGCAGGTCGCTGTCGCCAAGTCTGCTCCGCAGCTCTATCTCGAGGCTGCGGCAGATCTGCGAGATCGGCACGTCATTGGCACTGCCCTCGAAGGGGTTGGCGGTGCTCTCGCTGACCTGGTCGAGCGACATGTACATCCAGCCCAGCAAGGTGCTGAAGGGGACGCTCAGCCAGATTGCGGCCGGGCCAAGCGCCGTGCGCGCGAGTTCAGCGAAAATGGGCACAACCCCAAAGGGTAGCAGCGTGACGAAAATGGCGACGAACATGGCGCTGACGATGGCGTATTGGCGCGGATAGGGGGCGTTCTTGATCCGATCGCACCGCGCCTGGTGGTCGTGGCAGTCGCGCAGCAGCTTCATCAGCTCAGTATAGACCTGGGGTGGAACGAGGCCGTCCTTGAGCAGGGAATTGATCTGCCGGGCCTGCCGATTCAGCAGGGCCACGGGCGAATAATTCTCCGTGGCGATTTCGGCGGCCTCGGTGCCGACCAGCGCTTCCAGCTCTTGCGGCAAGGATCCAACGTCTTCCTGGATCTGGTAATGCCGCCGGAAAAACTCACGGTTTGCGCCCTTCGCCATGGTTTCCCATGGCTTTGGCTTGCGCAGCGAAAAACGCAGCGCCGTCAGCCAGGCAAGGTGGCGGAGGATGATGCTTCTCGCCGTCACCGGCGTGGTGAAGTCGCAGCAGAGGCTCGCGAGCATCCTGCTCGTCGCAGCAATCCCCCAAAAAGTCTGCAGGGCCTCGGTGCTGCGCTGAAATACCTGGTTACTCTTGAACCCAGCCACCAACGACACCGTGGTTCCAAGCACAGCGACAATCGGCCAGGGAATGGAAAGGCCCGCGAACGGCGGAAGCAGGTATGCAGCAACCGCAACGGCACTAACGAATACCATGTAGAGGACACTGCGCCGCGACCAGACCGCGAAATCGATCAGCCGGTAGGACCGCCCAACATACATCTGCTCTTCTCCCCGCCCGAGCGTTCTCGATAGCCGCCCCAGCTATACTACTCGACCACAACAAAAAGGCCGGCATCGCTGCCGGCCTTCTGTTCCCCTCGCAAACCTGATCAGGCCGCCGCGTCGGTGACCGATTCCTCTTCGGGGAAGAGCAGCAGGCCGCCGTCGCCGGCATCCACCTGCACCGTCTGCCCGTCGACGATGGTGCCGGAAAGCAGCGCATCGGCGAGCTTGTCCTGCACCTCGCGCTGGATCACGCGCTTCAGCGGGCGGGCGCCATAGGCCGGGTCATAGCCCTGCTCGGCCAGCCACTCGCGCGCCTTTGGCGTCAGGATCAGCGTGATGTCACGGTCCTTCAGCAGCTTTTCGAGGCGGCCCATCTGGATGTCGACGATCGCCGCCATCTGGTTGCGCTCCAGCCGGTGGAACAGCAGGATCTCGTCCAGCCGGTTGAGGAATTCGGGCCGGAACGCAGCCTTGACCGCATCCAGCACTTTTCCGCGCACCAGTTCCACGGACTCGCCATCCGGCAGCGCCGCCAAAAATTCGGCGCCGAGATTTGAGGTCATGATGATCAGGGTGTTGCGGAAATCGACCGTGCGCCCCTGCCCGTCCGTCAGCCGCCCGTCATCGAGCACCTGGAGGAGGACGTTGAACACATCCGGATGCGCCTTTTCGATCTCGTCGAACAGCACCACCTGGTAGGGCCGCCGCCTGACCGCTTCGGTCAAGACGCCGCCCTCGTCATAGCCGACATAGCCGGGAGGCGCGCCGATCAGCCGGGCCACGGAGTGCTTTTCCATGAACTCGGACATGTCGAGGCGAACCAGTGCCGTTTCGTCGTCGAACAGGAATTCGGCCAGCGCCTTGGTCAGCTCGGTCTTGCCGACGCCGGTGGGGCCGAGAAACATGAACGAGCCGATCGGCCGGTTCGGATCCTGCAGCCCGGCGCGGGCGCGGCGCACCGCCTTGCTCACCGCCTGAACCGCTTCGGCCTGCCCGATGACGCGCTTGCTCAACGCCTCTTCCATATGGAGGAGTTTTTCGCGCTCGCCTTCGAGCATGCGATCGACCGGAATGCCGGTCCAGCGGCTGACCACCTGGGCGATGTCGCTGGGCGTCACCACTTCGGCAACCATGGTGCCGCCATCGGCCTTGTCGGCCTCGGCTTCCCTGATGCGCTTTTCGAGATCGGGGATCACGCCATAAGCCAGTTCCCCCGCCCGCGTAAAATCGCCGTTGCGCTGGGCGAGCTCAAGCTCAGTGCGGGCCCGGTCGAGGTCCTCCTTGAGCTTGGTTGCGCCCTGCAGGCGCTCCTTTTCCGCAAGCCAGCGCTGCGTCAGCGCCTCCGCTTCCTCCTCGAGGTCCGAGAGTTCGGCCTCAAGCCGGGCAAGCCGCAGGTGCGAGGCCTCATCGGTCTCCTTCTTCAGCGCCTCGCGCTCGATCTTGAGCTGCATGATGCGGCGATCAAGTTCGTCCAGCGCCTCGGGCTTGGAGTCAACGGCCATGCGCAGGCGCGCCGCCGCCTCATCCATGAGATCGATCGCCTTGTCGGGGAGGAACCGGTCGGTGATGTAGCGTTTTGAAAGCGTCGCGGCTGCCACCAGGGCCGAGTCCGAAATCCGGACGCCATGGTGCAGCTCGTACTTTTCCTTGAGCCCGCGCAGGATGGAAATGGTGTCTTCCACCGTCGGCTCGTTGACGAACACCGGCTGGAAGCGGCGGGCAAGCGCGGCGTCCTTTTCGATATATTTGCGGTACTCGTCGAGCGTCGTCGCACCGACCGCGTGCAGCGTGCCGCGGGCGAGTGCCGGCTTCAACAGGTTGGAAGCATCCATGGCGCCATCGGTCTTGCCGGCGCCGACGAGCGTATGCAACTCATCGATGAAGAGGACGATGCCGCCCTCGGCGGACTCGACTTCGGCCAGCACGGCCTTCAGCCGCTCTTCGAACTCGCCGCGATATTTCGAGCCGGCAATCAGCGCGCCAAGATCAAGCGCCAGCAGCGATTTGCCCTTGAGGCTTTCGGGCACGTCGCCATTGACGATGCGCAGCGCAAGGCCTTCGGCGATGGCGGTCTTGCCGACGCCGGGCTCGCCGATCAGCACCGGATTGTTCTTGGTGCGGCGGCTCAGCACCTGCACGGTGCGGCGGATTTCCTCGTCCCGGCCGATCACCGGATCGAGCTTGCCCTGGCGGGCATCGGCGGTGAGATCGCGCGCGTATTTCTTCAGCGCATCATAGGCGTTTTCGGCCGAGGCGGAATCGGCGGTGCGGCCCTTGCGCAGGGCGTTGATCGCTTCGTTCAGCGCCTGCGGGGTAACGCCAGCGGCGGCCAGGATCTTGCCTGCGTCGGTATCCTTCTCGATCGTGAGCGCCAGCAGCAAACGCTCTACCGTGACAAAAGAATCGCCGGCCTTCTGCGCCGCCTGCTCGGCGGTATCGAAGACGCGCGCGATCTCGCGTGACAAATAGAGCTGGCTGTTGTCGCCGGAAACCGACGGGATCTTGCGCAGCGCCGCCTCGGTTTCGGCGCGGGCGATCTTGGGATCGCCACCGGCGCGCTCGATCAAGCCGGAAGCGAGGCCCTCCGGATCATCGAGCAAAACTTTCAGCAGGTGAATGGGCAGGAATTGCTGGTGGCCCCTGCCGAGGGCGAAGGTCTGCGCGCTCTGGATGAAGCCGCGCGCCCGCTCGGTGTATTTTTCAATGTTCATGCTAACGCTCCTTGTTGCGTTCCCGGTCCGCCCTCAGGAACGTGTTCGGGAAAAGTGGAGCCACTTTTCCGCTCCGAACACGCGCCCCCAATATAGGCACGCAACCGGTCACCGAAGTGTTGGGGTTTGAAACGCCCGCATCTGCGGCGCGTTCCGGCACTCCGGCTAGAGATATAGGAAGGCCACCCGGAAACGAAAAGGCCGGGCGATGTGCCCGGCCTTGCCGCTTGTCCGATAAAAACCCCTCGCCTATTCGGCGGGATTGGGCGCCCCGGCCGTAATGAAGGCCGGCAATTCGCCGACGTCCGGCTGCGGACCGGCGGGATCGACACCCGCCTCGCCGGCCGGCGTACGGCGGCGGCGCGGCCGGCGCTCGCGGCGGCGCGGCTCGCCATCGGCCTGTACGGCCTCAGGGGACACCTCGGCGGAAGCCTCCTGGGTTTCGACGATGGCCTCGACCGGCGCCTCGACATCGGGCTGCTCGTCGCGAGAACCCTGCTCGATGCGCGGCTGGCGTTCATCACGCGGTTGCTCGCGGGTGAACTGCCGCTCGGGCGGGCGCTCGTTCTGCTGCTGTCGGAACTGCGGCACCTCGAAGCGATCCGCCTGCTCGTCGCCGATGTAATCGTCGTCCGATTCCTCGGTGTCGAGTTCCTGGCCGAACTGGTCGGGGCGCGGCTGCTGCGGCTGGGCGGCCGACAGGATGCGGAAATAATGCTCGGCGTGCTGCAGATAGTTTTCCGCCATCACGGAGTCGCCGGAAGCATGCGCATCCCTGGCCAACTGCACGTATTTCTCGGCGATGTGGGCCGCGTTGCCGCGAACCTTCACATCAGGGCCGTTACTCTCGTAGTTCCGTGACAGCGGGTTCATGTGCTTGCGCCCGCCATTATTGTTGCGGCCGCGCTGCCGGTTCTTGTTGTTACTGTTGTTTTGCTGTCCTGGTCTCATCTTGCTCTGAACTGACGAGGTTGTTGAGAATGATGGCGCTAGCCAACGTTGTACACAAACCCCACGGTGCCAACAGGCGCCGCATTTGGCCGGTGTTTTGAAAATAAAGTCCCTAAAGCTGTGCGGAACAACCACTAGTCCGCGCCATCTTCGCTAGGCCCTGTCCCTTGTGGGGCCGCGCTGCTAAAAGCATCGCCGATGAGCGGGGTGGCTGTCTCAGGCGGTTACATTCGCCCCAACAGCACCGGCAAACTATCTTGTTCGCCTCAGCTTTCCAAGCGGAAAATTCCTTGCCGTCCGCGACCCATCGTCAGCCTATATCTGGTGGCCGATCACCACCCGATCAAGGCCCGCCAGGTCCTTTCTGATGTCGATGCCGACAAATCCCGCAGCGGAGAAGATTGCGCCGACCTCGAGCCCCTGCTCGCTGCCGATTTCGACGATGACCTGCGCCCCGGGTCGCAGCCGGTCGGGAATGCCGGCGGCGATGGCCCGATAAGCGGCGAGGCCGTCTTCCCCGCCATCAAGCGCCAGGTGCGGATCGAACTCGCTGACCTCGACCTGCAATTGCTCGACGATATCGCTCTCGACATAGGGCGGATTTGAGACCACCACGTCGAATTGCTCGGCCGGGAGCAGCGGCCCGCACCAGGAACCGGCCCGAAAGCTGATGCGATCGAGCACGCCATGCCGGATCGCGTTCTCGCGCGCCGCGGCAATCGCCTCCTCGGAAAGATCGGTCGCCACCGCCCGCGCGTTGGGGGCATGGACGAGAATGGCGATCGCAACGCAGCCGCTGCCGGTGCCGAGATCGAGAAGGACGGGAGCCTCGAGCGGCCGCAGCGCTTCCAGCGCCAGATCGACCAAGAGTTCCGTCTCCGGCCGCGGCACCAGCGTGGCGTCGTTCAGGACGAAATCGAGGCCGTAAAATTCCTTGTGGCCGAGAATGCGGGCAACCGGCTCGCCTTGCAGGCGCCGCCCGGCGAAGTCCGCGAGTTTGGCGAGCCCCGCATCCGGGGCCTCGTTCTGCTCGTTGAGGGTCAGGGCCAGCCGGTCGAAATCGAAGGCGGCCTCGGCGAGGAGGCGCGCATCGAGTTCGGGGGTATCGACATCGGCCTGCCGGAACCGGTCCCGCACCGCGCGCCACGCCTCCCCGACGAGAGGGCGCTCAGTCAAGGCGAGGGGCCTGTGAGGCTGAGACTGGCGGCCAAGGCCCCCTCACCCAACCCTCCCCCCCAAAGGGAGAGGGCTCCTTGTGGCAAGGCCTCGCCTACCCTCTGCCTCGGGGGAGAGGTCCGTCCGGTAGGACGGGGTGAGGGGGCCTTGGCAACAAGCGTTGCCCACGAGGTATTCACGATACGCCTTCCATGGCCGCCAGCAGGCTCGCCTGGTTTTCGGCGATCAGCGCCTCGATCAGTTCGTCGAGCGCGTCGCCGGCGATCACCCGGTCGAGCTTGTAGAGCGTCAGATTGATGCGGTGGTCGGTGACCCGGCCTTGCGGAAAATTATAGGTGCGAATGCGCTCGGAGCGGTCACCGGAACCCACCTGCTCGCGCCGGGCCTCCGAGCGGGCCGTGTCGCGCTCCATGCGCTGCTGGTCGTAGAGCCGCGCGCGCAGCACCACCATGGCCTGCGCCCGGTTCTGGTGCTGGCTCTTCAGTGCCGAGGTGACGACGGTGCCGGTCGGGATGTGAGTGATGCGCACCGCCGAGTCGGTGGTGTTGACGTGCTGGCCACCGGCGCCCGAGGCGCGCATGGTGTCGATGCGGATATCCTCGGTACGGATCTCGATGTCGATCTCCTCGACCTCGGGCAGCACCGCGACGGTTGCGGCAGAGGTGTGGATGCGCCCCTGCGTCTCGGTTGCCGGCACCCGCTGCACCCGGTGCACGCCGCTCTCGAATTTCAGCCTCGCATAGACGCCGCGGCCGGCGATTTGGGCAATGACTTCCTTGTAGCCGCCCATTTCACCAGAACTCTCTTCCATGATGGTCAGCTTCCAGCCATGGAGGTCGGCATAGCGCTGGTACATGCGCAGGAGATCACCGGCAAACAGCGCCGCCTCGTCCCCGCCGGTGCCGGCGCGCACTTCAAGGATGACCGCCTTTTCGTCGGCCTCGTCCTTGGGCAGCAGCAGCAGCCGGATCTGCTGGATCATCTCCGCCATGCGCGGATTCAGTTCCTCGATTTCCGCCTTGGCCATTTCGACCATGTCGGGATCGCCGGAGCCCGCCAGTTCCTCGGCCGCGCCAAGATCGGACTGGAGCTTTTGATAGGCGAGGATCGGCCGGACGATCGGCTCGAGCTCGGCATATTCCTTGGAAAGGCGCACGAACACTTCTGCCGGCGGGCCGGCGGCGAGTTCAGCCTCGAGTGCCGAGAAGCGGCGCTCAAGCGCGTCGAGCTTGTCCTGGGGGAGTGTTGGCATTGGCTACTTCGATTTCGCGGGCACCGGGCCCGCCTCGGGCCACGGCGTCACTCCCGCGCAGGCGGGAGTCCCTGTTTCACTAACGCGCGGGGATCGTTGCAAACGGAGATTCCCGCCTTCGCGGGAATGACACCGAGGATGTGGGACCATTGCGACGAACATGCAAGTCGTCATTGCACCGGCAAATTCTGGCGGTCGACCCACTCGGTGAGCAGTTCGCGCACGGAGATGCCGTCCGCCCCTTCGAGCAAGGCTGCCGCAACGCTCTGCCGGATCGGCTCGAGATCGAGGCCGAGGATCATTTCCTTGATCGGGCCGATCGAGGGCGGCCCCATCGAAAGCCGCGTCATGCCGATCGACAGCAGCGCCAGGGCCTCCATCGGCCGGCCGGCAAGCTCGCCACACATGGTCAGCGGCACGTTGAAGCGCCGCGCCTCGTTGACGATGTGGCGGAAAGCCCGGAGCCGCGGCATCGCGATCGGGTCATAGCTTTTTGACACGCGCGAATTGGAGCGATCGGCCGCGGTGAGGAACTGCACCATGTCGTTGGAGCCGATCGACACGAAATCGGCTTCCGGCAACAACTGGTCGAGTTCGAACAGCAGCGAGGGCACCTCGATCATGGCGCCGAGTTCGAGCTGGGTCGGCACCTTCTGCGCGGCGCGCTCCAGCCGCTCGATTTCCTTGCGGACGACGAGCTTGACCTGCCGGAACTCCGAAGTCTCGGTGACCATCGGCACCAGAATTTTCAGCGGCCGCCCGGCCGCCGCGATCAGCAGCGCTCGAATCTGCGTCCTGAGCAGGCCCGGCCGGTCGAGTGCGAGGCGCAGCGAGCGCCAGCCCATGGCCGGATTTTCTTCGACCGCCGAGCGCATGTAGGGAATGACCTTGTCGCCGCCGATATCGAGCAGGCGGAAGACGATCGGCTTGTCGCCGGCGATCCGCATCGCCTCGGCATAAAGCTCGATCTGGTCGGAGAGCCACGGCAGCTTGCTCGCGATCATGAACTGCAGTTCGGTGCGGAACAGGCCCACGCCCTCGGCGCCGGTATCGTCCAGCATCGGCAGATCGGCGACCAGCCCCGAATTGTGCAGCAGCGTCACCTGGATGCCGTCCTTGGTGCGCGACGGCCGGTCCTTCAGTTCGAGATAATGCGCGCGCCGCTTGGCGGTGATCCGGATCTTGTCGACATAGCTCTGCTCGACTTCGGGCGTCGGCCGGAGATGAACAATCCCCGCCGCGCCATCGACGATGATGTCGTCGCCCGTTTCCGACATGGAAACGATCGATTCCGCCTGCCCGACGGCGACCATGCCGAGCGAGCGCGCAATGATGGCGACATGCGAAATTGATGCGCCCTCTTCGAGCACGATCGCCCGCACTTTCGAGCGGTCGTATTCGAGCAGTTCCGCCGGGCCCATGTTGCGGGCGACGAGGATGGCGTTTTCCGGCAATTCCTTGAAGCGCAGGCCGTCGTGATCGCCGGTCAGCACCCGGAGCAGCCGGTTGGCGAGATCGTCGAGATCGTGCAGCCGGTCGCGGAGATAGGGGTCGGTCTGGCGCTGCATGCGGGCGCGGGTATCGTTCTGCACCCGCTCGACGGCGGCCTCCGCCGTCAGCCCGTTGCGCACCGCCTCGTTGAGCCGGTCGACCCAACCGCGATCATGGGCGAACATGCGATAGCTCTCGAGGATCTCGCGGTGATCGGAGGAAGGCTGCATGTCGCCATGCTCGAGCATGTCGTCGATCGAGACGCGCATGGTGCGGATCGCCTCTGCGAGGCGCTTCATCTCGGCATCGGTATCTTCGGCGATGAAATTGCTGACGACGACGCGCGGATCGTGGAGCACCACCTGCCCGAGCGCGATGCCGTCGGTGAAGCTGACGCCGGTGAACATGCGTGGCCGCCTGAGGTCGATGTCCGATCCCGGCTTGATCAGACTGTCAAATTCCGAAGTGGCTACCATTTCGGCCAAAATTGTCGCCGTGGTCAGCATCGCCTCGGTTTCGTCCTCGCCATAGACGCGCCGATCGCGGTTTTGCACGACCAGCACGCCCAAAGTTTGGCCGGCGCGCAGCACCGGCACGCCGAGGAAGGAGTGGAACGGGTCTTCGCCCGTCTCCGGCCGATAGGCGAAGGCCGGGTGTTCCGGGGCATTTTCGAGGCTCAGCGGCTCGGCGGCTGCGGCAATCAGCCCCACCAGGCCTTCGCCCAGCCGGAGCGTCGTCAGGTGCACCGATTCGGCCTTGAGGCCGTGCGTCGCAAACAGCTCCAGCGCGCCATCGTCGCGCAGCACGTAGAACGAGCAGACATCGGCGTGCATGTTATCGGCGATGAGGTCGACAATCTTGTCGAGGCGGTCCTGCGAGCCCAGAGGCTCGGCCATGACTTCGCGCAATTGCCGAAGCAGCACCCGAGGTCCGCTGATCGCTGTGGCCATATGAACACCGCGGCGGGATTGCCCGCCTCCCCTCATCTCGACAGCATCGCACGCACGACCGGTGTCACTGGCCAAGGCCCCGGTTCCGGCGTGGTGCCGGCGCGTCAGGCGTCCGGCTTGTCGAGTCCGTAATACGTATGGAGGGCCCGGACCGCAAGCTCGGCATATTGATCATCGATCAGCACCGAGGTCTTGATCTCGGAGGTGGTGATCAACTGGATGTTGATCCCCTTGTCGGCCAGCGCCTTGAACATGGACGAAGCAACGCCCGCATGCGAGCGCATGCCGACGCCGACGACCGAGACTTTCGCCCCGCCCTTGCTGCCGGTGATGCGCGCATATTCGAAGCGATCGCCTGCAGCCTCCAGGGTGCGGATGGCCTTGTCGTATTCGGCATCCGGTACCGTGAAGGTGATGTCGGTGAACGAGCCGTCATCCGAAATGTTCTGCACGATCATGTCGACCACGATCGCCTCGTCGGCCAGCGCCCCGAAGATGGCGGCCGCCACGCCCGGCTTGTCCTTGACGTCGCGCAGCGTGATCTTGGCCTCGCTCCGCGCCAGCGTGACACCCGAAACGATCTGCTTTTCCATGATTTCTTCCTCATCGCAAACGAGCGTGCCCGGCACGCCCGGCGTTCCGTCCGGGGAGACTTGCGGTGCCGCCGGATCATCGAAGGTCGAGCGGACGACCAACCTGACCTTTTGCGCCATGGCCAATTCGACCGAGCGGATCATCAGCACCTTGGCCCCGAGCGAGGCCATTTCCAGCATTTCCTCGAAGGCGATCCGGTTGATCCGGCGGGCCTTGCTGGTGATGCGCGGATCGGTCGTATAGACGCCGTCGACATCGGTATAGATATCGCAGCGGTCGGCCTTGACCGCCGCCGCCACCGCCACCGCGCTCGTATCCGAGCCGCCGCGGCCCAGCGTGGTGATCCGGCCCTTGGCGGAGATGCCCTGAAAGCCCGTCACCACCGGCACGATGCCGTCCGTCATGCGCGAGACGAGGTTTTCCGGCTGGATGTCGATGATTCGCGCCGCCCCATGGGCGTCGTCGGTCATGATCGGCACCTGCCAGCCAGCGAAGGAGCGCGAGGACATGCCCATTTCGCTCAAGACGATCGCCATCAGCCCCGCCGTCACCTGCTCGCCCGAGGCGACCACGGCATCGTATTCGCGGGCGTCGTGGAGTTTACTGGCGTCGTTGACCCAGCCGACCAGCTCGTTGGTCTTGCCCGACATGGCCGAAACGACCACGGCCACCTCGTGGCCGGCATCCACTTCGCGCTTCACATGCCGCGCCGCATGCCGGATTCGCTCGATAGTGGCGACGGACGTGCCGCCGAATTTCATTACGATACGGGCCAAGAGACTTCCCCGATGCGCCGCAGATAGAGTCGCGCGGCCAACACTTTGTTCTGGGGCGTGGGATGTGCCACAAAGCCGGCGGGGGATCAACAGGGGGTGGCGGATGAATGACCGCGACGAGATCGTTGCGAGCGCTTTGGCGCGACTGTCGGGGCTGATGCGCGCCGCCGACCCGGCCATTGCCGCCGAGTTCGAGCCGGATGCGCTGCTCGTCGGCTCGGAGCCGGGAGAAATTGCCCGCGGGCGTCAGGAGATTGCCGCCCTGTTCGGCGACATTTTCAGAACCGGGCGCAGCGTATGGTGGGAATGGCACACCGTCGATTCCCAGCGCTCGCGGGACGGCGCCTGGCTTTTCGCGGAAGGGCTCGTTGTCCTGGCATCGTCCGGTGTGGAAAATCGCTTGCCCTACCGGCTGAGCGGCGCGCTGGTTGAGCGGAACGGCGCCTGGAAATGGCAGCTGTTTCACGGTTCGGAGCCGAAAGCCTAGACCTTGATACACTGCGATCGACTGATGAGGCCGAGCACGCTTGCAACAGAGCTTCCCGCCTGCGCGGGAATGACTGGGTTTGGGCCAATCCGCCGTTAAACCCTGTACCGCTCGCCCATATCCGCGGCGAGGCGATGGGCGAGGCGATGCCAGAAGTCTCCCCCGTTGATGAGGAGGATAGCGGCAGCGGGTCGGCGCCGTACCCGAGCCTATTGCTGCGAATTGCGCGGCAGGGCACGCATCCAGGCGCTTCTCACGGTCGTCCCCGCGGAGACGGCCTGGCAGGCAGCGACCAGTTCGCCGGCACTCTTTGGCGTACTGGACGTCGGCACCGTGCTAGCAACCCTCTTCAGCGCCGCGTTCTGAGCCGCCGACGACATCTGCGCGAACTCGCCGCAGGTGATGCTTGAAGCGGTTTGGGCATAAGCAGCCGGCGCCGCGACGCTCAGAGAGAGACCAATTGCTAGCGCGATATTGAGCGGAAAATGAAAAATACGCATGGGGCATTCTCCTCTGCAGGTCCAATCCTACTGCATAGATATTAAGACCAAGAATAGCAGCCTGTGCAATCTTAGCAAAGATGTACAGTACAAAATATTGGCAAATTACGGTACGATGCTGAACATCAGGCGGTTCATTAGTCTGTTCTGGAGAAAAAATTCTTGCTGCTGATTGGAATGCCTCAAAACGAGGCGCAAGTTCTTCTGCGCCGGAGACGGCACTGCACCGCGAGGGCGGCAGACGAGACCATCCTCGCCCCCCAAACCCACGGTGCCCGGCGAACGGAGCCCCCTTGCACCCACGGGCAAGGACCGGGTCTAATAGCGGCCCTGAAATGAGAGCTGCCATGAGCCAAACCACGATCAATCCCGAGGAAGTCGAAAAATTCGGTCGCGTGGCCGAGGAATGGTGGGACCCCAAGGGCAAGCTGAGGCCGATCCACCAGTTAAACCCGGTACGGCTCGCCTATATCCGCGAGCGCGCGCTGGGCCATTTCGGCCGGGACGGCAGCCAGCGCCGGCCGCTCGAGGGCTTGCGGGTGCTCGATATCGGCTGCGGCGGCGGGCTGCTCAGCGAGCCCCTGGCGCGGCTGGGGGCAACGGTGACGGGCGCGGACGCGGCGGAGCGCAACATCGCCGTGGCAAAGCTTCACGCCAGCCAATCCGGCCTTGCGATCGACTATCGCGTCATCACCGCCGAAGCGCTGGCCGAGGCGGGCGAAAAATTCGACATCGTGCTCAACATGGAAGTGGTGGAGCACGTCGACAACGTGCCGCTCTACATGAAGAGCTGCGCCGCGCTCGTGGCGCCGGGCGGGCTGATTTTTACCGCCACCATCAACCGCACGCTGCGGGCGCTCGGGCTCGCCATCTTCGGCGCCGAATACGTGCTGCGCTGGCTGCCACGCGGCACCCACACCTATGAGAAATTTCTCACCCCCGAAGAAATCCGTGCGCTGCTGACCCGCAATGGGCTGAAAATGGTCGACCAGACGGGCGTCGTCTTCCATCCGCTGGCCGACGAGTGGCGGCTGTCGGGCGACATGGGCGTGAACTACATGGTGGTGGCGGAGAAGGTGGCGGGTTGAACGCAGGGGCGATCTGTAGCTACATTGTGGCCACAGGAGATAAAAATGGCTACAGAGAGCGTCGTTCGCGCCCGCATTGACGAGCGCACAAAGCAGGAGGCATCCGCTGTTCTGCGGGCAATGGGCCTGACCCTCTCGGATGCCGTGCGCCTGATGTTGGTCCGCATTGCCAACGACAAGGTGCTTCCGTTCGATCCCCTGATTCCAAATGCGGAGACGATCGAGGCAATGAAGGCGGCCCGGCGCGGCGAGACAACCAAGGTCGGTTCGGTTACCTGAACTCTTTGACGCGCTGAATGCGGACGATTGAGTTCACGTCCCGCTTCCGGCGGGACTTCAAGCGGGTAGGCCGGCCGCCATGGGCCCACTCTGCAGTCCGACCTGGAGGCGATAGTCGGCCTGCTCGCTGCCGATCGGCCGCTCGGAACGCCGAGCCCGACCGCTTGATGCTGGTCCGGCTCGGCTCGCACAGCGAACTCGGCCTTTAATTTCGCCGGCCGTCAGTGCCGGCTGTTGGCAATCGCCTCTTCGTCCTCGTCGCTGAGCGTGATCGCGGCGGCCGCGACGTTCTCTTCGAGATGCGCGACCTTGCCCGTGCCGGGGATCGGCAGCATTATCGGCGAGCGCTTCAGCAGCCAGGCCAGCGCGATCTGGCCGGTGGTGGCGTTGTACTTTCCGGCGATCGCCTCAAGCGTTGCGGCTCCCGCCGCCAGTTTGCCGGAGCCGAGCGGCGCCCAGGGGATGAAGCCGATGGTGTGCAGCTCGCAATATTCCAGCACGGCATCAAAGCCGCGGGCGGCGGGGCTGTAGCGGTTCTGTACCGTCACCACCTGGAAATAGTTCTGCGCCTCCTCGATGTCGGTAACGCCCACTTCGCTGAGCCCCACATGCTTCACCAGCCCTTCCTTGCGGAACTCGCGGATGGCTTCGAACTGCTCCTTGCGCGGCACCTTCGGGTCGATGCGGTGCAACTGCCAAAGCGGAATTTGTTCGAGGCCGAGCCGCTCGAGGCTGCCCTCGATGCCCTTGCGCAGGACCTCAGGGCGGCCGTCCATGACCCACTGATCGGGCCCCGTGCGCTGGAAACCGGCCTTGGTCGCGATGACGAGCCCATCGTAATAGGGATAGAGCGCTTCCCGGATCAGTTCCTCGCTGACGAACGGCCCATAAGCCTCGGCGGTGTCAATGAAATCGACGCCGAGATCGGGAAGGCGCTGCAGGGTGCGAATGCATTCGGCCGGGTCGGACGGCGCCCCCCAGATGCCCTTGCCGGTGATGCGCATGGCGCCAAAGCCGAGCCGGTTGACCTTGAGGTCGCCCCCAATCGAAAAATGGCCCGCCTGGGCTGCGTTGGCTTGCGGCATGTCGAACTCCTGGGATTTTGGGCTGGAAACAGGTGGCACACATCAAAATGGTGAGTGTGCCGTCCGGTTCAATACCAAGCAAGCCGATCGCCTGATCGCTGTTCGGAGGGCCGGAGCCAGGGACCCTGAAATGCGGCGGTCCGATCAGGAGTATCGCGCGGATCGAACTTGCGGCGGAGCATGACACCGCTCCAAGAAGCGCTTCACCCCTTCGCTGTCATGGCCGGGCTTGACCGGGTCAAGCCCGGGAATGACGATGGGGAGAGGAATGGGCTTAAGCACCAGCGTCATGCAGGCAGCATCTTCCTGAGGCGCGGCGAAAATAACACCGATCAGGTTTGGCGACGCCAGAAGGCAATCAGCTAGCGCCGAGAGGGCGTTCGCCAAGATTTTGGGCGATCATAATAAGATATCCATTCGGATCGAGCACAAAAATCTCACGGCCTCCGCCTTCCCGGTCGCCCCATCGCCGCCAGACTTCACGCGGGCCGGCGTGCAATGGCCAGCCAAGTCGCGCCAGGGCCTCCATGATGGGCGCAATGCTGTCCACCGAAACCTGGAACATTACACCGCGACCAAAGGGGCGTTGAAGCTCGGCCGTCTCCCAATTTCCAGAGCGCTTGCAAAGCATGATCTGTGCGCCTTCCGGTCGCTCGAGATAGACGAATCCCTGTTCCGGTCTCTGGTAGGCGATTTCAAATCCGAGCGCCTCTTTCCAGAAGGATAGACTGGCCTCGATGTCGTCGACCAACAGTTCACAGACCAGCTTTGCCCATCCGGTCTTGGGCGGCGCACCGTAATCGATAGTCACTGCACTCTCCTGCTCAGCGGGTACGTCACCAAACCTGAGTAAACACTCAGGATGACCAGGGCGAGATCAGATCCAGGCCCGTCGTCGCAAAGTCGCTCGAATTTCCGGTGGCAAGGCGGCCACCGTCTACTGTCGAGAAAGATCAAAATTCAGGTCCGGAATGAACCTGCCGATCTTCCCGGATTACCGCATCAAGATCAATATCGGCGCCATAGGTTGCGGCGATGCGGGTGTAGAATGCCGAGGCCGGCTCGCGTCCCGCCTCGCGAACCTCTTAGGCTTCGAGAGCGCGCTCGACCACGTCGGCGATCGAGCGGTTTTCACGCGGGGCAAGCCGATGCGCGAGGTCGCGCGCCTTGGCGCTGCGGACTGACAATTGCGGCTCGGCCATACCAACCCTGCCCCAGCCATCAAGATGGCAGAAAGCGAGCTCCATGCCTGCGCTTGGGCTTTCTGGCATTAGCGCGCTTCCGGCGCTAGTTATGCTCTTCCGGCAGGTTCGGCAGCGGCATGAAATCGACGCCGTCTTCCACGAGCGAGGCCACCTCGTCGGGCGTTGCCTCGCCATAGATGCCACGCGCCTCGATATCCTTGAAGTGAATCTTGCGCGCTTCCTCGGCAAACTTGTCGCCGACATAGTCGGCCTCGCTCGTCACCTTGTTGCGAAGCGCCTGCAGGGCCTCGCGCAATCGGGCGTGCTCGGGATGGCCGATCGACAGCGACACTTTTTCGCTGTTGGCGCGGCTCACGGCCGGCGCCATCAACGCCTTCTCGACCGAAACCGAGGTGCAGATCGGACAGGTGACGATGCCGCGCTTGTGCTGCTCGTCATAGGCTTCGGCATTGCGGAACCATGCCTCGAACTTATGTTCGTTCTCGCAAACCAGCGCGTAGTGAATCACGGCTTCTTCTTCCCCTCGCCCTATTCTGGGCGGTTATCCTTAACGCTTAGCGAAAATGGTCGCGCATTGGCAAGTGCCGGCACCTTTTCGCGCGCCGCCGCGATTTTAGCGGGGTCGATATCGGCGAGAACTATTCCCGGTTCATCGCCGTCGTTCCGGGCAATGACTTCGCCCCATGGGTCGATGATCATCGAATGCCCGAAGGTGGAGCGGCCGTTCTGGTGGGTGCCGCCCTGCGCCGCGGCAATGATGTAGCAGCCGGTTTCGATGGCCCGCGCCCGGAGCAGGATTTCCCAATGCGCCCGGCCCGTCGGCACCGTGAAGGCCGCCGGCACCGCGATCAGTTCCGCCCCGGCCTCGGCGAGCGCCCGGTAGAGGGCCGGAAAGCGCAAATCGTAGCAGATGGTAAGGCCGAGACTGATGTTTTCTGCGCGGACCACCACGGCTTGATCGCCGCCCTTATAGGTGGCGCTCTCGCGATAGGCGGTCAGCCCGGGAAGGGTGGCATCGAAGAGATGGATCTTGTCATAAGTCGCAAGCACCTCGCCCGCGGGTGAAAACAAGACACTGCGATTGGCAAAGCGGCGATCGGGCAGCGCCACGGCGAGCGACCCCAGATGCAGCATCACCCGGTGCTGGCGGGCGATTTCGGAGACGCGGGCAAGGGGTGTATTGTTTTCGTAAGGCCCAGCGACGCGGGCCAGGCCTTCGCGGTTTTCGGCGAAGGCGATCGTCACTTCGGGGGAAAGGACGTATGTGGCGCCTTCAGCCACGGCGCGAGCGACAAGCTCCGCAAGCGCTGCAAGATTGGCCTCTGGCTCGGTGCCCGAGCGCATCTGCAGCGCCGCGATACGCAACGGTAAGGTCATCGTTCAGTGCTGCAGCAGCGGATCGAGGTCGCCGTGCCGATCGAGCGCGGCCATGTCGTCATAGCCGCCCACATGGGTTTCGCCGATGAAGATCTGCGGCACGGTCCGGCGGCCATTGGCGCGCGCGACCATGGCGCTGCGCACTTCGGGATCAACCGCATCGATTTCCTCGAAGAGGACGCCTTTCTCAATCAGCAGCGATTTGGCGGCATTGCAATATGGACACCAGGGCGTGGTGTAAATTTCTACCTTCGGCATGAAAAAACTCCGGCAAACCCTCGTGGTTTATATGGTGAGGCCACCGTCCGCTACAAGGCCAATCTCGGCCTCGTGCCCCGGCACCACGCGCGCAAACGAGATGACGTCGACCGCACCGACGCCCGCCTTCTGCAAGGCCTTGGTCACGGCGTTGATGGTGGAGCCCGTGGTGATGACGTCATCGACGATCACCACCGGGCGCCCCTTTGTGCGCGCCAGTAATTCGGGGTGCGCGGCGAAGGCGCCGGCGACGTTCCGGGTGCGCGCCTCGGCGCTCAATCCCACCTGCTGCCGGGTCGGTTTTTTACGTCGCACCAGCTCGGGATCTACGGCCAGGCCGGTGAACTGGCCGATGACCCGCGCCAGCTCCAGCGACTGGTTGTAGCGCCGGCCGATATGCCGCAGCGGATGGAGGGGCACCGGCAGCAGGATCGGCTTGCCTGCCCAGAGCTCGCCGCCGGCCCCGGCCATCAGCCGGCCGCAGAACCGGGCGAGCTCGGGCCGGTCGCCATATTTCATCCGGCTGACGATGGTGCGCGCCACCTCGTTATAGAGTACCGCGGAACGGGAGCGATCGAAGGGCGGCGGGTCGGCGATGGCCTCGGCCGAAAGCGCATCCGGGCCGAGCGAAATCTGGAAGGGAATGCCGAGCCGCGGGCAAAGCGGGGCGGTGATCGGGCGCAGTTTTGCAAAGCAGGTGGCGCAAAGCCCATCGGCATCGACCACCGCCGCCTCGCAATTGAGACAGAGCGGAGGATAGAGCGTATCGAGCAAGGCGCGCCCGACCATCCGCGGCAACCGCCCCAGCACCCCGCCGGCTTTGACAAGCACCGCCCCACTGTCCATAAGCGAAGTCTAGCGTTTTATGGCAGTGAAGTCAGTGATGAACGCAGTGCTTTTGGCCGCCCCCTCATCCGCCCTTCCGGCACCTTCTCCCACAAGGGGAGAGCGAAGCTGTGGCAAGGCCGTGCAACACACTTTTCCTTCTCCCCTTGCGGAGGAAGGTGGCGCGTTAGCGCCGGATGAGGGGTAAGCCACATGCAAAGCCCGCCAAAAGTCTTCGACCGCGCCCTGATCGCCCGGCACCTTGAGCGCCGGCCGCCCGGGCACGATGATTTCGTCACCCGTCTCGCGCTCGATGACCTTGGCGAGCGGCTTGGGGCGGTGACGCGGACGTTCGAGCGGGCGCTGATCATGGCGCCCGATGCGCGGGTGCTGCCCGAGGCGGGGCGGAGCGGCAATGGTCCGTTCGCCTTCACCCGTGCCGCGACAGTGCTGCCAACGGACGGCGCGCTGCTGGTGGATGCCGAGGCGCTGGAGCTGCCGTTTGCCGACTACGATCTCATCGTTTCCATCTTTGATACGCAGATCGTCAACGACGTCGTCGGCTTTCTCGCCCGGCTGCGGGCGCATTTGCGGCCGGATGGCCTGCTGCTCGCGGCCCTGCTCGGCGGGGCGACGCTCACCGAACTGCGCCAAGCCTTTCTCGAGGCGGATGCGGCGCTTTCCGGCGGGGCCACGGCGCGGGTGGCGCCCTTTATCCAGCTTGGGGACGCGGGGGGCCTGTTGCAGCGCGCCGGTTTGAAACTGCCGGTGACCGATGTCGAAACCCACACGGTGCGCTATCGCTCGCCGCTGGCGCTGATGCAGGAATTAAAGGCGCTGGGGGCTTCGAACCCCTTGGCGGAGCGCCCGACGGCGCCGGCGACCAAGGGGCTGATCGTGGCGGCCTCCGCCGCCTATGAGGCAATCGCCGGCGATCCCGATGGAAGGGTGCGGGCAAGCCTCGAAATCATCTGGATGAGCGGCTGGGCGGCGCATGAGAGCCAGCAACAGCCGCTAAAACCGGGCAGCGCCGAAGTCAGCCTGCGGCAGGTTCTGGGGGATAAGTCCCGGCATTGAACGAGCCATCGCCGGACGGGCAAAACAACCCCCACCCGGCTACCGCCACCCTCCCCGCAACGGGGAGGGGAATTCGTGGCGCGGCCGTGCAACTCACACAGGCGTCATCCCGGCGGACGCCGGAATGACGTCCGGGGCAGGTCGAGACCTGTGAAAAAACCGTACACGGCAAGCAAGCCACGCCCACCGGTCCGGAAAACGTCAAAAAATCACCGGCTGGCGTTTTGCCAGATCGGGGTGACCGAGTTCGTGACGTAGTTGAAAAGGCCCTGCACATTGTTGCCGAGCAAGGTCACGCTGGTGACGATGACGAGCGCGATCAGGCCGACGATGAGCCCATATTCGATAGCGGTCGCGCCGTTCTCGTCGCGCAAGTAAGCGTGCAATTTCTCCCCCATCGGTCCCCTCCCGTCACTAAAGCAAATCGCACAAGGGGGCGATCAGCGGTTCGTCCGCGGCCGGCATGGGATAGTCCCGGAGCGCGGTGGGGCGCACCCACTTGAGCGCCTGATGTTCCCTCGGCGCCGGGGCGCCCTGCCATTTGCGGCAGACATAAAGTGGCATCACAAGGTGAAAATTTTCGTAAGCGTGGCTTACGAAGGAGAGCGGCGCGAGGCACGCTTCTTTCGTTTCGATGCCTAACTCTTCCTGAAGCTCGCGAATCAGGGCCGCCTCCGGGGTTTCGCCGGGCTCAAGCTTGCCGCCGGGGAATTCCCAGAGCCCGGCCATCGCCTTGCCCTCCGTGCGTTGCGCGATCAGCACCCGCCGATCGGCATCGACGAGCGCGCAGGCGACGACCAGCAGCAGCGGTTTTGCGGGATTATCGGGGTTGGCGGTAGTGATAGCGGTAGGCCTCCTCAAAGCCGAGCGAACTGTAGAGATTGATCGCCGGGGCGTTGTCGCTCAGCACCTGGATGGCGGCGTGGGTTGCGCCCACCTGCCTGGTCCAGTTGAGCGCTGCCTGCATGGCGGTGCGGCCAAAACCCTTGCCGCGCCTGTCGGTCCGCGTCACCACGTTGAGGTAGACGCCGATACCCGAGGCATTGACCGCAAGCGCCGCCGCGACCGGCTCGCCCGTTGCATCGAGCGCCAGCACGCCGGCATGGCGGCAGGCGATGAGGCCGACAAGCTGCGCCAAAATTTCGAGCGAACGCCGGCTGGCGCCGCTGAGTTCGCCAAAAATATCGATCCAGGCCTGGTCGGTGTTGTCGTAAACCTTGACCGGGCCGGCTTCTTCAAATTCGCCGGCCAGCGGCATCGCGAGCACGCGCGATTCCTCGAACGGTTCCCAGCCATCCGCATCGAGCGCCGCGATCACCCCCGGCCCGGCCAAGGGCGTTACGCGAAAAATCGGGTCGAGCGAGTTGAGCGGGTAGAGATCGGCAAGCCGTTCCAACCGCGCGGCCGCATCGGAATCATCGGCCGGGTCGAGGCATTGGATCGAGTTGGAGCGCTTGGTGTAGCCGCGGGCCAGCCTCGCCAGCCACGTGCCGTCCATGGCCGTGGTGATCGCCGGCCAAGCGGTGAGGGTTGCGGCTTCGAGGCGCTGGATGGTCAGGGGCTCGCTCATTTTCTCACCTTTCCGCCGCGTTCTGGACCCGCCCTCGTGGTTCGACAAGCTCACCATGAGGGCTATGGGGGGCCTAAAACATGCTCCGGCTCTGACGCCTAGTTGAAGCACTTACCGCGCGTCCTCGTCATGGCCGGGCTTGACCCGCCCCCCCATGATGCCTCGCCAAGTCCACCCGAGCTAGTGGGAGAAGCCTCATGGGTCCCCGGGGCAAGCCCGGGGATGACGATGTGGCGAGGGCGCGCCTGACGCCGCGATTGCGGCGCCTCGAGCATCCGGCGAACTCCGTCAACTCAGCCGGATCATGCTCTCGTTCAGGCCGCCTCTCAGCTCCGATAACTGCCGTTGATGTCGATATAGCCGTGCGTCAGGTCGCAGGTATAGACGGTGGCGGCGCCATCGCCGAGGCCGATGCCGACCCGGATTTCGAGCTCCTGCTGCTTCATATAGGCGCTGGCGTCGGCTTCGCTGTAATTGCCGGCGCGCTCGCCGTTCTCGGCGACGGTGATGTCGCCGAAGGCGATCGACAGGCGGTCGCGATCAGCGGGCTCACCCGCCTTGCCGACGGCCATGACCACGCGGCCCCAATTGGCATCCTCGCCGGCGATCGCGGTCTTGACCAGCGGCGAATTGGCGATCGACTGGGCGATGCGGAAGGCGCTTCTGTCGCTCGTCGCGCCCTCGACCGTCACCGTCACGAACTTGGTCGCGCCCTCGCCATCGCGCACCACCAGCAAGGCAAGCTCGTGGAGCACATCGCCGAGCGCCTGCGCGAACGCTTCGAGCCGCGGATCGTTGGCCTCGGTCACCGGCGCCACGCCCTCGGCCTTGCCGGTGGCAAAGACGAGGCACGTGTCGGAAGTCGAGGTGTCGCTATCGACGGTGACGGCGTTGAAGCTCTTGGCGATCAGCGGCTGCAGCAGACCCTGCAGGATCGGGGCCGCGATCGGCATGTCGGTGAAGACGAAGGAGAGCATGGTCGCCATGTCGGGCGCGATCATGCCCGAGCCCTTGGCGATGCCGGAGATTACCACCTTGTGCCCGTGGAACTCGACGGTCGCGGTTGCGACCTTGGGGAAGGTGTCGGTGGTCATGATCGCCTTGGCGGCGTCGAGCCAGGGGCCATCCTTGAGCCGCCCAGCCATTTCGGCGGAGACCCCGGCGAACTTTTGCGCATCGAGCGGCTCGCCGATCACCCCGGTGGAGGCGAGAAAGATCTCGCCCTCGGCGCAGCCAACCGCGTGGGCCACGATATCGGCCGACATCGAAACCGCGGCCTTGCCACGGACGCCAGTGAAGGCATTGGCGTTGCCGGAGTTGACCAGCAGCGCCCGCGCGCTGCCGCCGGGCAGGTTCGCACGGCAAAAATCAACCGCCGCCGATGGGCAGAGCGAGCGCGTCAAAACGCCAGCAACTGCCGTGCCGGGATCGAAGGTTGCGAGCAGCACGTCGGTGCGGCCCTTGTACTTTATCCCGGCCTCCGCCGTCGCAAAGCGTACGCCCGCGACGGCCGGCAGTTCGGGATAGCTCTTGGGCGCCAGCGGCGAAAGGAGGGCAGCCATTACTGCCCCGGCTGTCCCTGGCCCTGCGCCGCCGCCTGGGCATTGGCTTCGCTCTGCGCCTTCACCGCCGCCGCAAGGGTCGGATCGGGCACGCTCACGGGCGTGGTCTTCTTGAGGTTGGCGACGGCGTCGTCGAACTTCTTGAACAGCACTTGCTGCTGCAGTTGCTGGGCGAGCTGCGCCATCGGGATCGGCTGGGTCTTGCGCTTCTCATCGACGCGGATGATGTGCCAGCCATACTGCGTCTGGATCGGCTGCGACACCTGGCCCACATTGAGCGAGAAGGCAGCGTCCTCGAACGGCTTCACCATCTGGCCCTTCTGGAAGAAGCCGAGATCGCCGCCATTGGCCGCGCTGCCGGTATCGGTCGACTTGGCCTTGGCCAGATCCTCGAACTTGGCGCCACCGGCGAGCTGCTTTTCGATATCCTGCGCTTCGGCCTGGGTGGCGACCAGGATATGGCGCGCATGCACCTCGTCCTGCGGCTTGAAGGCCTTTACATAGGCGTCGTAGGCCGCCTTGACCGCATCGGGCGTCACGGCGGGAACGATATTCTGTTCGAAATAGGCCCGGCGAAGCGCCCGGTCCTCGAGATAGGCAAGGCGCGCCTTGTAGTCGTCGGTCTGGTCGAGCTTGGCGGTGCGGGCGGCCTGCCCCATGATCTTCATGTCGATCAAGACGCTGACGAGGAACGCCTCGCGATCCTGCGGCGGCACGCTCTGCAGCTGCTGGCCAAGATCCTCGGCCGCGTAATTGAGGTCGGCGCCGGTGATGGTCTCGTTGCCCACCTTGGCGAGCACGTCCGTCGGCTTGGGAGCGGCGGGGGCGGCCGCTGCGCCGGCGGCGGCGGTCGCATCCTGAGCAAACGCGGCGAGAGGAGCACCTGCCAGGAGCACCGCTCCAAGGGCGAGAGCGCCGCCCAGCTGGATCGCGCGCGAGCGCATGGGTGACTTGTAGCGTTCAGTCATCTTCAGATCTCCTTGAGAGGCGCGGGTCCCCCGGACGCGTCGGGCCGATGGTTTGGCCGATTTTGGTGGCGTTGACAAGACAAAGCCCCGCTCTTACATGCTTTGCCAGCCATAAGAGGAGGGTGTGGTAAGCGCCGCCCGGCCCTGTTCTGCCGGTTGCCCGAGGAATGATATTATCCGCGCGCCCGCCCTAAAATAAGGACACGAGCAATGGTCGTTGCTGCGATCGCCAAGCGGATCTTCGGTTCCGCCAATGATCGGCGCGTAAAGCGCTTTCAATCCAGAGTCGATGCGATCAACGCGCTCGAGCCGGAATTCGCCAAGCTTACCGACGACCAGCTTCGGGCCAAGACCGAAGAGTTCCGGCAGGCTTACAAGAACGGCACGTCGCTGGACGACCTCTTGGTACCCGCTTTTGCCGTGGTGCGCGAAGGCAGCAAGCGCGCCCTGGGCATGCGGCATTTCGACGTACAGCTGATCGGCGGCATGGTGCTCAACGACCGCGCCATCGCCGAGATGCGAACCGGCGAAGGCAAGACGCTGGTGGCAACGCTCGCGGTCTATCTCAATGCGCTGACCGGCGAGGGCGTCCATGTCGTTACCGTCAATGACTACCTCGCCAAGCGCGATAGCGAATGGATGGGACAGCTCTACCGCTTCCTCGGCCTTACGATCGGGGTGATCATCCACGACCTGGACGACGACCAGCGCAAAGCCGCCTACGCCGCCGACATCACCTATGGCACCAACAACGAATTCGGCTTCGACTACCTGCGCGACAACATGAAGTATTCGCGCGACCAGATGGTGCAGCGCGGTCATCCGTATGCGATCGTCGACGAAGTGGACTCGATCCTCGTCGACGAAGCGCGCACCCCGCTCATCATTTCCGGCCCGTCCGACGACCACTCGGCGCTCTATCAGACGATCGACACCGTCATGGCGATCATCGAGGAGGGCGATTTCGAGGTCGACCTGAAGCAACGGGCGGCGACCTATACCGATCAGGGCATCGAAAAGCTGGAGGCGCGGCTCACCGCCGACGGCGTACTCGAGACCGGTTCGCTCTACGACATCGAAAACGTCTCACTCGTTCACCACCTCAATTCGGCGCTCCGGGCCCACAAGCTCTTCAGCCGCGACAAGGACTACATCGTCCGCAATGACGAGGTGGTGATCATCGACGAGTTCACCGGCCGCATGATGCCGGGCCGGCGCTATTCGGAAGGCCTGCACCAGGCGCTGGAGGCCAAGGAACACGTCAAGATCCAGGCCGAGAACCAGACGCTCGCCTCGATCACCTTCCAGAACTATTTCCGCCTCTACAAGAAGCTCGCCGGCATGACCGGCACGGCGGCGACGGAAGCCGAGGAATTCGGCGACATCTATAATCTCGACGTCATCACCGTGCCGACCAACAGGCCGGTCGCCCGCTCGGACGACGAGGACGCGATCTTCCGCACCGCGGCGGAAAAGTTCGACGCCATCACCACCGTGATCATCGACTGCCACAAGCGCGGCCAACCGGTGCTGGTGGGCACGACCTCGATCGAAAAATCCGAAATGCTCGCCGAGCTGCTGCGCAAGCGCAATATCGGCGAGATGAGCGTGCTGAACGCCCGCTACCACGAGCAGGAATCGCACATCATCGCCCAGGCCGGCCGGCCCGGCGCCATCACCATCGCCACCAACATGGCCGGTCGCGGCACCGACATCCAGCTCGGCGGCAACCTCGAAATGCGCGTCGCCGACGAAGCGGCGGGGCTCGAGGGCGAGGCGCTGGCGGCCAAGACCGCGGAGATCAAGGCAACCATCGAGCGCGACAAGCAGATCGCCATCCAGGCCGGCGGCCTCATGGTCATCGGCACCGAGCGGCACGAGAGCCGCCGCATCGACAACCAGCTGCGCGGTCGTTCCGGCCGCCAGGGCGACCCCGGCCATTCCGCCTTCTTCCTGTCTCTGCAGGACGACCTGATGCGGATCTTTCCGGTGGAGAGCATGGATTCCATGCTCTCCAAGCTCGGGCTGGCCGAGGGCGAATCCATCACCCATCCTTGGGTGACCAAGGCCATCGAGCGGGCCCAGGCCAAGGTCGAGGCGCGCAACTTCGACATCCGCAAAAACATCCTCAAATACGACGACGTGATGAACGATCAGCGCAAGGTGATCTTCGAACAGCGTCTCGAACTGATGGACGACGACAACGTTTCCGACGCCATCATCGGCATGCGCCACGACATGGTGGAAGCGCTGGTGGCCAAGGTAATCCCCGAGCGCGCCTATCCGGAGCAGTGGGACACCGAGCAGCTCCAGACCGCGGCCAAGACGACGCTCAATGTCGATATTCCCGCCCAGGAATGGGCGCAGGAAGAGGGCATCGATGTCGAGCAGGTGCGTGAGCGCCTGATGGCGGCGGCCGACGAAACCGCCGAGACGCGCGAGGCCGATCTGCTGCGGCGCTTCGAGGAAGCCGGCCAGCCCAACCCGACGGTGATGCGCTCGATCGAAAAGTCTATCCTGCTGCAATCGATCGACAGCCTCTGGCGCGAGCACCTGGTGACGCTCGACCATCTGTCGAAAGTGGTGGGCTGGCGCGGCATGGCGCAGCGCGACCCGCTGAACGAATACAAGCAGGAAGCCTATGAGCTGTTCCAGAAGCTGCTCGCCGACCTCCGCGAGACGGTGACGCAGCAGCTGAGCCATGTCGACGTGCAGTTCCGCCGCCCCGAGCCTCAGCCGCCGCTGGCGTTGAGCGAGATCCACCTCAACCCGATTTCGGGCGAGAACGAGGTGCCGGACAATTTTGGCAACGTGCTCGGCGCGGGCCCCCGGGGCTCAGCCTTTGCCGAAGCGAGCGGCGGCGTCCTGGGCGCCCTCGCGGGCGGCCCCTCGCCTTCCTTCGCCGGCCCGGGCGCGGCCGCCAATCCGGCACTTGCCCCGATCGACCCGAAGCTGCTGGTCGGCGTCCCCCGCAACGCCCCCTGCCCCTGCGGCTCGGGCAAGAAATTCAAGCATTGCCACGGGGCGTATTGAGCGTCGGGCGCGTGTGAAATGAAAAGGCCGCCTTCCCGGCGGCCTTTTTTTTCATGAGGCTGCGCTTGTGGCTCTGGCCATGCAACATCGCATCCCTCCCCCTTGCGAGGAGGGAGGCGAGACCTCATCCTGAGCCTGTCGAAGGACGAGGTCTCGTGCAGGCCGCCCTCGTGGTTCGACAAGCTCACCTGAGGGCTTCCTTCAACGCGGTGGCAGCCGCCTAGATCCGCTGGAGGATCGAGCCCATCAGCGAGGTGGGGGCCGCCGGTTGCATCGCAGCATTGGTGCCGGAGGCGAGGGCGGTTCGCATGGCGGCAGCGTCCGCGGCGGCCTTTCCGGCAAGCTCGGCTTTCAGCGCCGGATCGGTGGTGAGCGCCGGGCAGACGGCGGTGGCATCGAGCGGCTGGCCGCCGGGGCCGGTCGAATTGAAGACATATTTCTTGTCGCAGACGTCCCAGCTGGGTGGCTTCTTGGTCAGCTCGAAACTGTCATAGCCGGTCTTGATGTTCTGCCAAAACGGCAGGTTCGGGCTGCCCGCCTGCTTGGCGAGGTTTTCCGGCGTCATGCGGAACGGGAAGATCTCGAGCTGCACCACCCGGTTGCCGCCGGCAAAGCTTTCCCGCATCAGCGCAAAGATGTCACCGATCTCCTTGTCGGTCATGGCGTAGCAGCCGGACGACGAGCAATCGCCATGGATCATCAGGTTCGAGCCGGTGCGGCCATAGGCGCGGTCGAACTTGTTGGGAAAGCCGGTGTTGAAGGCGAGGTAGTAGTTCGAATAGGGATTCATCAGCCCCGGGGTGATGTCGTAAAACCCCTCGGGCGATTGCCGGTCGCCTTCGACCACTTTTGGCCCCAGCCCGCCCGACCACGAGCAGATCTGGTAGCTGGTCAGGAGCTTGTAGGGGCCGCTGCTGGTCTGCTTCCAGACTTCCAGCGTTGAATCCTGCTTGAAGATGCGGATCATCATGGCCGCGCCGGGGCTCGAGCCGATATCGCGGATCTTGCTGATCAGATCTCCCGAGAGCGGGGCATTGGCCTTGGCATCGGTTTCTGTGCCAAGCCCGAACCCGCCGCAGGCGGCGAGCCCCAGCGTCATGGTGAGCAGGGAGAGTAGAAGCGCGAGTTTCTGGAAGAGCGACTGCATGACGCTGACGTAAAGATGAGGTCGTTGGAGCTTACAGCCACGATGGTTAGCGGGCCCTGAGCATTTAAGGTAAATGCAATGCTAACGGCGGCTTTTCGGGGTGGGCTGCGGTGCTCGTGGCGAGGCCCCTCACCCAACCCTCTCCCCCAAGGGAGAGGGCTCCTTGTGAAGCAGCCGTGCCCCATCGATCCCCCGTCAATTCCCGCCTGCGCGGGAATGACGTGGGGCGAAAATGGCAGCACTGAGTGGCCGTCGCGGCCTCGCTCTTCCTTCTCCCCTTGCGGGAGAAGGTGGCGCGGAGCGCCGGATGAGGGGTGGGCCGCAGATGCAGCCGCCGGCCAAACGTTCAGGCCAACGCCGACCCGATCGCCAAGAACTTCTCGCGGCGTTGCTCGCGGATCTCGAGGCGCCCCTTGTTGCCGGCAAAGCTCGCAAGAAACTCCTCGATAGCGGTGCGGGTCGAGGCCATCACCACATCCGGATGCCGGTGGGCGCCGCCGACCGGTTCGGCAATGATCGCGTCGATGACGCCGAAGCCGAAGAGGTCCTGCGCCGTGATCTTCATGTTGGTGGCCGCGTCCTGTGCCTTGGCCGCGTCCTTCCAGAGGATCGAGGCGGAGGCTTCGGGGGAGGCGACCGCATAGATCGCGTGCTCGAGCATCAACACCCGGTTGGCGGTTGCAATGGCGATAGCGCCGCCCGAGCCCCCTTCGCCGATGATGACGGCAAGGTTGGGCACGCCGAGCTCGAGGCATTTTTCCGTCGAGCGGGCGATCGCTTCCGCCTGCCCGCGCTCCTCGGCCTCGATGCCGGGATAGGCCCCGGAGGTATCGACGAACGAGATCACCGGAATGTTGAAGCGATCGGCCATGTCCATGACGCGGACCGCCTTGCGGTAGCCCTCGGGGTTGGCCATGCCGAAATTGTGCTTCAGCCGGGTTTCGGTGTTGTGGCCCTTTTCCTGGCCGAGAATGGCGACGGACTGGCCGTTGAAGCGGCCGAAGCCGGCGAGCAAAGCGGCATCCTCGCCGAACTTGCGATCACCGGCGAGCGGCGTCCATTCGGTGAGCAGGCCCTTCACGTAGTCGGAAAAATGCGGCCGCTGCGGATGGCGCGCCACCTGCGTCTTCTGCCAGGGCGTCAACTTCTTGTAGATCTCGGCCAGCGCTTCCTCGGCCCGCGCCGACAGCCGATTGACCTCTTCGTCGATCGAGACCGCCTGGTCGGTGGAGGAAAGCGACTTCAGCTCGGCGATCTTGCCTTCGAGCTCGGCCACCGGCTTTTCAAAATCGAGATAAGTCTGCATCCCCGTCCCGGGTTGTTAAGGCGCCAATATCGAGCGCCCCTGTTAGGTCAAAGTTGGCCGGAAATTGGCGATGTGACAGCGACAAGTCAAGGGAGGCCTCTACAGTCATCGCACCCCAAGGCCCCCCTCCCCGGCCCTCACGGCCCCTCAACGCCCGAACAGCCGATACTCCAGATTAAAATACGTCTCCTTGACCAGCATCGGCACCTGGCTGAAGACGGTGCGGAAGCGCGTCGTCGGGGTCGGCGAGGGCGCGGCGTCGAGCCCGGCATCGGCGGCGATCTGCATCGCTCGCATCATGTGCAGCGGATCGGAAACGATCAGCACCTTGCCAAGGCCGTGCTCGGCAATGATGGGTTTTACGTTGTCGATGTTCTGCCGGGTGTCGCGCGAGCGCGTTTCAGTCAGGATCGCCGCCGCCGGCACGCCTTCGGCCACCGCCCGGTCGCGCCCGGCCGACGCTTCGGTAACGCGCTCGCCCAGCCCCTTGCCGCCGGTCATGATGATGTATTTGACCGCACCGGCCTTGTAGAGCGCAATGGCGTGCTCGATGCGCTCTACATAGACGGGCGACGGCCCGGTGGTCCGCACCGCCGCCCCGAGGACGATTGCAGCGTCGGCCGGCCCATCGTCGGACATCGTCGCATAGCGCAGGACGGCAAGGCCGAAGCCGGCGGCCACGAGGACCGGAATTGCGGTGACGACGGCACAGCCGAGCAGCACCTTGCGGATCATCCGGCTAGTCCTCGTCCGCCAGCGGGTGATGCGTCTCGACCAGCGTCCTCAGCTTTTCGTCGAGCACATGCGTGTAGATCTGGGTCGTCGAGATATCGGCATGGCCGAGCAGCGTCTGCACGACGCGCAAATCCGCCCCGCCCGCCAGCAGATGGCTGGCGAAGGCGTGCCGCAGCACGTGCGGGGCAATGCGCGCCGCCCCGATCCCGGCGCGGGCGGCCAGCCCCTTGAGCTCGCGGCCGAAAACCTGCCGGGTGAGATGTCCGGATTCGCCGGCGGCGGGAAAGAGCCAGGGCCCAGGCGGCAACGTTGCCACATAGGCTTTTACGGCATCGCGCGCCCGATCGTTGACCGGCACGACGCGTTCCTTTTGGCCCTTGCCGATGACAGTAAGAAAACTTGCGTCCCGCATCACCGCCGAGCGCTTGAGCCCCACCAGTTCGGAGACGCGCAGGCCTGTGGCATAGAGCAGTTCCAGCAACACATAGAGCCGCAGCGCTGATGCTTCCTTGCCATCGCTCGCGGGGGTGTTCGCCTCCTCCTCGGCCAGCGTCAGCATTCGGTCGACTTCGGCAACCGACAGCACTTTAGGGAGGGGCCGGCGCGCCTTGGGGCTGGCGACGATGCGGGTGGGATCGTCGGCGCGAAGATTGTCGGCACAAAGAAAGCGATGGAATTGCCGGAGTGCCGAGAGCCGCCTGGCGCTACTTGCGGCGGAAAGCTCCGCGCTCAGCAATTCGAGGTAGGCAACCACCTCGTCGCGCTGCGCCGTCTGCGGCGAGGACCCGCGGGCGGCCAAAAACCGCAGATAATCGGAGAGGTCGCGCCGATAGGCCTCGATGGTGTTTTTGGCGGCGCCGCGCTCGGCGCTCATCATCTCGAGGAAGGCGTCCACCAGATGGTCCGACGAGCCGCTCATTCCGGCGTATTCACCACCCGTGCATTGGGATCGTCCGGCTGCTGCAGGGTTGCCGCGGCGGTGACCGGCGCCGCCGGCCTGGGAACCACCGGCGTCAGCACCAGGTCGCGCTGCGGAATCCGGACGGTGATCTCCTTTTCTCCCGGCTTGACGTAGATCGTCAGGGCGAAGAGGCCCGCGAAGACGAGGCAGCCCAAGAACAGCAGGGCGAAGATGAGGCGGATGAGAGTCGGCATTCAGGCCCCTGCGACGTATCCCGGTCGGCGTCGTACCGCACGATCATTAAGCCGCGGTAATGGTCCGAGAGTTTTGGTCCTTTTTGCGGAGTCGGGCAAGAGTCTGCCGTCCCCCAAGGAGCCGTGCCGCAGTACCGGCAGCCGGGCCAGGGTGCTCCCCATCGCCAACGCTGCGCTTCTAAAGACACTCCCGCCCCGCAAGGGCGAGGGAGACGATGGGACAAAGTCTGCGGGTTGGCCGCCCTCGTGGTTTGAGAAGCTCACCATGAGAGCTTGCTCGCCTTAGCGTTGCGTCACATAGCCCTCGGGGACGCCCTTGGTCGAGAGCACGAACTGCCAGACTTGGATGGCTCGGGCGCGGAAACCGCCGGCGCAGCAGAGAAGGTAATACTGCCACATGCGGTAGAAGCGCCACTGCTCCGGCGTCTGCGGGGTGGGCCACTTGGTGCGGAAATTGTCCCACCAGGCGACCAGC
>DATJHO010000103.1:0-33075 GCA_035493835.1 Devosiaceae bacterium
TCGCGCTATGCCGGCATCTCCAACAGCAAGCTCATCGTGATCGTCATGCTGATCTCGGGCGGGTTGGCGGGGATGATGGCGGTGAACGAGGTGCTGGGCGACCAGAGCCGCATCGTGCTCGACTATACCTCGGGCTATGGCTTTGTCGGCATCGCCGTGGCGCTGATGGGGCGCAACCATCCCGTCGGCATCGCGCTTGCCGCCATCCTTTTCGGCGCGCTCTACCAGGGTGGGCTCGAGCTGCAATTCGAGATGCCAGCCATCACCCGCGACATGATCGTCGTCATCCAGGCACTGGTGATCCTCTTCACCGGCGCCATGGAGGGCTTGCTGCGCCCGGGGCTGCAGACAGCCTTCATGCTCTATTGGCCAGGGCAGAAAGCCGAAGCCGTCGCCCGCGAAACCGTCGGCACCGAGGGCTGAGATGGGGTTTGGCGACATCGTCTCGCTGCTGGCGGCAACGCTCCGCCTGAGCACCCCGCTGCTGCTCGCATGCCTTGCGGGCCTGTTTTCCGAGCGTTCCGGCATTTTCGACATCGGCCTCGAAGGCAAGATGCTCGCGGCCGCGTTCGGGGCCGCGGCGATAGCGGCGGTGACGGGCAATATGTGGCTGGGGCTGCTCGCCGGCATCCTTGTTTCGATCGGCATGGCGATGATCCACGGCATTGCCTCGATCACGCTCAAGGGCAACCAGATCATTTCGGGCGTCGCCATCAACTTTCTGGCGCAGGGCCTCACCGCCGTGCTCGGCCTCGCCTGGTTCCAGCAGGGCGGCCGCACGCCGCCCCCGCCGCCGAGCGGGCGCTTCCAGAGCATCATCTGGCCGTTTGCCGACAAGGTCGCGGGGGTGCCGATCATCGGCCCGCTCTATTCGGTGCTGATCTCTGGGCACAACCTCTTGGTTTATATCGCCTTCATCGCCGTGCCGATCACCTATTGGGTGCTCTACCGCACCCGTTTCGGCCTCAGGCTCCGCGCCGTGGGCGAAAATCCCAAGGCGGTGGATACTGCCGGCATTTCGGTCGTGCGGCTGCGCTATCAGGCGCTGGTCATCACCGGCTTTCTTTGCGGTATTGCCGGATCTTATTTCTCGATCGCGCAGGGCGCCGGCTTCGTCAACAACATGACGGCCGGTGCCGGCTATATCGCGCTCGCCGCGTTGATTTTTGCCAAATGGCGGCCGGTGCCGGCGATGTTCGCCACCCTGCTGTTCGGCTTCCTCGATGCGTTGCAGATTCGCTTGCAGGGTGTGCCGCTGCCGCTCATCGGAACGGTCCCCGTGCAGTTCATCCAGGCGCTGCCCTATATTTTGACAGTCATTCTGCTGGCCGGCTTCATCGGCAAGGCCACCGGGCCCAAGGCCGGCGGCGTGCCCTATACCAAGGAGCGTTGATGTGACCCCGACCGATCAGGCGCTGTTCGAGGCGGCCGAACGCGTACGGCCCCGGGCGCACGTCCCGTATTCGAAATTTGCGGTCGGCGCGGCGATCCTCGCCGACGACGGCAACATTTATGCCGGCTGCAATGTCGAGAACGCCGCCTATCCGCAGGGCAATTGCGCCGAGGCCTCGGCGATTGCGGCCATGATCGCTGGCGGCGGCAAGCGCATCACCCGGATCTTCGTCACCGGTCCGGGCAAAACGCCGGTGACGCCCTGTGGCGGCTGCCGCCAGCGCATCCGCGAATTCGCCGATCTCGATACGCCGGTGATTTGCCTCGGCGTCGAGGGCACCCCGCTCGAAACGACCCTTGGCGAATTGCTGCCATACTCCTTCGGGCCGGAATTCCTGGGCCGCTGACTGGCGCCAGCCGGGTTCTGACATCTACTGCACAAACGCCCGCCAGGGGCGTAAAATGGGCGTAGCATATCCCGCGCCCTGAGGAGGTTTCTCATGAACCTGAGAGTTGTGGATCACCGCACCGCCGAAGCGCATGCGGTGAGGAACCCCGGTTTTCCGCTCGATCTCGATTGGGTGGAGCGGGTGCGGATGAACCGCTCGGCGCTGGAGCGGCGCGCGGCAACCATCGGCGGCCGGCGAACGGTCAAGCAGGATTGGCAGGCCGCCTGGCTGCTGAAGGCGATCACTCTCATTGACCTGACGACGCTCAACAGCGACGACACGCCCGGCCGCGTCGAGCGGCTCTGCGCCAAGGCCCGACACCCGGTGCGCGCCGACATCTTGGCGGGGCTGGGGGCCGAGGGCCTGAAGATCGAACCCGGCGCGGTTTGCGTCTACCACGCCTTCGTTGCAACGGCGGTCGAGGCGCTGAAGGGGACAGACATTCCGGTCGCGGCCGTCTCGACCGCCTTCCCCCATGGCCTTGCGCCGCTTGAAACGCGGCTGATGGAAATCGAGGCTTCGGTCGCCGCCGGGGCGCGCGAGATCGACATCGTCATCGAGCGCGGCATGGTTTTGCGCGGCGACTGGCAGGGCCTCTACGATCGGGTGAAGGCGTTCCGAAAGGCCTGCGGCGAGGCCCATCTCAAGACCATTCTGGGCACTGGCGAACTGGCGACGCTGACCAATGTAGCAAAGGCCTCGCTGGTCTGCATGCTGGCCGGCGCGGATTTCATCAAAACCTCGACCGGCAAGGAAAAGGTCAACGCGACGCTACCGGTGTCGCTGGCCATGATCCGCATGATCCGCTGGTACCACGAGGAGACCGGCATCGAGATCGGCTATAAGCCGGCAGGCGGCATTTCCTCGGCCAAGACGGCGCTCGACTACATGGCGCTGATGAAGGAGGAACTGGGGACGCGCTGGTTGACCCCGCACCTCTTCCGCTTCGGCGCCAGCTCCTTGTTGACCGATATCGAGCGGCAGCTCGAGCACAACCTTACCGGCCGCTACGCCGCCGATTATCGGCAGCCGATGGTGTGACTGCCCCCGCCCTCGTGGTTCGACAAGCTCACCATGAGGGCTCACGCGAGGTTTCCCCTTCGGACCTCATCTTGAGCTTGTCGAAGGAAGAGGTCCGGGCCCGAGGTCCGTGGAGAACGGAATGAACAGGATCGCCGAAATTTTCGAGACGCTGGAATACGGTCCCGCCCCCGAAAGCGCCGCGCCGGCGCTGGCCTGGCTCGCAAGCCACGAGCGCAAGTTCGGCCACTTCATCGGCGGCGCGTGGACTGAGCCGGGGGAGGAGGCATTCGCCTCCACCAACCCGGCCAACGGCGAGGTGCTTGCCGAACTGACTCAGGGCACTTCCGCCGACGTCGACAAGGCGGTTGCGGGGGCGCGCGCGGCATTTCCCGGGTGGTCGACGCTCTCCGGCTACGAACGAGCAAAACACCTTTATGCCCTCGCCCGCGCCATCCAGAAGCATTCGCGCCTGTTTGCGGTGCTCGAAACCCTCGACAACGGCAAGCCGGTCCGCGAGAGCCGCGACATCGATATCCCGCTGGTCGCCCGACATTTTTATCACCACGCCGGCTGGGCGCAGCAGCTCTCCCGCAGCTTTCCCGGCATGGTGCCCTATGGCGTCTGCGGCCAGATCATCCCGTGGAATTTTCCGCTGCTGATGCTCAGCTGGAAGATCGCCCCGGCGCTGGCCGCCGGCAACACCGTGGTGCTGAAGCCGGCCGAATTCACCTCGCTGACGGCATTGCTGTTCGCCGAAATCTGCGAACGCGTCGGCCTGCCGAAGGGTGTCGTCAACATCGTCACCGGGGACGGCGCGACCGGGGAGGCCATTGTTCACCATCCCGGCATCGACAAGATCGCCTTCACCGGCTCGACCGAAGTGGGCAAGGCCATCCGCGCTGCCACCGCCGGCTCCGGCAAGGGGCTGAGCCTCGAGTTGGGCGGAAAATCGCCCTATCTGGTGTTCGAAGACGCTGATCTTGACAGCGCCATCGAGGGGCTGGTCGATGCCATCTGGTTCAACCAGGGGCAGGTGTGCTGCGCCGGCTCGCGGCTCCTCGTGCAGGAATCGATCGAGGAGAGATTTCTCCAAAAGCTGAAAAAGCGCATGGCGACACTCCGGGTCGGCGATCCGCTCGACAAGGCCATCGACATCGGCGCGCTGGTCGCGCCGGTGCAGGTGGCGCGCGTGCAGGAGCTGGTGAAAAAGGGCGTGGCCGAGGGCGGCGTGCTCTATGAGCCCGATATCGACCTGCCCGCGAGCGGCTGCTTCCTGCGCCCGGCGCTGATCACCGACATCTCCCCGGCCAATACCGTTGCCACTGAAGAGATTTTTGGCCCGGTGCTGGTGGAAATGAGCTTTCGTACGCCCGAGGAGGCGGTGGCGCTGGCCAATAACAGCCGCTACGGCCTCGCCGCGACGCTGTGGACGGAAAACGTCAACCTGGCGCTCGATATCGCCCCAAAGCTCCGGGCCGGGGTGGTGTGGATCAACGGCACTAACCAGTTCGACGCCGCCGTCGGTTTTGGCGGCTATCGCGAGTCCGGCTTTGGCCGCGAGGGCGGCAAGGAGGGCATGGCCGCCTATCTGAAGCCGGCCTGGGAAAAGGCGCTCAAGCCGGCCGCGGCGGAAAAGCCGGCCAAGCCCGACAAGGCGCCAAATCCACTCGATGCCTCACCCATCGACCAGACGGCAAAAATGTATGTCGGCGGCAAGCAGGCGCGACCGGATAGCGGCTATTCGCGGCCGGTCCTTGGCCCCGACGGGCAGTCCATTGGCGAGGTCGGCGAGGGCAACCGCAAGGATATCCGCAACGCCGTCGAGGCGGCCCGCAACGCGCTGGGCTGGGGCACGACCGCCGCGCACAACCGGGCGCAGGTGCTGTATTTCCTCGCCGAAAACCTCGATTATCGGCGCAATGAATTCGCCGAGCGGCTGAGGGCGCAGACCGGCGTCAGCGCCGCCGCGGCGGAAGCAGAGGTCGCCCAGTCGATCGAACGCCTGTTCAGCTTTGCTGGCTGGGCCGACAAATATGATGGCGCCGTGCACAATCCGCCCACCCGCGCCGTCGCCGCCGCCATGGTCGAGCCGCTCGGCGTTTTGGGAATCATCGCCCCGGCCGAGCTGCCTCTGCTGGGCTCGGTCGCACTCCTCGCGCCGGCGCTCGCCATGGGCAACACCGTGGTGCTAATCCCCTCCGAGCCGCATCCGCTGTCGGCAACGGACCTCTATCAGGTGCTGGAAACCTCGGACGTGCCGGCCGGCGTGCTCAACATCGTCACCGGCGCGGCAAGCACTCTCGCCAAGACGCTGGCCGAGCACGACGGCGTCGACGGCCTCTGGTGCTGCGGCTCCGCCGAGACCTCGGCGATGGTAGAAAAAGCCTCGACCGGCAACCTCAAGCAAACCTGGACCACCCGTGGCCTCGCCTACGACCTCGCGGATGCGGAAAAGTTCGACGGCCCGTACTTCCTCGCCCGGGCCACACAGGTGAAGAACGTTTGGATTCCATACGGGGCGTGACCCCGTTGGCGCCCGAAGGAGATTCGAATGACCCTCGACCGTATTACCCACAATCCCGAAGTCATGGGTGGCAAGCCCTGCATTCGCGGCATGCGGGTGACCGTGGGCATGATCCTGGGTGAAATCGGGTCAGGTGCCACGATCGACGAGATCTTGGACGATTTTCCTTATCTTGGGCGCGAGGACATCCTGCAAGCCGTTCGTTACGGCGCCTGGTTGGCCGAGGAGCGGGAGATAGACCGGACCGATTAATGAAGGTGCTCGTCGAGATGAACATGTCGCCGAAGTGGGCCGAAACCCTCGGCGCCTCTGGAATTGAGACCGTTCACTGGTCGATGATCGGCGATAGCTTTGCAAAGGATCGCGATATCATGGCCTTCGCGGCAATCGTTCTCACTCGCGACTTGGATTTCAGCGCAATTCTTGCAACCACCGGAACGAGCGGTCCAAGTGTGGTACAACTCCGGCGGGGCGACCGCTTTGGCCCAAACCTCGCACAAAGAGTAATAGCCGCATTGCGGCAGCTGGAGCGCGAATTGCAAGACGGTGTTGTAATGAGCGTGGGGCCAAGCCGCATACGCGTTCGCCGGCTGCCGCTTTCCGGGCGGGGTACGCAGCCATGACCTTCCTCCCCCAGGAAATCATCCGCCAAAAGCGCGATGGCCTGCCGCTGGCGGGCGAGGATATTCGCCATTTCGTCGCCGGGATGACAGATGGCAGCGTGGCGCCGGCGCAGGTCGGCGCGTTTGCGATGGCTGTCTATTTCAACGGCATGACGCCCGAAGAGCGGGTAGCGTTGACCTTGGCCATGCGCGATTCAGGCACGGTGCTCGATTGGTCGCATCTTGAGGGCGCAGTCGTCGACAAGCATTCAACCGGGGGGATCGGCGACAACGTCTCGCTGATGCTGGCGCCGATGCTGGCCGCCTGCGGCTGCTTCGTGCCGATGATTTCGGGCCGCGGCCTCGGCCATTCCGGCGGCACGCTCGATAAGCTGGAGTCGATCCCCGGCTACCAGACCTTGCCGGATCGCGAGCTGTTTCGGCAGACGGTCGCGGACGTGGGCTGCGCCATCATCGGCCAAACTGCCGACCTCGCGCCGGCCGATGGCGTGCTCTATGGCATCCGCGACGTCACCGCGACGGTTGAAAACCTGTCGCTGATCGTCGCCTCCATTCTTTCCAAAAAACTCGCGGCCGGGCTCGATACGCTGGTGCTCGACGTGAAAACCGGCAATGGCGCTTTCCTGCAGGATTTTGAGCAAGCGCGCGAATTGGCCGAGGCACTGACTTCGGTCGCCAATGGCGCCGGGGTCCGAACGGCCGCATTGATCACCGACATGAACCAGCCCCTCGCCACCGCGGCCGGCAACGCCGTGGAAATACGAAACGCCATTGATTTTCTCACCGGCCGTTGTCGGGATCCGCGGCTGCTCGAGGTCACCTTGTCGCTCGGCGAAACCTTGCTGGTTTTGGCGGGAGAAGCGCCGGACATGGCTGCGGCCCGGGCAAAGCTTTTGGCAACGCTTGATAATGGCCACGCCGCCGAGCGCTTCGGCCGGATGGCCGCTGCGCTGGGCGGGCCGACCGATATCGTGGAACGCATGGAACGCCACCTCCCGGCGGCTTCCGTCGTCCGCGATGTGGTGGCGGAAAGCGAAGGGGTGGTCGCAGCCATCGACCTGCGCGGGCTCGGCATGACCGTGGTGGCGCTGGGCGGCGGCCGGACCCGGCCGGGTGAAGCAATCGATCACCGCGTCGGCTTCGACCAGCTTGTCCCGCTGGGAACCAGCGTCCGCCCCGGCACGCCGCTCGGCCGCGTCCACGCCCGCAACGAGGCCGAGGCCGAGCATGGCGCCACCCGCCTGCGCGTCGCCTACGGGCTCGGGCCTGGGTGCCCCGCAACGCCCTTGATTGTCGATCGTTTGCTGCCGGAAGGTTTTTGATGCCGCGCGTAATCCTTTGCGTCCTCGATAGTTTTGGCATCGGAGGCGCTCCTGACGCGGCCGAGTATGGCGATGCGGGGGCCAACACGCTCCTCCACATCGCCGAAACCTGTGCCGATGGCCGCGCCGATGCCGCGGGCCTGCGCTCCGGGCCGCTGCATCTGCCCCATCTCGATGCGCTAGGCCTCGGGGCCTCGGGGCTTTTGGCCTCGGGCCAACTCGCGCCGGGCCTTACGGCCAATGCCCTGGGCGGACGCTGGGGCGTCGGCCGCGAGGTCAGCAAGGGCAAGGACACCCCGTCCGGCCACTGGGAGATCGCCGGCGTGCCGGTGCCGTTCGCCTGGGGCTATTTTCCCCCGGCCGAGCCGGCGTTTCCGCCCGAACTGGTCGCCGAATTGGTTGAGCGGGCAGGGCTGCCGGGCATTCTGGGCGACAAGCATGCTTCCGGCACCACCATCCTCGAAGAGCTGGGCGAGGAGAGCGTCCGCACCGGCAGGCCGATCTGTTACACCTCCGTCGACAGCGTCTTCCAGATCGCCGCGCATGAGAGCCATTTCGGCCTCGAGCGTCTCTACCGGGTCTGCGAAATCGCCTTCGGGCTTACCGCGCCGCTGATGATCGGCCGCGTCATCGCTCGCCCGTTCGTTGGCGAGACCGCCAAGACCTTCGCGAGAACCGGCAACCGCCGCGATTTCGCCATTCCCCCGCCCGAGCCGACGCTGCTCGATCGCGCCAACGAGGCCGGACGGCAGGTTTTCGCCATCGGCAAGATTTCGGACATCTATGCGGCCCGCGGCGTCACCCACAAGCTCAAGGCGACCGGCAACATGAAGCTGTTCGACGCAACCCTGGACGCCATGGAAATGGCGGCGGACGGCGCACTGGTCTTCGCCAATTTCGTCGATTTCGACCAAGAGTTCGGCCACCGCCGCAATGTTCCCGGCTACGCGGCGGCGCTCGAGGCCTTCGATGCACGGCTGCCGGAGCTGATCGCCAGGCTGCGCCATGACGATTTGCTCGTCCTCACCGCCGATCATGGCAACGATCCCACCTGGCGCGGCACTGATCACACGCGCGAACAGGTGCCGATCCTTTGTTTTTCCCCAAGCCTATCGAAAGGAGAGATTGGCATTCGCCGGACCTTCGCCGATATTGGCGAAAGCGCTGCCCGCTGGCTCGGGCTCGCCGCCGGCCCGCATGGGCAAAGTTTTCTCTAATCGATAACCGGAGGCTTGCGCAGCATGGCCAATGTGACCGTCCTCGAGCATCCGCTGATCCAGCACAAGCTGACCATCATGCGGAGCAAGGAGACTTCGACGGCGAGCTTTCGGCGGCTGCTGCGCGAAATCGCGCACCTGATGTGCTATGAGGTGACGCGCGATCTCGAACTGCAGATGATCCCGATCGAAACGCCGCTCACCGAAATGGAAGCGCCTTCGATCAAGGGCAAGAAGCTGGTCTTCGCCTCGATCCTGCGCGCTGGCAACGGGCTGCTCGACGGCATGCTCGACCTGGTGCCGGCGGCCCGCGTCGCCCATATCGGCATCTATCGCGACCACGAAACCTTGCAGCCGGTCGAATATTATTTCAAGGCGCCGTCCGAGCTCGAAAATCGCCTCATCATCGTCGTCGACCCGATGCTGGCGACGGCCAATTCCTCAATCGCGGCCATCGAGCGGCTGAAAGAGCGCGGCGCCAATAATCTGCGCTTCCTGTGCCTGCTCGCCGCGCCCGAGGGGATCGCCAAGTTTACGTCGGCACATCCGGACGTGCCGGTTTTCACCGCGGCCATCGACAGCCATCTCAACGAACTCGGCTATATCGTGCCGGGGCTGGGCGACGCCGGCGACCGAATGTACGGCACGAAGTAGGATTTTTTTCACGAGGCGCACGCGGTGCCGCATCCCCCGCCCTCGTGGTGAGCTTGTCGAACCACGGGTCCCAAGCTGAGCGTAGCAACCTCGTCCTTCGACAAGCTCAGGATGAGGTTGCGAATAGGCTCGGTCCCGGAACTTACAGGACAGGCCGGGCGAGCTCTATGCCTTGAGCGGCAGCCCGTAGCTGATGAGTTCGGCTCGGAGGGCAGCCGGCGAGGTGAAATGGATCGCGGCCATGCCGAACTTGCGGGCGGAGACGACATTGGCCTCGTTGTCGTCGATGAAGACGCAGCTGTTCGGCGCCAGGCTGTAGCGTTCGCAGAACACGCGGAAGATGCGCGGATCGGGTTTGACGAAGCGTTCGAGGCCGGAAACCACGATGCCGTCGAACTTTTCGAGGAAGGGCCACTCGCCGAGGCAGGTCATCCACTTCTCCCACGAGAAGTTGGTGATGGCGAAGGTCGGCAGGTCGGCGGCGATCAGCTCGTCGTGGATGGCGATGGTGCCTTCGATGAAGCCGTTGAAGGTTTCCTTCCAGCGTTCGTCATAGGCCTTGATCTCGCGCCAGTATTTGGGAAAGCGGGTGATCAGCCGCGCGACGCCCTCGGCATAGATGTCGCCGGCGTCAAATTCGAGGTTCCAGTCGAGGGTGCAGACGTTTTCGTGGAACCATTGCGCCTCGTCCTCAGTCTCGAAGAGCTTGCGGAACAGGTACATCGGGTTCCAGTCCACGAACACGCCACCAAGGTCGAAGACGGGCACGAGCGTTTCGGTCATCGGGAGATTCCTGCCGCTGGAGGGGACTAGAGCCGTTCATCGTTTCAAGGAAACGCTAAACATTCCAAGTCTTTGTCTTGCCGCGTTTCCGAACCCGGAAAGTGATGGCCACTTTTCCTCGAAACGCTCCAAGGGGCTATGCCACGCTGGCCAGGCTCGCGCAAGCGCTGCGCGCGATCACCTTCCGGTCAGCAGGGCGGCGCCACATTGTAGCAAATCTCGGAAGCATAGCGTGGCAGGTAGAAGGTCTGGTGATACAGCGTGAATGGGCTCTTGAAGAACAGGTTCAGCAACGGCTGGTAAGGATAGGTTGCCTCCGCGACCACGATATAGCTCGTTGCTGTGGAGGTGCCCTGGCTGATGCCGGTCATCGCGCTCAACGTGGCGTTGGCCGGAAAGGCTTGACCCTTGATACGAGCGGTGCCGCCATTAAACGGCTGGCTCCAGAGGACCTGGTTAACGCCGGTGGTGTTGTTCACCGAAAGGACGGTGATGACCTGCGTCAGGCCTGTGCTGGCGTAGGGCTGCATGATCGACTGGGCGGCGGCGAAATAATCGTTGAGCGGGCCGCTGTCGATTTCCCCGTTAGCCCGCGCGACCAGGTCCCCTATGGTTGCCGCAACCGTTGTCACCCGCTGATCGGCGCTGATGAGCTGGGTTACCTCGATCGAGCCCAGATAAAGAACCAGCAGCATCGGCATGATCAGCGCGAATTCCACCGCGGCCGCGCCGTCGCGGGCGCGGCCGAAGCGGCGCAGAAGCCTCGGCAGGCTGCGGGCAGTGTCGCCGCACCTGCTCATGTAAAAGGCTCGTTCTCGAACACGCGCACCGCCGTCAGCAGGCGGGTCCCATCGGAGCTGGTTGCGAGGTTAAGGCCCGGAAGGTTTACCACCACCGGCCATTTATAATAGGCGGTGACCTTCACCACCTGCGACCCCGTGCCGGGGTTGTAGGCTGGCGAAATGGTCCATTTGGACGGGTCGATGGGATCGAGCGGGGAGGTGGGGGCGCTGGCCGAGGCAAAGTTCGTCACCACCTGCACCGTGACCAGCAGGCGGGCGGAGCTGGGGCCGCAGTCAAAAATCCCGAACAGCCGGCTACAGATGGCGGCTTGATAGGAAGCGGCGTTGTAGTTCAACGTGCTCTGCGCCTGCCCGGTGCGGATGAGCCGGCTGCTGTCCTGGACGGCGCCGTCGAGGATCTGCGAGGCGAGAAAGATCATCGCCGTCTGCAGGATCGCCCCGATCAACGTGAAGAACGGCAGCGCCAGGATGCCGAATTCGACCGCCGTCGCGGCCCCTTCGTCCCCGAGAAAGCGGCCCAAAGGCGATGCGCTGAGCGTGGTCCGGAATAAGTGAATCGACATGGCCCTCGGGGCTGGCAGCAAGCAGGCTCAGCCTAGCCGTTCTTGCCTAATTCGCCGTTGACGCGGGGCCGCCAATTGCAGGCACCGGCCGATTTGGTTAACGGCGGGCAAATGGCTAGCTGGAGCGTGCTCTGGAGCCTGATCCGGGCGGTGAAACATCGTCTCCCTCCCCCTTGAGGGGAGGGATCAAGGGTGGGGTTGTTTTGGCTTGGTTCAGGGCGGCCGGATCATGCCCTATTGGGCGATCCCCTGGACCAGCCCCATCGATGAGGTCAGCTGGTTCGTGTAGCTAGGATCGTCGCCGAGCATCACCACCGGGTTGCAGCTGGGCGCGCAAGCGATGGTGCTGCGCTGTCCGGCGGTGAAGATCGTCACGAGGTCGGCCTGCGACTGGATAACCTCCACCAGCGTGTCCGCGATCGGATTGCCCTTGGAATCGAGCACGATCATGTTGGTCTGGCCGTAGCTCTTGCCCGTGAGCACCAGGGTCTTGGGGTCCTGGATGGTGACGTCCGCCACGCCGGGATTGCCAACCACGACCGTCGCCGCCGGGGCGCTGATCCTCAGTATGCGCGCCATGTTCACTTTTACGGTGATCGGCGCATTCGCCTCGTCGGCAAGCGCCGGCAAAATGGCAACGCCCAATGCGGCAGCGACAACGCAAACTGAGCCAATCTGGCGAAGCATGGCGGACCCGGGTACTCTCAACACCAGCCGGAATGTGCTCCGCAATGGTGAACAATTGGCAAACGAGGGTGTCAGGGGTTTGCGCGTATCGGGGACTTGATAAAATGCAAACTATACTGCTAAGAGACGCATCGTAATTTGTGGATGCCGGAGTTTACCTTCGGCCGCCAAGGTGTGGATTAATTCATTCTCAACAACTGCCGGATAGTCTCCTCGCAAGTTCGATGTGAGCGAATGTCGAGCGAGCAGTCGCCCGATGCCGGGTAACCCAGGAGTAGAGAATGAAGCTTATCGCCAAGTTTGCGAATGACGAATCCGGCGCCACCGCGATCGAGTACGGCCTGATCGCCGCTCTGATCGCCGTCGCCATCATTGCTGCCGCCACCGCGCTCGGCGGCAACCTGTCGAACCTGTTCACCAGGATCAGCAACAATCTGACTTCGATGGCCCCGGCCAGCTAATACTGGCGGCATCGCGATTTCCTGAAATCGGGGGGCAATGCTCCCCGATTTTGTTGTTTGTTAAGCCTGTCGTGCTGAAACGGGCTGTCGCTTGGGCGGCAGGCCGCCGATGGGGGGAACAACCATGCTGGGCAAGTTCGTTCTTCTGCTGTTTCCGCTGCTGATGGCCTTTGCCGCCTCGTCGGATCTGTTGACGATGCGGATCTCGAACCGCGTAGTGCTGCTGCTGGTTGCGGCCTTCTGCGCCGTAGCGATGGGTATCGGAATGCCGCTCGCCGAATTCGGCCTCCATGCCGCTTGCGCGGCCCTCGTGCTGGTCGTCGCGTTCGCCTTCTTCTCGCTGGGCTGGATCGGTGGGGGCGATGCCAAGCTTGCCGCAGCCACCGCGTTCTGGCTCGGTTTTGGCCTCACGCTTCCCTATCTGCTCGATGCCGCCATCATTGGCGGCGCAATGACCTTGCTCATCCTCATGGTCCGGCGCTGGCCGCTGCCGGCCATGCTGGCCCGCATCAGCTGGATCGACCGGCTGCATGACGCCAAGACCGGCATCCCCTATGGCATTGCGCTCGCCATCGCCGGACTGCTGACCTATTCGGAAACCGCCGTCTTCCAGCGACTGGTGGGTTAGGGCACAAGCCTTTTTGAACCCGGGCCGGGCCCCAAACGCACGTCACCCCGGCGAACGCCGTGGTCCATCTTGATGCCTAGCCACTTACCCGGCGGCCGCGGCGCGCGCTGGATACTGGCCGCCGCCGGCATGACGCCGAGGATTGGGCTTGGTTTCGTCACCAAGTTCCCGGCTGAAACCCCAACAGGATTCCGTTAACCCTGCCCGAAAAGCTTCGATTAACCAAACTTTGAGGCTTTGCCGCGCATCATCGGGGGAAGCGAACCGGGCGTGTTTTCAGCCCTGATGGCGTTGTGGAGTATCTGTCGATGAGACCGGCGCGAATGCTGTTGCTGTTGGTCGCGCTCGTGGCGGGCGGCCTGGCTGCGTTTCTGGCCACTCGCGGCAGCGCTCCGCCCGCACCGGTCGTCCAGCAGATCATGGCGCCGGAGCAAAAGCCGGCAACCCAGGTCCTGGTCGCCAAGCAGGCAATCGGCGTCGGCCAGCGCCTCGCGGCCGGAGACGTCGAATGGCAGCCCTGGCCCGAAAGCGCCGTCCGTCCCGAATATATCACGGTCGCCAAGACCCCCGACGCGCCGGCCAAGATCACGGGCACGGTGGCGCGGTTCGAGATTTTCCCGGGCGAGCCGATCCTCGACGCCAAGCTCGTCCACACCGATCAGGGCTATATGTCGGCGGTGCTCGACCCAGGCATGCGCGGGGTCTCGATCGATATTTCGGCCGCATCGGGTTCGGGCGGCTTCATCATCCCCAATGATCGCGTCGACGTGGTGGTGACCGATTCTTCAACCGGCCAGCCCAGTTCCCGCGTGCTGCTGAATAACGTCAAGGTGCTGGCGATCGGTACTCGGCTCGGTCAGACCGGCACCACCGGAGCGCCGCCCGATCCCAGCGATCCCAAGTCACAGATATTCACCTCCGAGGCGATCGCCACCCTCGAATTGACGCCGACCCAGGCCGATACGCTGATCAACGCGACGGCGTCGGGCAAGGTCTCGCTGGTCCTGCGCTCGGTTGCCGATTTTGCACAGGCTGCCGGAGGCAATGGCGTGACCGATGTGCGCAACACCGACGACTCGGTGAGGGTCATCCGCTTCGGCCGCGCCAGCAATGTGCAGCCGGGCAGTGCGCAGGTGAACCCTGCGGCCTATGTCCCCCCGCCGGTGCTTCCCACTGTCGCGCCGCCGGTCGCCATCCCCACGCCCCCGGCTCCCATAACCAATACGGTTACCGGGCCAGGCGGCGCCGTCACCACCACCGTCACCACCACCACGCCCGCGGCTGCGACGCCGGTGACGCCGCCCGTGTCCGCACAGTAGATCGCGAGGTCAGCCCGATGACGATCCATCCTTCGCCTCGCCACAAGCACCAGCCCGCCAGCCTTCGCCATGCACTGGGCCGCGTTATTGTCGCCGCCCTTCTGGCCTGCACGTGCTGCATCGTGCCGGCCGATGCCGGCGACGTGACGCATTTGGCCATCACTCGCGCGGCATTCGGCAGCGTCCGCAGCCTTTCGCTCAGCCTCAACAAATCGATGATTGTCGATTTGCCGGCCGACGCCAGGGAAGTCATCGTCTCCCAGCCTACGATCGCGGCGGCGACCATGCGCTCCAAGCGCCGCGCCATCCTCCAGGGCATGGGGATCGGCGACACCAACATCGTCTTCCTCGACGCTCGCGGCGCCCAGATCGCGGCGCTCGAGGTTTCGGTCGTGCGCGACGACTCGACGCTGAGCACCGCGCTCGCGCGCCTGCTGCCGGGCTCGAACATTAACGTACAGGGCTTTGGCAACAATATCGTGCTTTCGGGCACCGCGATCTCGCAGGACGATGTCGCCAAGGCCACCACCATTGCCGCGCAATATGCCGGCGGTCCCGCCAACGTCGCCAACATCATCAACATTTCCGGCCCGCAGCAGGTCGCGCTCAAGGTCACGGTTGCGGAAGTGTCGCGCCAGGCCGTCAAGCAGCTCGGCATCGACCTCACCGGCAGCATGAACGTGGGGGCCCTGACGACCGGCATCGTCAACAGTCCGTCACTGGGCGGCGCCTCCAACATCGTCAGCACGAATACCGTTTCCGCCGGGTTGGATGTGCCGGGCCTTTCGCTGCAAGCAACGCTCCGGGCGCTCGAGCAGCGTGGCCTGAGCCGGACGCTGGACGAGCCGACCCTGACGGCGCTTTCGGGCCAGCCGGCCGAGTTCAACGCCGGCGGCGAATTCCCGATACCGTCCTCGATCGACCAGTACGGCAACGTCGCCTATACCTTCAAGCAGTTCGGCGTCGACCTGAAGTTCACCCCGACGGTCATGTCGGATGGGATCATCGGCATCCTGGTGGACAGCTCCGTCTCCGAACCCACCACCGATGGCTCGGTCACCGTGGGCGGTCTCACCATTCCAGCGACCAAGAATCGCGAGGCAAAGACCGCGGTGCAATTGCCGCCCGGCTCGACACTGTCGATCGCCGGTCTCTTCCAGGAGGAGGAGCGCCAGCAGATCAACGCCCTGCCGGGAATCAGCAATATCCCGATCCTGGGCGCCCTGTTCCGCTCGCGCGACTTCATCCGCCAGCAGACCGAACTGGTGATCCTCGTTACGCCCTACCTCGTGAGCCCCGGCGCCCCGCCGACCCTGCCCACCGAAGGCGTAGTTGCCGCCGGCGATGCGGAGGCCAATTTTCTCGGCCACATGCAAAAGCTCTATGGCGTGGGCACTCCGAAAGCCCCCCCGGGCCCCTACAACGGATCGATCGGCTTTGCGCTGGAATGAAAGCGGCGGGCTTTTCGGCCAATCGCCGGGTTCGCTTCAAAGCCGACAACGCCGGTTAGCGATGATTTTACCGTAACGGGCCGACAATAGCGGTGCTCGGAAGCCGGGTGAGATGGAGTGGTGTAATGAGTTTTCTCAGCAGGGATTCCGGGGGCACCGACGAGGCGGCCGAGATCGCCGCCGGTGCGCGCCTGATTCCGCGCATCACCATTCAGGCGTTCTGTGAACATTCGCAGACGGCGCAGCTGGTCGAATCCGCCATCCATGACCGCCGGATGTCCAAGGTTGCCCTCACGACGCACAATGGCGGCCTCGACGGCGCCATCGAAACCTACAAGGCCAACCCCACCCCCAATCTGATCCTCGTTGAGACGAGCCTGCCGCCGGCCGAGATCCCGAACGCGCTCGCGCGCCTAGCCGAGGTCTGCGACGCCACCACGCGGCTCATCGTGCTCGGCCACGCCAATGATGTCGTGCTTTACCGCGAGCTCATCCGCTCTGGCGTTTCCGAATACATCGTACTGCCCGCGAGCGCCCAGACGATCGTCACCGCGATCACCGAGCTGTTTGCCGGGGAAGGCGCCGCCCCGATTGGGCGCACGATCGGTTTCGTCTCCGCCAAGGGTGGCGCCGGTGGCTCGACCGTGGCGCACAATGTCGCCTGGGCGGTTTCCCAGAACCTGCGGCAGGACGTGCTTATCCTCGACATGGACCTCGCCTTCGGCACCGCCGGGCTCAATTTCAACCAGGATCCGCCGCACGGCCTCGCCGATGCGGTCAATGCCAGCCAGAAAATGGACCAGGTCATGCTCGACCGGCTCATGTCGAAGGCGGCCAATCACATCAACCTGCTGACCGCGCCGGTTTCGCTCGAGCAGACCTACGATCACGGCGAGCGCGACTTCGAGCAGGTGATCGAGCTCAGCCAGCGGACGACGCCGGTCGTCATCCTCGATATCCCGCACGCCTGGGATGCCTGGATTCGCTATACGCTCGGGACCATCGACGAGATCGTCATAGTCGCCGAGCCGGACCTGGCCAATCTGCGCAACGCCAAGAACCTTGCCGACACCATCAAGGCGCTGCGGCCGAGCGAAACCGCGCCGCTGCTGGTCATCAACAAGCTCGGCGTGCCGCGCCGGCCGGAGATCAGCGCCAACGAATTCGCCTCCTCGATCGAGTGCCGGCTGCTGGGCCAGATTCCGTTCGACGCGGCCATTTTCGGCACCGCCGCCAATAACGGCCAGATGATCGCCGAGATCGCCGCCAACAACCGCATCAACGACATCTATCGCGCCGTCGCGCTGCAAGTGACCGGACGCAGCGTGCCCGAACTCGGCACCAAATCGGTAAATCTGAAGCTTCCCGAACTGTTCAGGAAGCGGAAGCGGGCGTGACCCTGAAACGGTAGTCGGACCATGTTTGGCAAACGCACAAGTTTCGGCGGCAATACCCCCGGATTGGCCGAAGCTCCCCGGCCGATCCCGGTTGCCCCCATGCCGGTAGCGGCCCCGCCGCGGCCAATTCCGGAATCCGGCGGGCTCAAGGGCCGCAGCGACGAGGTCGTCGACGTGCGCACGCCCGAGGCGATCGCGCGCGACAAGGAATACCACCAGACCAAGTCCGCCATCTTCAATGCCCTCATCGACTCGATCGACCTGAGCCAGCTGGCGACCATGGATCAGGTCGCCGCGCGCGAGGAAATCCGCGACATCGTCGCCGAGATCATTGCCCTCAAATCGATCATCATGTCGATTTCCGAGCAGGAAGACCTGCTCGAGGACATCTGCAACGACGTGCTCGGCTACGGGCCGCTGGAGCCGCTGCTCGCCCGCGACGACATCGCCGATATCATGGTGAACGGCTCGCAGAAGTGCTACATCGAAGTCGGCGGCCGCGTGAAGCTCACCAATGTGCGCTTCCGCGACGACAGCCATCTGATGAATGTCTGCCAGCGCATCGTCAGCCAGGTCGGCCGCCGCGTCGACGAAAGCTCGCCGATCTGCGACGCGCGCCTCCCTGACGGCTCGCGCGTCAACGTCATCGCCCCGCCGCTGGCGATCGATGGGGCAGCGCTCACCATCCGAAAGTTCAAGAAAGACAAGCTGACCCTGCAGCAGCTGGTCAAGTACGGCTCGATCTCGCCGGACGGCGCCGAGGTGCTGCGTATTCTCGGCCGGGTGCGCGCCAACATCCTTATCTCCGGCGGTACCGGCTCGGGCAAGACGACGCTGCTCAATTGCCTCACCGCCTTCATCGAGAAGGACGAGCGCGTCATCACCTGCGAGGACTCGGCGGAACTGCAATTGCAGCAGCCGCACGTGGTCCGGCTCGAAACCCGTCCGCCCAACCTCGAGGGCGAGGGCGAGATCACCATGCGCGATCTGGTCAAGAACTGCCTGCGTATGCGTCCCGAGCGCATCATCGTGGGCGAAGTGCGCGGACCCGAGGCATTCGACCTGCTGCAGGCGATGAACACCGGCCATGATGGCTCGATGGGCACGCTGCACGCCAACAGCCCGCGCGAGGCGCTCTCCCGTCTCGAATCGATGATCACCATGGGTGGCTATTCACTCCCCAGCCGGACCATCCGTGAAATGATCACGTCCTCCATCGACGTGATCGTCCAGGCGGCCCGCCTGCGCGATGGCTCCCGCCGCATCACCCACATTTCCGAGGTCCTGGGCATGGAGGGCGAGGTCATCGTCACCCAGGATATCTTCCTCTACGACATCGTCGGCGAGGACCAGAACTCCATGCTGGTGGGCCGGCATCGCTCCACCGGCATCACCAAGCCGCATTTTGCCGAGCGCGCCCGCTACTTCAACGAGGAGCGCAACCTGATCGAAGCGCTCGAGCGGTCCAACGTCGAGCAGAGCGAGTTGCTCCAGTCATGAGGCAGCCATGTCGCCACTAATCTACGTATTGCTGGCCGTCATCGCGATCGGTGCTGCGGGCTTTGCCCTGGTGCCCTCGGCGCTGGGCTCGAACCGGGCCGAGAAGCGCAAGCGCGCGCTACAAGGCGACATTCAGGCCAACCGCCGCGAGAACAGCGCCCTCCGCGACCGCGACGCGCGCCGCAAGAACGTGCAGGCGGCGCTCAAGCAGCAGACCGATGCGCTCGCCGCCAGAAAGCGTGTGTCGCTGCAGTCGCTGATCTTCCAGGCCGGCATGAAGATAAAGGGGCGTGATTTTATCCGGAACCAGGTGATCTTCGGCGCCATCGTTGCCGTGATCGTCTTCGTGGTCCAGGTGCCGATCTACTACGCCGTGATCTTCGGCGGTGCCGCGGGCTATGTGCTACCGCGCTGGTATCTTTCCCGCAGGCGCAAGCAGTACCAGAACAAGTTCCTTGACGAACTGCCCAACGCGGTCGAGGCGATCGTGCGCGGCGTGAAATCGGGCCTGCCGCTCAACGATTCAATCCGCCTGGTCTCCAAGGAGGCCAAGGAGCCGGTAAAATCGGAGTTCGGCCGTGTCCTCGACCAGCAGGCGGTGGGCAAGTCGATGGGCGAGGCCGTGACGGTCCTCCTTGACCGCGTGCCGGTGCCGGAGGTGAACTTCTTCATCGTCGTCATCACCGTGCAGCAGCAGGCCGGTGGCAATCTCTCCGAAGCGCTCGGCAACCTCGCGCGCGTGCTGCGCAACCGCAAGGCGCTGAAGCTCAAGATCGCGGCGATGTCGTCCGAGGCCAAGGCTTCGGCCGGCATCATCGGCTCGCTGCCCTTCGTCGTTTCGCTCCTGGTGTCGCTGACCAGCCCCACTTATTTGCTGCCGCTGGTCCAGACCACGACCGGCCAACTCTGGCTCGGCATTGCCGGGCTGATGCTGGCAATGGGCGTGTTCGTCATGCGCCGCATGGTCATTTTCGAATACTGAGGCGGGCATGGAACACCTCATCAACCTCGTCACCAGCCGCGACTTCCTGATCGCCGTCCTTGCCGCCGTTTCGGTCGCGGCGGTGGTCTTCACGCTCGGCGCCCAGTTCCTGGTCCGCTCGGACATGAAGCAGCGGATCAAGCGCGTCGCCCTCGAGCGCGAAAGGCTCAGGGCGGAAGAGATGTCCCGGCTCCGCGGGCCCCAGGATGTCCGCGGCTCGGTCCGGCGCGAGGACCTGTCGCGCGATTACATGAAGCGGATCGTCGAACGTTTCTCGCTGCAGAAGGCGTTCGCCGACGAGAACACCATGGATAAGCTGGCCCGCGCCGGCTATCGCGGGCAGGGGCCGCTGACGACCTATCTGTTCATGCGCTTCGTTACCCCGATCATCCTCTGCTTCGTCGGGCTGGTCTATCTCATCTGGCTGATGCCGGGGGAGCGGCCGATCTACCTGAACATCGTTTATGCGGTCGGCGTCGGCGTTGTCGGCTCCTACCTGCCGGTCCTGCTGCTGCGCAACAAGACGCAAAAGCGCCAGTCATCGATCCGCCGTGCCTGGCCGGATTGCCTCGATCTGATGCTGCTCTGCGTCGAGGCCGGCATGTCGGTCGAGCACGCGTTCAAGCGCGTGGCCAAGGAACTCACCCAGGAGAGTCCGGCACTGTCGGAAGAATTGACGCTGACGACGGCCGAGCTCTCCTTCCTCGAGGACCGCATCCGCGCCTACGAGAATCTCGGGCGCCGCACCGGGCTCGACGGCGTCAAATCGGTGATGACGGCACTCATCCAGGCCGACCGCTACGGCACCTCGGTCGGCCAGGCGCTCAGGGTGATGGCGGAGGAGGGGCGTGAGCAGCGGATGATGGAGGCCGAAAAGAAGGCCGCCTCGCTGCCGCCCAAGCTCACCGTGCCGCTGATCCTGTTTTTCCTGCCGGTGCTGATGATCGTCATCATCTCGCCCGCGATCATCAAGGTGATGGCGACAAACTTCCACATGGGCTGACGGCCGGGCGGTCGGCGCTAGAGCGCGATCCCGTTGAGTTGAAGCATTCACCGCGCTCTCGTCATGGCCGGGCTTGACCCGGCCAACCATGATGCCTCGCCAGTTCCACTCAAGCTATTGGAATGGCAGCATGGGTCCCCGGGTCAAGCCCGGGGATGACGATGTGGCGAAGGGGGCGACCTAGTGCCGACGCCGCGCGGGCAGCACCTCCCGCGGGCAGGGGCCGCTCCCCTACTGCGGCTGCGCTCCGGCCTTCTTGATAGCGGCCCAGCGGTTCTGCTGCGTCAGCAGCGATTTGATATAGGCCATGTTGGAAGCGACCTGGTCCGGCGGCAGCTCCGCGGCGAAGAGCGTCTGCGCCTCGTTGAACCGGCCTTCGAGCCCGACCACGAAGGCGAGGTTTTGCCGGATCTTGCTGGTTGCGCCCGGCATCGCCACCGCCTTGCGCAGATGCGCTTCGGCATTGGTCAAATCGTTGGTCATTGCATAGGAAAGGCCGAGATTGGCCTCGAGCGAGGGCTCGTTCGGGGCAATCAGCAGCGCCTGTCCATAGACCGCCCGCGCTTCGGCATTGCGCCCCAACTGGTCGAGGATGGCGCCCTTGACCAGCAGCGAACTCCAGTCGGGCGCGTCGGGCTGGATGGCGTCGGTGATGACGTTCAGTGCCTGGTCGTAGCGGCCTGCCGCCGATAGCGCCCGGGCATACTCGACCTTGAGATCGACGTCATTGGGGGCGTACACCATGCCCGCCTCGATCACCGAGACCGCCTGGGCCGGCTGGCCAGCCGCGCGCAGGGCCGCGGCGTAGTAGATGATGGTCCGCTTGTCGCGCGGATCGGCCTTGTAGCGCGCCGCGAGTTGGGTGAGGGTCGCCTGTTCCTGGGTCGGGCTCTGGCCGGAAAAGTCGGGCGAGCGCACCGAGCCGGTATTGGTCGCATTCATGGCGCAGCCGGAGAGGAGCAGCGCGGCCATGCCGGCAAGCCAGAGTGTACGCAAGGCGGGCGCCGAAACAGAAGAAACACGCGACACGAGAGCGACCTTTTGGCGAACTGGCGCCCGTTGCGCCATCAGGCTCTTGATAAATCATTAACCCTAACAGCCGGTTAAGGGCGCTGACCGACGGCCCGGTTGATGAATCAGGCGTGACGCGCTAAACCATTCCACCTGCTCGATTAATCGGACAATGGCGAGACAAGATGGCTCATTCTTCACCGCTGGCCCTGTACTGCGTCGGCGAGGGGGCCGCGCTGCCCGAAGGTCTTTCCCCCCTGCAACGGCAATGGGCCGTGGCCAATGGCTTTGCCGGCCAGCGCGGGCGGCTGCTGCCGCTGCCGGACACCCAGGGCGCCGTGAGCGCTTATCTCTTCGGCCTCGGCGCCGCAGAGGATCGCCCCAAGCTGATAACCGGCCTCGCCGGCGCCGCCCTCGAAGAAGGCGATTATGCGCTGGCCGGCGACTTCGGGGATCCAACACTCGCTGCGTTAGGTTTCCGGCTCGGCGCCTACCGCTTCGACCGTTATCGCAAGACCCCCCCGGCGCCGCGTCTCGCCCTGCCGACAGGCGCTGATGATGGCGAAGTGGCGCGGCTGGCGGAGGCCGCCTTCCTCGCCCGCGACCTGATCAACACGCCCGCCAACGATCTCGGCCCGGAGGCCTTCGAGAAGGAGATCCGAGCCTTCGCCACCCGCCACCAGATGACGGTCAAGGCGATCGTCGGTGATGAACTTTTGGTTCACAATTTTCCAATGATTCACGCCGTCGGCCGTGGTGGTCCTGCCGCGCCACGGCTCATGGACCTGACCTGGGGCAGCGATTCCGACCCCAGGGTGACCCTCGTCGGCAAGGGCGTCACCTTCGATACCGGCGGGCTCGACATCAAGCCGTCCTCTGGCATGCTGCTGATGAAGAAGGACATGGGCGGGGCCGCCAATGTCCTGGGGCTTGCCCATGCGGTAATGGCCGCCGGGCTCAACGTCCGCCTCAGGGTCTTGATCCCGATTGTCGAAAATTCCATTTCCGCCAATGCCTTCCGGCCGGGCGACGTGCTGCCCTCGCGCTCCGGCCAGACGGTCGAGATCGGCAATACCGATGCCGAGGGCCGGCTGATTCTCGCCGACGCCCTGACCCTGGCCGACGAGGAAGGACCAGAGCTGATCCTCGACATGGCAACGCTCACGGGTGCCGCCCGCACCGCGCTCGGCCCCGATCTGCCGCCGCTCTATTCGACGGATGACGACCTGGCGCGGGCGCTGATGGTGGCGGGTTTGGCGAGCGACGACCCGCTCTGGCATATGCCGCTCTGGGCGCCCTATAAATCAATGTTAACCTCCAAAATCGCCGACGTGAACAATGTCTCGCCCGGCGCCTTCGCGGGCTCGGTCACCGCGGCGCTGTTCCTCAAGCGCTTCGTTTCCAACGCGAGGGCCTGGGTGCACCTTGACATCTTCGGTTGGGCGCCCGAGGCCCGGCCAGGGCGGCCGTTCGGCGGCACCGACCAGGGCATCCGTGCCGTCTACGGTGTGCTGAAGCAGCGCTATAGCTGATCCGGCCGCCTCAATAGCCGCGTTCGACGTCAACGATATTGGGCAGCGGCAGGCCGGCCTCGTAGTCGCGGATCGCCTTGGAGAAATAGGCAACGCCGGTCTTCTGGCTCGACGCGGCGGCGACATGCGGGGTGATGTAGCAATTGTCGAGCGCCCATAGTGGGCTCTCCGGTGGCAACGGCTCGACCTCGAAGACATCGAGACTAGCCACCCCAAGCGTACCATCCTTGAGGGCGCGGGCGATGTCGGCGTCCTTCTGGTGCCCGCCGCGCGCCGCATTGATCAGCACAGGGCCGCCCTCGAGCCGGTCGCGCCGGAGCTTGCCAAAAGTCTCGTAGTTGAGGATGCCGGCCGTCTCCGGCGTCAGCGGCAGCAAGTTCACGAGAATGTCGGTGCCGGCAAGGAAGGCATCGAATTCGTCCAGGCCGACAAAGCTCTCGACCCCTTCGATCGCCTTGGGCGAGCGGCTCCAGCTGCGGAGCGGATAGCCGAAGACTTTTAGGTGCCGAGCGGCGTCCTGCCCCAGCACGCCGATGCCCATGATGCCGACCGTCGTCTCCCATGCCGCCGTCGGATAGAGCTGCACCCAGCGCCGGGCCTCTTGGTCGCGCTTGAAGCGGGTGAAAAGCCGCTGGTGCATCGTCACTTGCGAAACCACATAGTCGCTCATCCGCTGCGTCAGGTCGGCATCGATGAAGCGCACGACCGGCACGTCGTTGGGCAGGCGAGGATGCCGGAGCAGGGCGTCGACGCCCGCCCCGAACGAGAGCACCGCCTTGAGGCCGGTCAGGCCGTCGAAAGCCTCGGGCCTGGGTTTCCACACGAAGATGTAGTCAACCTCGGCCGCATCGTAGGCGTCGCCCCGCATCACAACGCGGTGCCCGGGCAGGGCCTCGGCAAAAGCCTCCGCCCAACTCGCTTCCTCGACCTCGGTCAGGTGCAGCAGCAGCGTCGCCATTCTTCCCTCCAAAATAGTTGAGCCGCGTCCCGGAGGCCGCGGCTCTCAAACCATATCGGTCACTCGGGCCTAGCCGGCTACTGTGCGGGGCTCGTCGGAGCCGTCGAAGTAGGGCCTGCCGAGGCCGGGGGCGGGATCACCGGGGCGGGGGCTGCCGTAGCCGGAGCGGGAGTTGCCGAAGCCGGGGCAGGAGCCGGGCTTGCCGGAGCCGGCGAGGGCGTCGTCGGCTGAGCAGCGGGTGTCGAAGCCGGCGCGCTCGGCTGGGCCGAGCCTGGCGTGGTGGTGCCCGTCGCGGGGCCGGGCGCCGTTTGGGGCGGTACCGGCTGGGCGGGGGCCGGCGCAGGAGCACTCGAAGCCGGCGCGGTCGTCGGGCTGGGGGCCTTGTTTGTCGTCCCGGTCCCCGGTGTGGCCGTCGGCGCCGGCGTTGCCGAGGGGGCAGCCGGCGCAGGGGTGTTGGAGGCCGGGGTAGTTGCATTGGCGGTCGGCGCGGCGGCACCGGCCTTGGCGGCGGGCGCGTCGGCGGTGACCGCCGGGAGCGGCGCCGGGTTGTGCGAGAGGGTCCTCAGATAGGCCAGCACATTGGCGCGCTCGCTATCGTCCGGAATGCCGGCGAACGTCATCTTGGTGCCCGGCGCGAAGGTCTTGGGCGAAGCCAGCCACTTGCTCAGGTTTTCGAAGGTCCAGGTGTCGTTCGCGTGCGCCTTGAGCGCGTCGCTGAAGGGAAAGCCCGGCGCGCTGGCGATCTTGCGGTCGACGATATTAAACAGGTCCGGGCCGGTCTTGTTGGCACCGCCCTCGCTGAAATCATGGCACGACTGGCATTTTTTCACCGAATCGGCGCCCTGAGTCGGATCTGCCTGGGCGAGAAGCTGGGGCAGCGGCACCGAGGGGGTCGCGGCTGCCGGCGTAGCCGCAGCGGCTGCCGCCGGTTCCGGCAGGTCATAGCCCGGTCCCTGACCGACAATCGGCGCGTAAACCGCCTCCGCCAAGAAACCAACGGCCATCACGAACAGCAACGTGCCCAGAATTGCCCCGATTATCTTGTTGAGTTCAAACGAATCCATATCGGTCTCTCGATTGGCGGCTATAGCAAAAACACACTCGGCCGGATGCCCCAAACGGCCGGAGTGCCAAGAAAAAGCGCTTCGCATCATGGCGCCGCGCGGGCGGAAGATAATCTCAACCGGCCCGCTTTCGCAACCAGCATTGCGTTCGCTCAGACTAATCCACAAATGGCTGCTATTGCGCGCCGAATCCGCTCTTGTTGACTCGCGCGCCAAGCGAGCCCAATAGGGCGCAAACGCCACAATATCGGCTCCGCCGACCCTCGAAAGCGAGGAGAGGCGACGGCGCCAGGATCAGTGAAGCGAGTTCCATGACCAAACGAATTGCTTTCCAGGGCGAGCGCGGCGCCTTCAGCCATGCCGCCACCCACGCCGTGTTCCCCCACGACGACGTCGTCCCCTGCCTTACCTTCGAGGACACCATCGCCGCCGTGCAGAACGGGGATGCCGATTACGGCGTGGTGCCGGTCGAGAACTCGCTTTACGGCCGCATCACGGATATCCACCACCTCTTGCCCGAGAGCGGCCTATTCATCGTCGGCGAGCATTTCCTGCGCGTCCAGATGAACCTCCTCGCCGTCAGGGGCGCGCGGCTCGAGGACATCGAGGCCGTGCAGTCCCTGTCCGTCGCCCTCGGTCAGTGCCGAAAATTCATCCAGGCGCACAAATTCCGCACCATCAACGCCATCGATACAGCCGGCTCCGCCAAGGAAGTGGCCGAAAAGGCCGATAAGTCAGTCGCCGCGATCGCCTCGCGCTTTGCCGGCGAACTCTATGGCCTCGATGTCCTCGCCGAAAACATCGAGGACGCCAGCCACAACACCACGCGCTTTCTGGTGATGTCCAGGCGCAGCGAGGAGGCGCCGAACGACGGGCAAAAGGTCAAGACGACCTTTGTCTTCCGCGTCCGCAACGTGCCGGCGGCGCTCTACAAGGCGCTCGGCGGCTTTGCCACCAACAGCGTCAACATGACCAAGCTCGAAAGCTACATGGTCAACGGCTCCTTCACCGCCACCCAGTTCTACGCCGATATCGAAGGCCATCCCGAAGATCACAACGTCAAGCTGGCGATGGAGGAACTCGGGTTTTTCACCGATCACCTCCGGATTTTGGGCGTGTATCCGGCGGCCGACAGACCGGCGTAACGGACCCAGCCCTCACCCCCTGCCGGCCCCTCTCCCGCAAGGGGAGAGGGAAGTTTGGGTCAAGCCTGTGCTACATCTCCCTTCTCTCCTTGCGGGAAGGTGCCGGCAGGGGTGAGCTGCGGCTGGAGCGCAGGCTCGACTCACACTTGCACTTCCCGCCCAAATCTCCGATATAGCGTCCGGGAGGTTGGTGCGGACGTGTTCCTCGCCAACCGGGTCAGGTCCGGAAGGAAGCAGCCCCAACGAGACCTTCACGGGTCGTTGCCAGCCTCCTGCTGTTCAGCTAGACGCGTTTCCGAACCGAGAAATCGGTACCCACTTTGTTGGAAGCGCCAAAATGCCTATGATGAGCCGATGGCTCCCGGCAATTCCATCACATCTTTTGGCGTGAAAGGGCAGCATGGCTTCGCCTGACGGCACATCTTCGCCCTATCTGGTGCTGGCGCGAAAATACCGCCCGACGAGTTTTGAAACGCTCATCGGGCAGGACGCCATGGTCCAGACCCTGCGCAACGCCTTCAAATCCGGGCGCATTCCGCATGCCTTCATGCTCACCGGCATTCGCGGCGTCGGCAAGACCACCACCGCGCGCATCCTCGCCCGCGCCCTCAATTATGAGGACGAGACCGGCCGCCATCCCACGCTCGACCTCTCCAAGGAGGGGATCCACGATCGCGCCATCATCGAGGGCCGGCACGTCGACGTGGTCGAGATGGACGCGGCCTCCAATACCGGCATCAACGACGTCCGCGAGATCATCGATTCGGTGAAGTACGGGCCGGTTTCTGCACCCAACAAGGTCTACGTCATCGACGAGGTGCACATGCTCTCGACGGCGGCGTTCAACGGCTTGTTGAAGACGCTGGAAGAGCCGCCGCCCTATGTGAAATTCATCTTTGCGACGACCGAGATCCGCAAGGTGCCAGTCACGGTGCTGTCGCGCTGCATGCGCTTCGACCTGCGGCGCATCCCGGCTGATGTGTTGATGCCCTATCTCGGCTCCATTCTCGAAAAGGAGGGGATCGGCGCCGAGCCCGACGCGCTGTCGATGATCGTGCGCGCTGGCGAGGGCTCGGCCCGCGACAGCCTGTCGCTGCTCGACCAGGCGATCTCCTATGGCGGCGGCACCGTCACCACCGATGCCGTAAAAGCCATGCTCGGCCTCGCCGACCGGGCCCGCACCATCGATATTTTCGAGGCGCTGATGGCGGGCGATGCGGGGACCGCCCTCGGCCTCCTGCGCTCGCTCTATGATGCGGGTGCCGATCCGGTGACGCTGATCGCCGACATCACCGATTTCACCCACCTCGTCACCCGCATCAAGGTCGTGCCGGCGGCGGCTGACGATGTGGCGCTGACCCCCGACGAGCGCAAGCGCGGCGCCGAACTGGCGCAGCGGCTGGGCATGCGCGCGCTGTCGCGGGCCTGGCAGATCCTGTTCAAGGGCTATGACGAGGTTTCACGGGCCGGCAATGCGGTGCAGGCGGCCGAGATGGTGCTGATCCGGCTTGCCTATGCCGCCGACCTGCCGAGCCCGGACGAACTGATCGAGCGGCTTTCCAACCAGCCCCCGGCGCCTTCGGGCAATGCGCCAATGCCGCCGCGCGGCAATGGCGGCGGCCCCACCGCGCTGCGCCAGGCATTCGCCAACGAGGCGCCCCGGACAAGCGCCGCCCCAGCGGCTCTGCCGCAGGCCGCGCCGCGGGCAATCGGCAGCCCCAGGAACTACACCGAGCTGGTGGCGCTGGCGGCGGAAAAACGTGACGTGCTGATCAAGCACCAGCTCGAATCCTCGCTGCGCCCGGTGAGCTTTACCGAGGGCCATATCGAGGTGGCACTGGCGCCCAACGCCGATCCCGGCGTGATCCAGGCGCTGGCCGCCCGGCTGAAGCTCTGGACCGGCCGCAACTGGATGATTTCGGTTTCGACCACCGCGCCGGCCGGTCCCACGCTGCGCGAAGTCAAGCAGCAACGCGAAAACGCCGCCCGCGCCGAGGCGCATGAGGATCCGCTGGTGCAGGCGATCCTAGATGCCTTTCCCGGCGCCAAGGTTTCGCGGGTTAAACTGCGCGAGGAGGAGCCGCCCACCGCTCCCCCGCCCAGCGACGAAGAGCTCGAGGCGCAACTCGAAGCGCAGATCGACGCTGCCATTCAGGAGGGCGCCGATTTCGGCGCCGACGCTTTCGATGAGGATGAGTAATGGTTGATATTCTTGGGATGATGAAGAAGGCCGAGGAACTGAAGGCCCGGATGTCCGAAATGCAGGACAAGCTCGGCGACCTCCTCGTCGAGGGGAAGTCCGGCGGTGGCCTTGTGACCGTGACGCTGACCGGCAAATACGAACTCCGCGGGCTCAAGATCGACCCCTCGCTGATGAAGGCCGGGGAGGAAGGTATCCTCGAGGACCTGATCGTTGCCGCCCACGCCGATGCCAAGGGCAAGGCCGAGATTGAAGCCGCCCAGCAGATGCAGGAACTGACCGCCGGCCTGCCGCTCCCCCCAGGCATGAAGCTGCCGTTCTGAGTTGCAGGGTTGGAAGGCGTGGCCGGATAAAGGCCCCCTCACCCTACCCTCTCCCCTAAGGGAGAGGGGTCTTTGTGGCACGGCCTCGCTCTCCTCTCCCCCTGGGGGAGAGGCCCGTCCGGTAGGACGGGGTGAGGGGGCCTTTCTTCTCTCTCCCAAAAACGGGAGAAGAGAGTAGGAGTGGCGCCTTGGCTAACGGCGGACCGGAAATCGAGCAATTGATCCAGCTGCTGGCGCGGCTGCCCGGGCTCGGGCCGCGCTCGGCCCGGCGTGCCGTGCTGCATCTGGTGAAGAAAAAAGATGCGCTCATGGTGCCGCTGTCGGCGGCGCTCGATCGGGCCGTCGAGGCGGTGAAGGTCTGCGAGGTTTGCGGCAACATCGACACCCGCTCGCCCTGCGGCATCTGTTCTGATCCGCGCCGTGCCGAGTCGGGGTTGTTGATCGTGGTGGAGGACGTCGCGGACCTCTGGGCGCTGGAGCGGGCCGGGGTCGGGCTCGTCCGCTATCATGTGCTCGGCGGCGTGCTGTCACCGCTCGACGGCATCGGCCCGGACGATCTTTCGATCGATGCGCTGGTTGCCCGCGCCGGCGACTATGCCGAGATCGTCCTCGCCGTGAACGCAACCGTCGAGGGGCAGACCACGGCCCATTACATTACCGACCGGCTGCAGGGCCTTGGCGTCAAGGTCACCCGCCTTGCCCACGGCGTGCCGGTAGGCGGGGAACTCGACTATCTCGATGAAGGCACGCTAAGCCAGGCCCTCAAGGCGCGGACAGCGATCTAGGCCCAGCGGCCCGCCAAAGAGGCCTACCGGGGCACGTCGTCGTCATTGTCGACGATGTCGCCCTCGTCCTCCTCGTCGTCGAGGTCTTCGGTTTCTTCTTTTTCATTCTCCTCGGCGTCGAGCCAATCATCTTCCTCGTCGAGCGAGGCTTCGTCTTCCTGCTCGAGCTCATCCAACTCGTCGGAGTCAGGTGACAGCGTCTCGCGATGGGCGAGCGGGTCATTATCGTAGGCCCCCGGCTCTTCGCCGGTGACTTCGTCGTTTTCGAGCTCGGCAATACGCGAATCGATCTCGTTGATCACCGTCCCAGGATCGTCATCGCCGAGGTCGCCCGCTTCGCGATCGGCCAGATCCCTGCGCAGCGCCCGAAGCAGGCGGAGCCGCTCTTCGGTCGATCGGCCGTCGCCATACAGCAGGTCCTCGATCTCGGCTTCGCTCAGGGGCTGGCCCACGCTCGTTTCCATGCTCGCCTCGTCAGAGCCGGTATCCTGCGGGATGATGTCGTCGTAGTGGTTGGTCGGGGTCATCATGGTCTCCTGGGCAATCACCATGGAACGTGCTGGCGCTCCCCGGGTTTCATCAGCCGCAAGGCTAAGCGCGAGCTATCATCACTGGCCGCGCTTACTCCCCCGCGAGCCGTTGGTCCTCTTCTGCGAACTCCATCGCCTCGATCCGCTCGCCTCGGCGCGAGAGTTTTGCGGTGGAAGTCAGTATGTCCTCGATGTCCCCATTCGCCTGGGTGAAATGCGCCTGGAGCCTTCGCGTCCGCTCCGTCAGCCGGCGGGCGTCGTCCAACAGGGCCGAAACCTCCTTCTGAATCAAGTGCGCCTGCTCGCGCATGCGCACATCGCGCCTGAGCGCCTGCATCACCTGGATCGAGAGCATCAGCAGCGAGGGCGAGACAATCAACACCCTGAGGCGGGCGGCGCGCTGCACCACGTCGTCGAACCGTTCGTGGAGGTCCGCAAAGATTGACTCCGACGGTACGAACATGAAAGCGGTGTCCTGCGTCTCGCCGGAAATCAGGTATTTTTCTGCGATTGCCTTGACGTGGATGCCGATATCGTTGCGCAAGGCCGCCGCCGCGAGCCGCAATTCCTCCGGGCCCTGCGCGGTGCCGAGCCGCTGCCACGCCTCGAGCGGGAATTTGGCATCCACCGCCAGCGGCGGCGCCCCGTTCGGCATGTGGATGAGGCAATCGGGCCTTGTGCCGTTGGAAAGCGTCGTCTGGAAGCTATAGGCGCCCATCGCGAGTCCGTCGGCGACGATCGCCTCCATCCGCCCTTGGCCGAAGGCGCCGCGCTGCTGCTTGTTGGCAAGAATGGATTGCAGCGAAACGATCTCGCCCGAAAGCTCGGCGATGTTGGACTGCGCCCGGTCGATCACCGCCAGCCGCTCATTGAGCTTCGAAAGGCTCTCCTCGGTCTTTTCCCGCGCCTCGGTCATCGATTGGTTGACCCGATGGCTCGATGATTCGATGCGCTCGCTCAGCAGCCGGGCGAGGTCCGAGGTGCGGCCGGAGAAGATTTCGGCCATGGTCTGCATGCGGCCGGTCATTTCCGATTGCACGCGAAGCAGGTCGGCCAGCCGCCGTTCCAGCTCGGCATTGCGCTCGGCCTCGCTCGCACTCGCCTCGGCGCTGGAGCGGCCGGCGCGGATGGCGACGGCCAGCAGCACCAGCAATAGCAGCGTAACAAAGGCGATGCCGCCAAGGGCTGCGAGCCCGCCTGTGATCCGAAAATCGCCGAAAACCACGAGAGCCTTGTCCATGAGAACTTCTTAGCGCGATTCGGTTTCTATTTTGTTCTCGCGAGTTAGCGTTGACCGATTGGCAAAAACTCACCATATCGAGCGCTGAACTCGATTTCAGGTAGCCCCGATGGCCATTCGCCCCATTCTCGTCCTCCCCGACCAGCGTCTGCGCGCCGTTGCCGACCCCGTCGACAAGATCGACGAAGAGGTTAAAAAGCTCGCCAGGGACATGCTCGACACCATGTATGCTGCTCCCGGCATCGGCCTTGCCGCCACCCAGTTGGGCGAGATGAAGCGGATCGTGGTAATGGATCTCGCCAAGGAAGGCGAAACGCCCGAGCCTATGGTGATGATCAATCCGGAGATCCTGAAATTCTCGGATGAGACGGTGATCACCGAGGAGGGCTGCCTTTCCATCCCCGACCTCTACTACGAGGTCGAGCGCCCGGCCGATGTCACGGTCCGCTACACCGATCTCGACGGCAACACCGTTGAGCGCGATGCGAGCGACCGGCTCGCCATTTGCGTTCAGCACGAACTCGATCACCTCGATGGCGTGCTCTACATCGACTATCTGTCCCGACTGAAGCGCGACCGCGTGCTGAAGAAGTTCGAAAAGGCCGAAAAGCTCGGCAAGCGGGCGAGCTAGCATTTTCGTTCGCGCGAGCCTTTTCTTCCTTCTCCCCTCGTGGGAGAAGGTGGCGCGGAGCGCCGGATGAGGGGGCGCTGAGCTTGGGCCCACCCCTCACCCGCCCTTCGGGCACCCTCTCCCACAGGGGGAGAGGGAAGGCAGGAAGCGGCAATGAAAATCATCTTCATGGGCACCCCGGATTTTTCCGTGCCCACGCTCCACGAAATCGTCAGTGCCGGCCACGAGGTCATCGCGGTCTACACCCGGGCGCCAAAGCCGGCCGGGCGCGGGCAGGCGGAGCGCAAGTCGCCGGTGCACGAGACGGCCGACGCGCTCGGCATTCCGGTGTTTACGCCAAAATCCCTGCGCGGCGAGGCAGAGCAGATGCTGTTCGCCAGCCACGAGGCCGACTTGGCGATCGTAGTTGCCTATGGCCTGCTCTTGCCCAAGCCGATCCTCGAAGCGCCGCGTCTTGGTTGCCTCAATCTGCACGGCTCGCTCCTGCCGCGCTGGCGCGGCGCCGCGCCGATGCAGCGGGCGGTGATGGCCGGCGATAAGCGCACCGGCGTCATGGTGATGCAGATGGACGAGGGGCTCGATACGGGCCCCGTTGGCCTCGTCGACGAGATGCCGATCGGCCCCGACGAGACGACCGGTGAGCTCCACGACCGGATGATGCGGGTCGGCGCCGACTTGATGGGCCGGGCGCTGGCGGCGATCGAGCGCGGGAGTTTGACCTTCACGCCGCAGGCCGAGGAGGGCGTCACTTACGCCAAGAAGATCGAAAAGGCCGAGGCCCGGATCGATTTTTCGCTGCCTGCCGCGGAGGTTCACAACCACATCCGTGGCCTGTCGCCCTTTCCCGGCGCCTGGTTCGAGATCGAGGCGCAGGG
>DATJHO010000104.1:0-5165 GCA_035493835.1 Devosiaceae bacterium
GCTCTGGCCGTGCACCGCGCGAGCGAGCGCGGCACCATTCTGGTGGCTGCGGCGGGGAACGCCGGCCCCGATGCCCCACCCGCCTATCCGGGTGCGTTGCCGGAGGTCATCGCCATCACCGCCGTCGATCGGGACGGCGCCGTTTTCCCTGAGGCCAACCGCGGCGACTACATCGCCTTCGCAGCACCAGGGGTCAGTATCTGGGTACCTGGACCGGATGGCCAGGGACGCTATGAGACCGGCACCTCCTTCGCGGCACCCTTCGCGCTTGGCACCGCGGGGCTGGAGGTGATGCAGGGCGCCCCGCCCAACGCCGACGCGCTGCGCCGGCGTCTGGCGGAGAAGGCGCACGCGCTTGGAGCCAGCCGCAAGAACCCGGTCTTCGGCTATGGCCTAGTCCAGGCCGGCGCCCCCTGCGGGGTCGTGGCTTCGGCCGAATGAGCGCGCCAAACTAAGCCAAGTTTCGAGACGGCAAGCGACGATCGCGTCAAAGGCCGGGCCGAGATCTGGCGGAGGTCAATCTCGCCCGCAGGCCACACGTAACATCGCGGCTGAATATGGGCCCGCCCTAGCTCGCCATCGTCGTGGCCGAGTCGCCGGTCGATGCGGCCCGATCCACGAAGTCAAGTTCGACGGCAAACCGTCCCGGTACGGGAAGAGATGTCGAGCGATAAGGGACTTCCCCGCGTCCTGCCAATTGCCGCGCGTAAAGGCCTAGGCATCCCACACCGCCGACGCCAGCCGGCGCTGGCCCTCCGGTGAGCAATTGCCGAACGTCCAGTTGAGCCAATAGCACTGGCAGGCCACAGCCAAGCCATCCCCGTCCAGAATCGTGATCCGATCCGCGGTTTGGCCATCCGTCGGCCCCTCCCCCTCTTGGGTGCAAACACGCATTTCGCACGCTTTCGTCATGGTCTTAGGTTGCCGGGGTTGCCGGGAGCATTATCAGGCTAGCGAGACAAGCAGTGTGAGTTGCATCCGAGGCGTCTCGCTCAATGATCTGATAGGTCAATGCCCGGAAGGCCGTTCCGCTCACTTCCGGAAAGAAGAACAGCATCAGGTCGCAGTTTGTTGAATGATAGGTCCATACCTGATACGGAGGAAAACTCTTGGGCGCCATGGGCGGACCGAACAGCTTCATCGTATCCGCCTGGCTGAGGCCCACTAGATGGGACACGTCTGTCGGCAGCGCCTCCACGCCGACGGCAGCCCCGTTGGCCACGTGCACCACCTTCCGTCCCATTGCCCTTTGACTGGCTGTGACCTGCGGCTCCAGCGGCGCCTTCGGGGGGGGTTGGTTCGCCAGCGCCTCGCTCTGCGCCAAGCTATACTCGGTGCCCGGCTTCAATGCAGGCAAGGGGGGTACTGGTATCATCGAGGGCGGCGGCGCCTCGATCAGCGTCCGCTGGATCGGCACCGGTGGCGGCACCGGCAGCACCGCTATTGAGACAGAATGGTGCTGGGAGCAACCGACTATGACCGAAAGTGCTAGCAACGCGCTCGAGTGCATCGCGCACATCCCGAAACTCCTTGTATCGCATGCCCCCTGTCGCCCTTGGGTGGGGCAGTCCCCTGATGATGGTTGAGAGCACGGGCGATGTTGGCCGTGGTGACGCCTTGTCGGCGCAGTCCCTGAATAGTCGACAGCGTGGCTTCGTCACGCATCAGCCATACCGGCTTGTCTGGCCTGTCGTCATTCATGCGGCGCTCCCTGCTGGCCTGCGACGTCCGTGCCTCCAGACGTCGGTGCCTTCCAGGAGAACGCGCCAGTAGCTATTTTAATCCCGGTTCACAATTTTATTCCGGCACTATCTCGACGGCGAGATTGCCGTACTCACCGCTGAGGGCATCTCCGACTTTGAAGCCCTCCAGGTGGCGCCACGGCGATCCGCGAAAGGACGTTGGCCGAGAGGAATAATTCTGCTTCGCGAACGTTGTAGACATGCCGGGGACTGGTCCCCCCGGCGTGTCATGGGGCAAACGTCGCGCCAAGGAGCTGTCAGCATCGCACAAGCGGGCTGTAACTCCTTGGCCGGCGGCGTTCCCACGCGGTTTTGCCGTGATGCTCACCAGCACTCGCCGGCACCCTCGGCGGCTGGACGAGTAGGTTTTGCAACTCCCGTCCCCATAAGCAGAGCGTCGTTAGTCGTTCGCAGAGGGCGACGTGCTTCTCTCCGTCGTCACCCTGAGGTGTGGTTATCAGCATCGAGAGACGCCGCAGCTCCCGGATCAGGGAGCATCAGGAAGATGCAGAAACCAACCTATCGATAATCCCTTGGAAAGACGGCCGCACCGTCGATGCCGAGACGATGGCGCCAAATTGTCCGCCCCCTATCGTCAATTGCTTCAACGCTGAGGCATGGGCGCGCATAATCGGGCCGTGGGCCGGATGATCCCTCAACATTAGGCTGTACCCCGGCCCCAACTCATGTAAGACCTGTTCACATGAGCTGGTCCAGGGATCGAGGGGATTCGGAGCGCCGCAGCTATCATCACGGGAATCTGCGCGAGGCGCTGATCCGCGCGGCTCTCGAGCTGATCGCCGCCAAGGGCCCGGCCGGCTTCACCTTCGCCGAGGCGGCCCGCTCCGCCGGCGTCAGCCCGGCCGCACCCTATCGACATTTCCGCGATCGCGATGCCCTGATGGCCGATGTGGCGGCGCGCGGCTTCGAGCTCTTCGAGGCCGCCCTCAGCCGGGCCTGGAAGGACGGCAAGCCTGATCCGATGACGGCCTTCGAGCAGGTCGGCCGGGCCTATCTCGCCTTCGCCCGCGAGGAGCCCGCCTATTACTCCGCGATGTTCGAGGCCGGCCTGCCGATGGATCTCGATCCCGCGTTGCGCGAGGCGGGAGATCGGGCCTTCGCCGTGCTGCGCAAGGCCTCGGAGACGCTCTGCGGGCTGCTGCCGCCCGGCAGCCGCCCGCCGGCCTTGATGATGGCGCTCCATGTCTGGGCCCTCTCCCATGGCATCGCCTCGCTTTTCGGCCGTGGCGATGCGGCCCGGCGCAAGCTGCCGATGGCGCCGGAAGAGCTGCTGGAGGCCGGCGTGCTGGTCTATCTCGCCGGGCTCGGATTCCCGGGTGCCAAGGGCGCGGCAGCGCGCTAGCGGGAATCTTCCAGAGCATCTTGACAGCCGCCATGGCTGGGTCCATCTATGTGAATGTTAAAAACATTAACATGAGAAGGCGAGACCCTGATGGGCATCACAGCGAAACTCGATGATTTGGGGAAGCCGGCCTGGATCGCTCTGATGATCCTGGGCTTCCTCGCCTACTGGCCGCTCGGCCTCGGAATCCTGGCTTATGTTGTATGGAGTGGACGCATGAGATGTTGGAAGCGGGGCGGCTACGGCCGCTGGCACAATGAAGGCAAGGACGGCATGCGCGAGGCCATGGGCCGCTGGTGCGGCGGCGCCAAGCGCGGCTATTCCAGCGGCAACAGCGCCTTCGACGATTATCGCGAAGAGACCATCCGCCGCTTGGAGGAAGAGGAGCGCGAGTTCAAGGATTTCCTCGAGCGCCTGCGCCAGGCCAAGGACAAATCGGAGTTCGACCAGTTCATGGCCGATCGCGGCCGCCGCGCCCCGCAAGGCCCGGAGCAGTCACCCGCCTAAGCTTCTATCTACCCCCCGCCGTCGGAACGCCGGGCCCGCAAGGGTCCGGCGTTTTCGTTTCTGCGAGCGCGCACCCTCGCAGCATCGCGCTGCCTTGCACAATTATTGTGCAGTGACTTTTTCAATCCAATGGCGCAGAAGCCGCCGTTTCGTTGACAGCCCCACTAGCCAGGCGTAAGTGAATCGGCAAGACTTGACGATCGATATTGAAGATCGATCGAGGCTCGAAAGACTGCTGCGCTGCCGGCCGGACTCGTCTCGGGATGCCGAGAGACAGGCGCCGGATTATCGTTGCGGCACGCCCGTTGCATGCTCCTCAAAGGGTCACATGCGGGTAGAATAGGGGAGGAATGCCGATGGGCGACGCGAGGCCATCTCGCTCCGACCGGGCGCCAAGCCCGAACTTCCTCGAAGACCAAAGCTCCACCCGTCGCCGACGGCATCGCGCCGCGTCATCTCACGCAAAATTTACAACCGGACATTAGGGAGGAATCGATGCTCCATCGCTTGTCGACTCGCCGCTTCGGACGGCGCAGCGTGCTCAAGGCCGGGCTGGCTCTGGGCGCCGCACCTCTGGCTGGCCCTTTCATCATCAATGCGCGGGGCGAGGAGCCGATCAAGATCGGCCTCGATAATCCGCTGACGGGAACTTATGCCGAGCTCGGCAAGAACGAGCGGATCGGCTGCGAGCTGGCAGTCGAGCAGATCAATGCCAAGGGCGGCATCCTCGGCCGTCAGGTCGAGCTCCTGGTCGAGGATTCGACCAGCGGCGACGTCGGCACAGCCGTGCAGAAGGCGCGCAAGCTGATGGACCGCGACAAGGTCAGCTTCCTCCTGGGCAACGTCAACTCCGCCATGGCGCTGGCTCTCGGTCAGGCGAGCAACGAGCTGAACACGCTCCACATCGTCACGGGCGGCCATACGGACGCGGTCACCGGCAAGGATTGCCACTGGAACGTCTTCCGCGTCTGCAATACGACGCGGATGGAGACCAATTCCGTGGCGAAGACCCTCTTCGACCAGTTCGGCAAGAAGTGGTTCTTCATCACCGCCGACTACGCCTTCGGCCATACGCTGCAGCAGGGCTTCGAAGCGAGCCTGAAGCAATTCGGGGGAACCGAGGTCGGCGTCGCCCTGACACCGCTGGCCACCACCGATTTCTCCTCCTATCTGATCCAGGCCCAGGCCGCCGAACCCGACGTGATCATCTTCCTCAACGCCGGCGACGACGCGATCAACTCGCTGAAACAGGCGGTGCAGTTCGGCCTCGACAAGCGCTTCCACATCGCCGGCGCGCAACAGGAGCTCGAAGTGCTCAGGGCCCTGCCGCCGGAAGCCCGCATCGGCACCTGGGTCTTCGAATGGTACTGGAAGCAGCCGGGCGTGCCCCATGTCCAGGAGTTCAACGACGCCATCAAGGCCAAGACCAGCAACATGCCGACCGCGCGCCACTGGTTCGGCTTCGCCTCGACCTGGACCTGCGCCCTGATCGCCAATCAGGAAAAGACGCTGGAAGGCCCGAAGCTCGCCAAGGCCCTCGAAGGCTTCAAGCT
>DATJHO010000105.1:0-2548 GCA_035493835.1 Devosiaceae bacterium
GACCAGCATGCGCCGATCAGCGGCGCGCCCTGAAGGACGAGAACCTCGTCGAAGCGGATGCAGGATAGAAGGCGTGCCAACAGTCCGCGGGGCCGCGTAGGGCTTGCCGTCGCAGCTTCACCCAGGGGCGGGATCAATTGTCACCGCAGATTTGCGTCGAATTGCTTTGACCGCAGGGCAGCTTCGGCCGCATGCGCTCATTTTCGAAATACAGCCGGAGCCAAAGGGCATAGCCGAATTCCCCGGACCAATAGTAGCGGCTTACGTGGGCCGTGAGGTCATTATGGTAGAGAAGAGGGGGCATGCGGGTAAGCAAGGAAAAATCGTCGGCCGCGAGCTTGTGCAGAAGCTCGTTGGTTTCGGAATAAGTGCCGCTGCTCGCCGCCCCACCCTCCAGGCGCCCCAGAAGCGCCGCGGCTTCGACCCATATCTCTTGACCCCGTACGGTTGACTGCAGCCGGGACGGAGGCATTTGCAGCGGACAGCCGGCCTTTCGAGCGTCGATCACGCGCAGGATGGGAAGAAGGGGTGCCATCTTGTAATAGACCCAGAGGTCCTCATTAGCCTTGCGCCTCTGAAGAATCTCGCACAGCGCCTGCGCGGCCGACGGGTCGGCCTTCGCCAACAGCATGAGTATGTGAATTTGAATCACGATGTCCGCGGGATCGGGATCCTTGCCGGGATCGATGCACTGATAGCGCTCTCTCGGCGCGAGCCAGGTCTTATAGAGGCCGTCGCCGGTGCGGAATTGGCCCATCTCCGCAAGCGCCGGCGCCAGCAATTCCTTGCGTTCGCTGGGTGCCACCCGCCAGACGAGAGCGGTATCGTCGGCGTCCGGCGTAATGGCGCAACCGAGGGTTCCGATCGTCGCTGCGTCGGGGCGGCCATGATAGCGAACGAGGCCGCCTGCCTCGATCTGGCTGGTCAGGAAGCTCCGCGCGCGGCCCAGCGCTTCCTCCAGGCCGGCGTCCTGCGCCACGGGAGCGATCACATCGATCATGACGGCGTTGAGAAAGGTGTTCATTTCGTCATGAGGCTGCTCGAACCGCGCGGCATTGGTGAAGGCGGTCAGCCAATAACCCGGCGCTTGCTGGCGTTCGCTGAGGATTTTCACAGCTTGCCGTGAGGCGCTCGCGAGTTCCCGATCACGAACATCTTCTCCGTTGTCCGCGGCGACCGTGAATCCCTGCTCTTTCAAGAGGCGAGGTTCTCCACCTTCCTGCGCCCGCACCATTGCCACCATCACATGCCTGCCGGGCGAAAGCCGGGCGAGGGGAAAAGAGATCTTCCATCCGCTCGGGCTCTTCTCTCCGAGTGTACGCACCACGTCAGGACGTTCAAAAAAGCTTGATGTCCCCGACATCGGCCGCCCATCGACCGTCAGGGCGACGTCCGCCGGCGTGTGGCTGCTCGTGAGCGCCCATCCAAGGACATCGACTTGCCGCTTCGCCATGTCGCCTGCGTCGTCGCGAACCGCAATGAGATCGATATTGCCGCGCAAATCGGTAAGGAGATCCGCCGGCGCCGGTGGATGGCTCAACTCGGCGATAAAGGGCGCGTTGCGGATGTCCCAGGCGGCCCGGTTCCTGTCCGGGCCAAATGCGGCAACGACGGCCCCGCCGGACGCGCCTGTGTACCAAAAAGCACCCACCGCCTGGATCGCGATCGCAACGCAACAGGCGACGCCGAACGCAACACGGCCGGCCACCGACAAACCACTAAGGACAGGCGGCAGCATCCAAAACAGTATCGGCAGCATGTCGGTGAGCCATCGGGGGCCCCAGGAAATCCCCTGCCGCCAATCCCCAAAGCCGTAAAGCAGCAGTTGCAGGACGGCGGCACCGCCGACCAATGCGGTCAGGCCCCGTGTGTTCCGATCGCGAAACACCGAGAGGAGGCAAAAGGGAATAAAGAGGAGGAACGGCGAGAAGACGAACAGACCGTGCGTCGGGCTGAACAGAAGTCCCGCTGCCCCGGCGAGCACATTATCGGTCAGGAAAAAATTGGACAGGCCAGTCTTGGTCACCAGCGCATAAGCGCCAATGATATTGCCTACGTATTTCACATTATACGCCACCACCAAGCCTACAGGCACCGCAGCCCCCGCGAGAAACAACGGGATCCTTCGCCGTGCCCACCACAGCCCATAGAGACCGAGTCCCGCAGCCAAGATCACATCCGGCTGTCGGACGCAGGGAATGAGCGCAAAGACCAAGCCCGCCGTAATGGCCCGGAGCGGGGTGCACCGCCCCGTGAGCAGCAGGAGCGTGGCGACGATCAGGAGCTCGGCCAGCCCATGCATCCAAAGAGCCTGGCTGCTGATAACCCAGGTTGTCGTGCCAAACGCGTAGGCAAGCGTGAGCAATGCGGCGGTTTTTTCGTCGCCCCGCCGGCGCATGAGGAAGTAAAGAAGCATGACGGACATTGTCGCGAGCAGCGACGCGACCAGCTTTTCCATGATTCGGGCGACATGGTCGAGCAGCAGCGGATCCCAGCCGCGCGCTTTGAGGTATTCGACGGCCGGCAGGTACAGCGGCGAAATGATGAC
>DATJHO010000106.1:0-11259 GCA_035493835.1 Devosiaceae bacterium
CTGGACCGCGTCCGGGCGGAACAGAAGGCATTGGCCGTGCATCCCGATCCGAAGAAGCGCCGGCCGGAACCCGTCAACATTCTGACCACCGCTGACGGCAAGCCGTGGCAGAGCGGCTTCAAAGCATCGTGGGGGAAGGCCGTGTCGGACGCCGGCGTTGAGGGGGTGACCTTCCATGACTTCCGCGGGACGTTCATCACGCTCGCGCACCAGGCAGGCGCTACCATCAAGGAGATCGCTGAGGCCAGCGGCCACGACGAGAAAGAATGCGAGCGCGTGATCCGTCAGCACTACCTGGCGACGGGCTCCGAGGCCGTGATCTTGAAGCTAGAAGCGGCCCAAAAATAGTTTACATCGCCTCCAAATACATAAGCAAAATCAATACCCCTCTAAATCCCCCTGCTGTAAACCAATAGTCCGGAGTGGCCCGGATTTCCTGAGGTTTTCGGCTAGAGACTGTGCTTTGTAATCAGGGGGTCACGGGTTCAAATCCTGTTGCCGGCACCATTTTCAAACCGATGTTTTTGATGCCCATTGCCCGGGGCAGAAGCTCTGCCGAGGCTTGCGCCCGCGCCGTTCGAGGCGATATGCATGGCCGCCGTTGATAGGGGGCCCCATGAATACGATGAATGCTCGCAAGCTCGCAGCGCCGGCTGGGCTGGTGCTCGCCCTGGTGCTGGCCGGGCTGCTTTCGGGATGCGCCACGCTGGGCGATCCGGGCCCCGCGATCTGCCATGCGGCAGACGGCAGCATGGTCCCCGTCGACGACGACAAGTGCCCGCAAGACGTGCGAAAGGCGTTGGGCAAGGACACCTCCGCTCCGGTCAGCGTCGATGAATCGATCGACAACGATCTCTACAATGCGCAGAACGGCCTTGTGGCCGGGGACCGCGGCTACCAATAACTACGGCCCGGCTTCAGCCCCGGGTACGTGAGAAAAACCATCCATTGTCGCGGCCGATCCTGCACGGTATCAAGGCTTCCCCACGCCTTTCCCGGCGGAGGGAACGGGGCAGCCTGTGGCGCCAATGGCTCTCGCCGCCGGCTGCAGAACGGGCCGGAAGCGAAACAAGTGCCGACCGTTTCGGGAGTTCGAAGTGCGCGAGATCACGGTCGGAACAATAAGCTTCGTCTCGAGCGGCACCCCGGATGCGGACGCCGCCGCCGCCAAGCTGCGCGCTCGCTATGGGCAGGCGCCGCTCGATCAGGCGAGCGCGGTCGTGGCCCTCGGTGGCGACGGGCTGATGCTGCAGACCCTGCACCAGGTGATGGCGCTCGGCGTGCCGGTCTATGGCATGAACTTCGGCACGGTCGGCTTCCTGATGAACGAATTCGGCAACGATCATCTGATCGAACGCCTCAACGCAGCCACCCCGACGCAGATCTATCCCCTCTCGATGGAAGTCGTGGACGCCGACGGCCGCCGCCACACCGCGCTCGCGCTGAACGAAGTCTCCCTCTTCCGCGCCACCTACCAGGCGATGAAGGTCGAAATCCTCGTGGATGGGCACACGCGGCTGGAGGAACTCATTTGTGACGGCGTACTGGTCGCGACGCCCGCCGGTTCCAGCGCCTACAACCTTTCGGCGCATGGTCCGATTATTCCGATCACCGCGCCGCTGCTCGCCCTGACGCCCATTTCGCCGTTTCGTCCGCGGCTCTGGCGTGGCGCGATCCTGTCCAACCGGGCGACGGTAACCTTCCGCACCAAGGAATCGGCGAAGCGTCCGGTGAGCGCGGTGGCCGACAACGTCGAATTCAAAAACGTGGTGGAAGTGGAAGTGCGGGAAAACCGCCAGCGCGCCGTCACGCTGCTGTTCGACCCCGGCTCGAGCCTGGAAGAGCGCGTTCTGATCGAGCAGTTCCGGTATTAGAACGCCGGAGGCCACGTTTCGGTCCTGTGGCTACCCCTCACCCCGCCCCTCTCCCCAAGGGGCGAGGGGACGAAGGAGTCGCGGGGGTGCAGGGGAAGAAGCCCTCGCCCCTCTGGGGAGAGGGTGGCCGGCAGGCCGGTGAGGGGTAGCGACCGAACCCCAACGTGGTGGCATTTTCAATCCGGTGCAAAGCCTCATGCCGCCGGCAGGCTCAGCCGATCCTCTTTCTCGATTACGGGCATGACGCGGAAGGCATCCGGCCCGCCCGCAAAGGCGGCCATCACGCCGCGCGCGGCGCTACGAGCAAGCGCGACGTTCTGCTCCGACAGGTAATTGAACGCCTCTTCCAGTTCCGCCGGGATCTCCCCTTCGTGCTCGACGATCAGCTCTTCGGTCAGCACCGTCACGATGAAATGGCGCGCCGCGACATCGTCGGCGAGATCGGCGCTGCGGGCCAGGAACACCAGCCTTGTCATGAGGTTGCGCACAGCTTCCTTGAGGCCGCAGCGCATCAGCAGGGCGTTGAGCGCCGCCCGGCTCCCCATCTCCAGGAGGGTAAACACCTTGTCGCGCGACATCTCGCTCAACTCCGCCACGCAATCGGCAAAGAACATGACGTGGCCGTTGACGATGGCGTGCAGCATGACCCGGGTCGAAATCCGCTCGGCCTCGATGAGGCTTGCGGCATAAGTCGCGCGCGGAACTGGTTCGGCACGTTCCCCGATCGCGGTCAGCGCTGCGTCGGTCGCGTCGCGCAAAATCGCCTCCAGGCGCTTGGGCTGGATCGCGCCTTTGACCAGCCGCAGGTGCCGCATCGCCTCGACCGCCGCTTCGACCAGCAGCAGGCGCGCGGCGGCCGGCAGGTCCCGCCGCGCCAGCAGGCCCCCGCGAATCTCGGCGTCGGTTTGGCCGAGCGTCGCGGCAAGCCGCAGCAGCGCATCGGCGCCGAACGGCGCGTCGGGCCGCCCCAGCAGTTTTAGCGTGACCTCGCGATCGCCGGCCGTGAGCAGCGCGTCCACCACGCGCGCGCCCAGCCGCTCGCGCATCGCAACCGCCATCAGCATGACCGGATCGGCGGTTTTCACCATCGCCAGCAGATCGACATCGAGCAGCGCCGGCGAATATTGCGCCACGGCACGGGCGATGACCCGGCTGTCCTGCAGCAGTGACAGCAGGATCGGCCGCGGCGCCGCGGTCGTGTGCAGCAAGCCATAGGCGAGCGCCGCGCGGACTTTTACCGAGGGATCGTCGAGAAAGCCGACCAGCGCCGCATAGAGCGCCGCCTGCTCGTCGGCAGGCCCGGTATGGGCAAGATAGGCGAGCGCGGCGAGGTGAGCCGCCTGCCCGCGCTGCTCGCTGTCCCCGGATTGCGACAGCTCGACAAACTGGTGATACGCAACCATTCAACTCTCCGGCACGCTACCGGAAAAGCCTAAGCCAGCAGGGCTTAAGGAACGGTTCACCATGGAAGGCAGCGAAGTCTTAACCCTGCTGCGCAGACCGGCAGAGCCTTATTTTTGCCCGTAGAGCTGGGTGAAGAAGGCGCCCTGCCCGCTCTCCATGGCGGAGGGGATCGGCGAGCCGGAGGACCCGCCCGGCTCGGTGCTGAACAGCGAGGTGAACGACATATCCTGCGGTCCGATCCGGGAGGGGATCGGCGCGGCATCCGCGGTTTCGCTATACGGCCGGCTATTGCCTTGCTGTCCGGGAACGGGCTGCTGCGCCGCCAGCATCTGCTGGACGGCGAAGCCCGGGTGAAGGCTCGAGGGGCCATCGTGCTGGGCCACCAGCGCTTTATAGACTTGCCGGATCGTGCGGGGCTGGCCATGATCGTAAAAGATGGCCCGGTTGGCGGCGGCTTCGCGCGGAAAGAGGTTTACGGCGATCTGATCGGGGTTCTTGAGGCCGGCATCGAACAATTTTTCAGCGCCCTGGGCCCCGAGAAAGTGGGCGATGTAAAGTTCGCCCGGGCTGGGCATGCGGCCGAATTTGGCCCTCAGGTAGTCGCCATTGGACTTGGTGAACGCGGCGGCCATGTCGGCGGCGACCGCCGGGTTCTCGCGCAACTTCAGAACTTCGTCCCGTATCCTCGGGTCGTTGATGACATATTCGCCATCGGCGTTCTGGGTGATGGCATCGGCATAGGCCTGGTAGCCCAGGCGCGGCCCTTCGGACTTCATCACCTGCAGCCAGGTGGTATCGAGGAACTGGAACAGCCCCGTCGCCGACGAGCCGGCACTCTTGGCGGTGGGATCCAGACTGCTCTCGCGCGTTGCCGTCTTCAGCAGATAGCTGAAATCGACGTCATTGCGGTCGCCTGCGGCGTTCAGCACCGAGGCAAGGCTGGGCGATACCGAGATGGGCGTTACGGCCATCGACTCAACTTGATCGTTAAGGATTGATTAACCGAAACGATCACAAAGTTAACCGAAGGTAAATGCCGCCGCCCGCCCCGCTGCCTTTACCCCTGCCAATAGGTGACCACATCGCCGAGGAGAGGCCGCGGCCGGTCCTCGATGACGGCGGTCGGCGTGCCGATCGAAACGAAGGCCACGATGCGTTCGCCATACCGGGCGCCGAGCATGGCGCCCGCCTCGCTGTCCATCGAATACCAGCGGGAATTCCATACGGCGGCGTAACCCATCGCGAAAGCGGCATGCTGGAGGTTGAAGGCGACGTTGCCCGCCGAGAGGAACTGCTCCCATTCGGGAACTTTCGGATCGTGGCCCGCCTTGCTGATGACCATGATCGTCACCGGCGCCGGCAGGAAGCGTTTCCTTTCGACATCGAGCGAGGCTTCGTTATATTCGGGGTGCCGGCGCTGGGCGATCTCCGCCAGCTTTTCGCCAACCTGTGCCCGCGCCTCGCCGGCAATGACCACCAGCCGCCACGGCGTCAGCTTGCCGTGATCGGGTACGCGGGTGCCGACCGTAAGGATTTGCTCCAGTTCGGCCGCACTCGGACCGGGCTCCTTGAGAAAGGCCATGCCGACCGAGCGGCGGGTGCGCAGATAATCGAGAATGTCGGGACGGGCGGGCATGGAGGCTCCTATCGGGAGGTAACGGTCTTGCGAAGTCCGGTTCCCTTATGACACAGCTTCTCCCCAATCCAAGGCTAGCGAAGCCCGAAATCTCGGAGTGCCTCGAGCGGTGAAGTCATTTCCGAAACCGTTTTTGCTGCTGTTGGCGGCGCTTTTTGCGCTCATGCCGGTCCTGCCGAGCCTCGCCGCGCCGCCGCTGCCGCGCCCGCGCCCGGACCATGATGCGCAGCCGGAGCCGCCCCCCGTCGCCCCGGGGCAGGAAAGTGATCGGCAAAAACTCATCCGCACCGGCTTCCCGGCGGGCGAGGACAGCGATGCCCTGATGCCACCCGACAGCACCGAGGAAACCGCGGCTGACGCGACCAATCTCGGCACCACGCCGCAGTCCGTTACCCTGGTGGCGGAAGTCACCGAAAACGGCGCCAAGATCAATACCGGTGTCGTCTGGCGTGTTTTCAATTCGGTGCCGGACAAGAACGGCAATTTGCCGATGGTCGCCAAATCGGCGCAGGCAAGCCCCACCGTGACACTCAAGCCGGGTGACTATGTCGTGCACGTGGCCTATGGGCGGGCACAGGCGAGCGACTCGTTGCGGGTGGGCAACAAGGCCGGCACCAAGGCACTGATCCTCGATGTCGGCGCCCTGAAGCTGAATGCCGCCATCGCCGGCAACATCCCCATCCCCGCAAAACTGCAGCATTTTGATGTGTTTACCAGCGGGTCTTCGGAGACCGATCGCGTTCCCGTCGCTGAGAAAGTGGGCCCCAATGACCTGCTGACGCTCAATGCTGGAACCTATCACGTAGTCTCTTATTTCGGGGACCAGAACGCCCTGGTGCGCGCCGACCTCAGGGTGGAACCCGGACACTTGACCGACGCCACGCTCTACCAGAAGGCGGCGCAGGTCGGCTTCAAGCTCGTGACCCAGCCTGGAGGCGAGGCGATTGCCGACATCGACTGGGCCGTCAAGGGACAGGACGGCCAAACCGTCTTCACCAACACCGGCACCTTCCCAATGGCTGTGCTGCAGGAAGGCAACTACACGGTTTTGGCCACGCGCAACGGCAAGGTCTATAGCCACCCGTTCCAGATCAAGGCCGGCAAGCCGCAGGACATCGAAGTTTTGGTGACCCCAAGCTGAGGGGACTCACCGCGAAATCGCGCTGGCCCCCTCCTCCCCCCACCACGGCGTCATCCCGACGAACGTCGGGATCCATCTCCGATGGACTGGGCGCTCGCCGACAGGCTGGAAAATGGATTCCGGCGTTCGCCGGAATGACGCCGTGCATTGGGGGCCGGACCTCGTGGTTCGACAAGCTCACCATGAGGTCGAACGAGAGGCCACGGCCGAGGGATCCCGCAAGCGTTCGCTTTCTGTTCTTGCTCTTGCAAAAACCATCCGCTATCCAAAAGATCCGATTCACCTCCCGAACGCCAATGGCCAAGCCAAAATCCCAATTCATCTGCCAAGCCTGCGGCGCGGTTTATTCGCGCTGGCAAGGACGTTGCGAGAGCTGCGGCGATTGGAACAGCATTGTCGAGGAACTCATCGAGAGCGGCGTCGGCGCCGGGCCGAAATCGGCGATCGCCGGTAGCCGGCCGGTAGAATTGGTGCCGCTGGCGGGGGAAACCGAGAGCGCGGCGCGGGTGGTGACCGGCATGCCGGAGCTGGATCGGGTCACCGGCGGCGGCTTCGTCATGGGCTCGGCCCTGCTGGTCGGCGGGGATCCGGGCATCGGCAAATCGACGCTGCTGCTGCAGGCGGCGGCGGCGCTCGCCAGCCAGGGCAAGCGCGTAGTTTATGTTTCGGGCGAAGAAGCGGTCGCGCAGATCCGCCTCAGGGCACAGCGGCTCGGCCTGGGTGATGCGGCGGTTTCGCTCGCGAGCGAGACCAGCGTCGAAACGATCCTTGCCACTTTGCAGCAGGGGCCGACGCCGCACCTCGTCATCATCGATTCGATCCAGACGCTGTGGACCGACCGCGCCGAGAGCGCGCCGGGCACCGTCACTCAGGTCCGCACCTGCGCCCAGGCGATGACCCGCTTTGCCAAGAAATCGGGCGCCGCCGTGGTGCTGGTCGGCCATGTCACCAAGGACGGCCAGATCGCCGGTCCCAGGGTGGTGGAGCACCTTGTGGATGCGGTGCTCTATTTCGAGGGCGATGCCAGCCACACGTTCCGCATCCTGCGCGGCGTCAAGAACCGCTACGGGGCGACGGACGAAATCGGCGTGTTCGAGATGACCACGCTCGGGCTCAAGGAGGTCGCCAACCCATCGGCGCTCTTTCTCGACCAGCGCGACGAGGGCGCCGCGGGGTCGGCCGTCTTTGCCGGCATGGAGGGTACGCGGCCGGTCCTGGTCGAAATCCAGGCGCTGGTTGCCGCCTCCCCGCTCGGCACACCGCGGCGAGCGGTGGTGGGGTGGGACTCGGCGCGGCTGTCGATGGTGCTGGCCGTGCTCGAAACCCGTTGCGGGGTGCGGATCGGCGCCAACGACATTTATCTCAATGTGGCGGGCGGACTGAAGATCAATGAGCCGGCCGCCGACCTCGCTGTGGCCGCAGCGCTGATCTCCTCGCTCACCGGCGCGCCGCTGCCGCCCGACTGCGTCTATTTCGGCGAGATTTCGCTCGCTGGTGGCATCCGCCCGGTCGTTCACGCCTCATTGCGCCTCAGGGAGGCGCAAAAGCTCGGTTTTGCCGCCGCCGCAACCGGCCGGCTCGGGGCGGGCGACAAGGCGAACGGGCTCGGGGTGAGCGAATTTTCGCAACTGGCCGAACTTGTGGGACGGATCGCCGCAAACCGGCCACGCCCCGCCGATAGCGATGAACTGATGTAAGCTGGGAACATCTACTGGCTTCTACTAGCAGCCGCTTCCATTACATCGGATAAGCAGCTAAACGGAATCGTCAACGATCCAACGCCAATGAGCGGACCATGTTCACAGCATTAGACGTCGGGTTCGGGCTTTTGGTGCTGATTTCGGCAGTCCTTGCCACGGCCCGAGGACTGACGCGAGAAATCCTGTCCCTGCTCACCTGGGCCGGTTCGGCGGCAATTGCCGCCTACATGTATTTCAAGCACCCCGAAATCGCCCAAGCCTACATAAAGGAAACGGTCGTTGCCAATGTGGTGACGGTGGCCGGCAGCTTCATCGTCTCGCTGATCGTGCTGCACCTCATCACCATGCGGGTCGCCGATTTCGTGGTCGACAGCCGCATCGGGCCGCTCGATCGTACGCTCGGCTTCGTCTTCGGCATCCTCCGCGGCGTGGTGATCGCGGTGGTGGTGGTGATCTTCGGGCTGTGGCTATTTCCCGATACCACCAAGTTCGAGTGGGCCAAGGATTCAAGGTCGTTGCCTTATCTCCAGAATTTCGGCGATGAGCTGATCGCGGCCCTGCCCACCAATCTCGAGGAGCAGGTCACCAGCATCCTCAAGCACAACAATGCCGGCGCCCCGACCGTGCCCACGGGCACCGACGACAACGCCACTCCCGACAGCACGGCCCCTGACAGCGCCGCGGCCGGCGACAATGCTTCGCCCGATGCCACTGCCCCCTCCACGGACGCCCCGGCGGCTCCCGCCACGGCGGCCCCGGCGACGGCGCCGGCAAATCCGGGTGCAAATTCGGGCGTGTGAGCGTATGAACCGGCTTAGAGCGCCGGATGTTCCGATGTAATCTGGACGGCGCTCTATCGCTTGTTTGAACACCGGACACGTCCGAAAAGTGGTACCCACTTTTCGGTCCGGTACTCTAGCCCTCGCGCGGCTGTGAGGGCCATAGGGTTGATTTGCCGAGCGATCAGGCAGACATACGGCCGACGCGACGAATGGTGGTTAGATACATGGACGAGCAGCCCGATCTCTTCGATTTTGACGGGGACACCTTGCACGAAGAGTGCGGTGTGTTCGGCATTCTGGGCCACCCGGATGCGACGACCCTGACGGCCCTCGGCCTGCATGCCTTGCAGCATCGCGGCCAGGAAGCGGCGGGCATCGTCTCCTTCGACGGCGCGCAGTTCCATTCCGAGCGGCAACTCGGCCTTGTCGGCGACCATTACACCAACCCCCAGACCATCCGCAGGCTGCCCGGCAGCATGGCCATCGGCCATGTGCGCTATTCGACGACAGGAGAAACCATTCTCCGCAACGTGCAGCCGCTCTTTGCCGAACTCGCGGTGGGCGGCATCGCCATTGCGCATAATGGCAACTTCACCAATGGCCTGACGCTGCGGCGCCAGCTCATCGCCGATGGCGCCATCTGCCAATCCACGTCCGATTCCGAAGTGGTGCTGCACCTGATCGCGCGCTCGCGTAGGCAAAGCTCCAGCGAGCGCTTCATGGATGCCATCCGCCATCTCGAGGGCGCGTTCTCGCTCGTTGCGATGACGCGTACCAAGCTGATCGGGGCGCGCGACGCGACGGGTATCCGCCCGCTGGTTCTGGGTGACCTCGACGGCAAGCCGATCTTTGCCTCGGAAACCTGCGCGCTCGACATCATCGGCGCCAAATATGTGCGCGATGTGGAAAACGGCGAAGTCGTGGTCTGCGAGATCCAGCCGGACGGCAGCATCACCACCGAATCCTTCCGCCCGTTCCCGAAGCGGCCTGAGCGCGTTTGCCTCTTCGAATATGTCTATTTCGCCCGCCCGGATTCGGTGGTCGCCGGCCGCAACGTCTATGGCGTCCGCAAGCGCTCGGGGGCAAACCTTGCGCTCGAAGCGCCTGTGGAAGCCGATGTCGTGGTGCCGGTGCCGGATGGCGGCACCCCCGCCGCGATCGGTTTCGCGCAGGCCAGCGGCATTCCGTTCGAGCTCGGCATCATCCGCAACCATTATGTCGGTCGCACCTTCATCGAGCCCACGCAGCAGATCCGCGCCTTCGGCGTAAAGCTCAAGCATTCGGCCAACCGCGCCGAAATCGAGGGCAAGCGCGTGGTGCTGGTCGACGATTCGATCGTCCGCGGCACCACCTCGCTGAAACTGGTGCAGATGATCCGCGATGCCGGGGCCCGTGAGGTACATATGCGCATCGCCAGCCCCATGATCACGCATTCGGATTATTACGGCATCGATACGCCCGATCCCGAAAAGCTGATCGCCAACCAGCACAGCACGCTCGAGGATATGTGCCGCTTCATCGGCGCCGACTCGCTGCAGTTCCTGTCGATCGACGGGCTCTATCGCGCCGTCGGCGGGGAGCCGCGCAACAATGCGGCGCCGCAATTCACCGACCACTATTTTACCGGCGAATATCCGACCTCGCTGACCGACCTCAACGGCCGGGGCCGCAGCGAACCAAAGACGATTTCGCTGCTGCGCGAGGCAGGCTGATCCATGGCAGGTTCGAAGCAACTCGCTGGCAAGGTGGTGCTGGTGACCGGCGCATCGCGCGGCATCGGCTATTTTGCCGCCAAGGAAGCGGCAAGCCGCGGTGCACACGTCGTTGCCGTGGCGCGGACCGTCGGCGGCCTCGAAGAACTGGATGACGAAATCCAGGCGCAGGGCGGCACGACCACGCTCGTCCCGCTCGACCTCGCCGATGGCGACGCCATCGACCGGCTGGGTGCCGCGATTTTCGAGCGCTGGGGCGCGCTCGACGGTCTCGTGGCGAATGCCGGGGCGCTGGGCACGCTGAGCCCGGTCCCGCACCTGTCGCCCGAGGAGTTCGACAGGACTTTTCGGCTGAACGTGACCGCCAATTTCCGCCTGATCCGCTCTATGGATCTGCTGCTGCGCCAGGCGCCGGCCGGCCGGGCGGCGTTCGTCTCCTCGGGCGCGGCGCGCTCGGCCCGGCCCTATTGGGGGCTTTACGCCGCCACCAAGGCGGCGCTCGAAGCGCTGGTCAAGAGCTATGCTGGCGAGATGCAGACAACGTCTGTCCGCACCAACGTCTTCAATCCCGGCCCCGTCCGCACCGCGATGCGCGCCAAGGCCATGCCGGGCGAGGACCCAGACACGCTGCCGCCCCCGTCCGATATCGCGCCCAGCCTCATCGACATGATCGCGCCGGGCTATGCCGAAAACGGCATGCTGTTCAGCTTTCCGACGAAAGAGCTCAAGGCGCTGTAGCCCCTCATCCGGCGCTTCGCGCCACCTTCTCCCGCAAGGGGAGAAGGAAAGAAAGGGCCCGGCGGCACCATCAACACCAAGCTCATCCCGAGCCTGTCGAAAGATGGGCCACAAACGCCCTGCCGGCCCCGCCGTTCGACAAGCTCACCATGAGATCGAACGGGGGCGACAAGGTGCTCCGAATGGACGCCTCCCGCCGGGGTGCAGGTGTCAAGTGGCCATCGTCCCGCAAATCGGCCGCAAGGCGGCTTGAAAGCCTTTCCGATCCGTCC
>DATJHO010000107.1:0-4345 GCA_035493835.1 Devosiaceae bacterium
CATGCGTCTCGGAGAGAGAGCCGCCGAAGACGGTGAAATCCTGGGAAAAGACATAGGTCATGCGGCCATTGATCGTGCCCCAGCCGGTGACCACGCCATCGCCGGGGATGATCGTCTTTTCCATGGAAAAGTCCGTCGCCCGGTGGGTCACGAACATGTCGTATTCTTCGAAACTGCCCGGGTCGAGCAGCACTTCCAGCCGCTCGCGCGCCGTGAGCTTGCCCTTCTTGTGCTGGACGTCGATCCGCTGCTGGCCACCGCCGAGTCGGGCGCCCCCGCGCCGTTCCTCCAGCGCCGAAATAATTTTCTGCAAGAGCGCTCCCCCCGACGAGCCGATCCGACGTCGATAGCGTCACATTGTTTGACCGGCCAGTCAAAATTTATCGCAAACAGAGGGGAATGGAAAAGCCGCGCGCTCCTGTCCGCCAGGATTTCGCGCTCGACTAAACCGTCTTCAGCCAGCCGCCATCGACGAAATAGGTCGAGCCGGTCGAATAGGTCGCCTTGTCGGAGCAGAGGAAGACGAAAAAGTTGGCGATCTCCTCGGGGCTGGCAAACCGTTTCATGCCGCCCACTTCGTTGGCCACGCCTTCAAGATGCGCCTGGTATCCCTCCTGCCCGGCGATTTGCCTGGCCGTCTTCACCCAGTCGGGCGTCAGCACGAGGCCGGGATTGATGGTGTTTACCCGGATGTTGTCGCCGACGACTTCGTTGGCGAGCGTTTTGGAAAACATCATCAGCGCCGCCTTTGTGGTGTTGTAGATCGGCTCGTACCAGAGCGGCTGCACGGCGCAGATCGAGGCATTGTGGAGAATCACCCCGCCGCCGCGCTGCTTCATCCCCGGCACCAGTCCGCGCGCCAGCCGCACCGCGGCCATCACGTGCAAATCCCAGTAATATTGCCACTTGGCATCGTCGGCCTGCTGGATCGTCTCGTTCGACCCGGTGCCAGCATTGTTGATGAGGATATCGGCGCCACCGAACGCCCTGGCAGTTCCGGCAATCACCGCTTCGCACCCCGCGGCGGTTGCGACGTCGGCTGGGATCCCAGTGACGATCACGCCATGCGTGTCGGCGATCCGCGCGGCTTCGGCATCGAGCCGCTCCTTGCCGCGCGCGGTGATGACGATGTTGGCACCCTCCGCGGCCAACCCCTCAGCGATCGCGAGCCCAATGCCGACGCTGCCGCCGGTGATGACGGCGACCTTGTCACGAAGTCCCAGATCCATAGTTCAACTCCCCAAAAAGACCCTCACCCCGTCCTGCGGCCGGACCTCTCCCCCGACGGGGAGAGGAATAAGAGCCTATCCCTCCACCCGGATCTGCAGCTTCACATCGCTCGGCCTGGCTTCCACCGCCCGCTCGAACGCCTTGATAGAATCCTCGAATTTGAACGTCTCCGAGATCAGCGGCTTCAAATCCACGCGGCCGGAGGCGAACAACGCAATCGCCCGTTCATATTGATGGGCATAACGGAACACCGTCTCGATCCTGATCTCCTTGGTCGAGGCTGTGGCAATGTCGAAGGCCGGCGGCTCTACCGGCAGGCCGACCACCACGATGGTGCCGCCGGGGCGCGGCAAATCCATGATGGTCTCCCACGCCTTGGGCGAACCCGAGCATTCGAACACCACGTCGGCGCCCCAGCCGTCGGTAAGTCGTTTCACCTCTTCGGCCACCGATTTTTCGCGGATATTGACCGGGATCACGCCCTGATACCTTGCAGCGATGTCGAGTTTGGGCTGCGCCAAATCGGCAACAATCGCGCGGGCACAGCCGCCCGCCAGCGCCGCAATCGCCACCATCGTGCCGATCGGCCCGGCGCCGAGCACCACTACAGTGTCGCCCGGGGTGATCCGCGCCTTGGTCGCCGCCTGCATGCCCACGGCGAACGGCTCGACCATGGCGCCTTCGGCGAAGCTGACATTGTCCGGGAGCTTGAAGGTGTAGTTGGCGGGATGCACGACGTAGGGCGTCAGGACGCCATGGATCGGCGGTGTCGCCCAGAACGTCACCGCCGGATCGACGTTATACATGCCCAGCCGGCTCGCCTTCGAATTGGGGTCGGGGATGCCCGGCTCCATGCAGACGCGATCGCCCACCTTGAGGTTCGCTACGCCCTCACCGACTTCCACCACCGTGCCGGCCGCCTCGTGGCCCAAGACCATCGGCTGGTTGACGATGAACGGGCCGATCCGGCCGTGGGTGTAGTAATGAACGTCCGAGCCGCAGACACCGACCGTGTGGATCTTGATCTTGACCATGCCGGGCCCGACCTGCTGCGGCAGGTCGATTTCGCGCATGGAAAGCTCGTGCTGCTTCTCCAGCACGAGAGCACGCATCATCGCCATCTGAATCCCCACTTCATCCTCAATGCCCTTCTGGGAGCACCGACATGACGCCACGTCATTCCCGCGTAGGCGGGAATCTCTGTTTCCACCAGCGCGGCCGCTGACCAGACCAACAGTTATTCCCGCCTTCGCGGGAATAACGCCGTGCTGAAAGACCACGCCGCACGGAAGGGTTCAGGCTGCCAACGGCTCTGAAGGCGGTTTCATCGCACCGGTCATGATCGCAACCGCGTCCGACATGGAATAATCCTTCGGGTTGATGACCGCAATGCGGCGGCCGAGCCGGTGGATGTGGATGCGGTCGGCCACCTCGAATACGTGCGGCATGTTGTGCGAGATCAGGACGATCGGCAGGCCCCGGCGCTTGACGTCGAGCATCAGTTCCAGCACGCGCCGGCTCTCCTTGACGCCGAGCGCCGCGGTTGGCTCGTCCATGATCACCACGCGAGAGCCGAACGCCGCCGCGCGCGCCACCGCCACGCCTTGGCGTTGCCCGCCCGAAAGCGTTTCCACGGACTGGTTGATGTTCTGGATGGTCAGAAGGCCGAGCTCGGAGAGCTTTTGCCGGGCGATGCGCTGCATGGAGGAACGGTCGAGCGTATGGAAAATGCGCCCGAGCAGATCCTGCCGCCGCATCTCGCGGCCGAGGAACATGTTGTCGGCGATGGAAAGGGCCGGTGACAGCGCCAAATTTTGGTAGACGGTCTCGATCCCCGCCAGCCGCGCCTCCAGCGGCGACTTGAAATGTACCGGCTTGCCCTCGAGCTCGATCGAGCCGCTATCGGGGATCACCGCGCCGCAAAGCGCCTTGATCAGCGTCGATTTACCGGCGCCGTTGTCGCCGATCACGGCGAGGATTTCGTGCGGCATCAGGTCGAAATCGGCGTGATCGAGCGCAACCACCCGGCCATAGCGCTTGTTGAGGCCGCGGGCGGTGAGGATCGGTTCTTGCTGGAGGGCGTCATTCATGCGGAAATCTTCCTGATCCACTGGTCGATCGTCACCGCGACGATGATCAGCACCCCGACGGTAAAATCCTGCCAGAGCAGTTCGAGCCCGCTCAGCGCGAGGCCATTGCGGAACACCCCCACGATCAGCGCGCCGATCAAAGTGCCGACGATCGAGCCGCGGCCGCCGAAGAGGCTCGTACCCCCGATCACCACGGCGGTGATGGAATCGAGGTTGGCGGTCTGGCCTGCCTGCGGGCTGACGCCACCGATGCGGCCGATCAGCGCCCAGGCCGCGATGGCGCAGATTAGCCCCGCAAGGCCATAGACGGCGATCAGCGTGCGCCTGGTGTTAATGCCCGCCAACCGGGCGGCATCAGGATCATCGCCGGTGGCGTAGACATGGCGCCCGAAGGCGGTCCGGTTGAGCACGTACCAGAGGATGATGGCGATCACGATCATCAGGATCGAGCCATAGGTCAGCACCGATCCGCGCAGGAAGCCGATATCGATCCCGAGATAGTGCCGGAAGAAATCGAATGGCTTGATGATGGTACCTGTCCACTGCAGGAATGGAGCGGCCTGCTCCATGTCCTGCTGGCGGATGGTCTCGCTCTGCGAATACCAGACATTGAGGGCACCAAAGATGCTCCACGTGCCGAGCGTCACGATGAAGGGCGGCAACCTCAGCATGGTGATGATCAGGCCGTTGGCCACCCCGCAAGCGAGGCCGCACAGCAGCCCGAGCGGAAAGGCGATGAGCACCGGCACGCCGTAGACGACAGCCGTGCGCCCCATCACCACCGAAGACAAGATCATGATGGCGCCGACCGAGAGGTCGATGCCGGCGGTGAGGATCACCAGCGTCTGGGCCATGCCCAGGATGGCGATGATCGTCACCTGCTGGAGCACCAGCGAGAAATTGAAGGGGGAAAGAAATCTCCCCGGCGCGGCGATGCTGAAGATCACCAGGCCGAAAAGCAGCACGATGAACGGGATCGAGGTGGGATACTGGTGGAGAAAGCCCTGTAGCTGGCGGAGAGGCCC
>DATJHO010000108.1:0-15230 GCA_035493835.1 Devosiaceae bacterium
CGGTGTCCGCGCGCTGTCGAGCCGTCCGGCGACGTGGACGGCCATCTGCTCCTCGCCGAGGCCAAGCGTCACCATCTTCACCGGAAGATGGGCAGCGATGTCTGCGGGGAACGCGAGTTGGGTCAACGGAAGGGAGCGGGCCGGGATGTCGGTGGCTTCGGCACTCAGGCGGGAATCCGCCGGAGCGCCTGCTCCATCGTAATCTGGCCGCTGCCGAGCCGGGCACGATAGATCACGTAGTTGCTGAGCACCCTTTGCACATAGCTGCGCGTCTCCTCAAACGGGATGAGTTCCACCCAGACCACCGGATCGACATTGCTCGACCGCGGATCGCCGAATGCGGCCACCCATTTTGCCACGTTCCCGGCGCCCGCATTGTAGCCGGCCGCCGCGAGCGCGAGCGAACCGCTGAATTGCTGGAGCTGGCCGGCGAGATAGGTCGAGCCCAGCAGCGCGTTATAGCGGCCGTCGCTGGTCAGCCGGCTTGCCGAATAGGCGAGGCCCATTTTCGCGGCCGTCTCCTTGGCGGTGGCCGGCATCAATTGCATCAGCCCGAGGGCGCCCGAGCGGGAAACCGCATCGATCCGGAAGCGGCTCTCCTGCCGCGCGACGGCATAGATGGCGGCCTTGTCGACGTCGGCCAATTTCATGTTGGCCGGCAGCGGGTCCATCGGGTAGCTGAAAAGGTCGAGCGGCGTGCCGCGCTTGCTGCCGAGATCGGCAATCTCGATGGCGAGGTAATGCGCCCCGATCGATTGCGCCAGCCGCGCGGCGAGCAGCAATTGCCCGCCATCCTTGAGCCCGTCGACATATTTGCGCAGGAGCGGCACGGCAAGCGAGCCCTGGCCGTTGGCGGCGAGCAGGTGTACCGCCCGAACCACGTCATGGGCATCGAAAGCGGTCTCGTGCTCGCGCCAGGCGGGCAGGGGACGGAGGTCAACGGCCTTGTCGCCCAGTTCGCCGCGCGCCAGCAGGCCGTAATAGGTCGTGGAGTAGCGGGCCGCCTTGTTGAACGAAGCCTTTGCTTCGGCACGGTCGCCGAGGGCGAGAAGGGCACGGCCGAGCCAGTAGTGACCCTGGGCGATGGAATCCGGCAGTGTCGAGAGCGTCAGCATCTTCTCGAATTGCGGCTTGGCGCTCTTGGCGTCGTTGAGGAAGCTGAGCGCGATCCAGCCGGCGTGAAAGCGCGCCTCGACCAATCTGCCTTCGGGCCCGGAGGTGTAGGTCGCGGCAGCGCGGTAGGCGAGCTTGGCGTCGCCCTTCATCAGTATCTGGCGGATCAGCGTGCGCCGTTCATACCACCACTCGGCTGCGTCGGGCAGCTTGCCGTGCGCGGCATTGAGGTCCGCCAGCGCGCGGGTAAAGTCGCTGGCCTGTCGGGCCTGCTGCGCGGCCATGAAATAAAAGAGTGCCGACGTCCTGAGCGAGGGATCGACCCGGGCGAGCAGCGCAGCGCTGTTGGAAGCGTTCTGGACGACCGCGATGCCGGCGACGGCGAGAGATTTCTGCGCCGGGGACAGCTTGCCGACCATGCGGCTGGCGCTGCTGGCGCGGTCGTTCATCAACAGGTGCACGGTCCGTGCCCAGTGATCGTCGCGCGTCAGCAGCGAGCCGATCGAGGACAGCACCAATTTTTCGCTGTCGGCGTCGAGGATGTTATCGACCCAGGTTGCGCGCGCCAGCCGGGCAGCGCGCTCGCGCTCGCCGGCCTGGACATAGGCCTGGGCGAGCAGGATCTTGCCCTTGATCGACTGCGGCGTGGAGCCGCCCAGATATTTGATTACATCGGCATCGCTGGGATTGGCGGTGACCAGCGATTGCTCGAGCCGCGTCTTGCAAAGCGCCTCGGTGGCGAATTCCGGTGCGTCGGCCGCGAACCGGTCGACCGCATGGTAGTCGATGATGCCGTTGCCGTAATAGATCGCGGCCCATTGGATGGTGCGGCGTTCGAGGTCGTTGGAGAGGCCCGAGGCGAGGCTGTAGGCGCCGGCCTCATCGCCCTTGACCACCAAGGCAAGCGCCTTGCGGAAACCTTGCGAGCCTTGCGGCATACTGGGAATCGCGGTCGCGCTGCGGTCGATGGAGCCGGTAACGATCGGGTCAATGGCCTCGCTGGCCGATGCACCGGAGAACGTCGGCGCGCCACTTGCCACAAGGAGGGCAAAGGCAGTGAGGAGGCGTAATGGCCCGGGCAGAACGCGGAACATCGGACTCATCCTGTTGGTCTCACACAAATCCAACAAGGGGCCCCCCGGCCCTTGCAATTAATCTGAAATTATTCCGGTTCGATAAATTTTTGGTTTCCGGCCGGACTCTTCGGCCTTGACCCCGGCGCTCGTCCCCATTTGCCGTCGCTCTGCCATCAGCTGGATGAAGCCGATGCTTGTAGCGCCGTGCCCGAAACTCTATGCTGGCCAATGATGGCCCTTCCAAGGAGGGCCGGCGGGGGCTGGGAGGCTCCGCATCATCCTCAATCCGGCCCTTGCGGGGCCTTTTTCATTTCAAGGAACGACCATGCTGAGAGGTTCGATCACCGCGCTCATCACTCCGTTTGCCGATGGGGCCGTGGACGAGAAAGCCTTCTCGGCATTCGTCGATTGGCAGATCGGCGAAGGCTCGCACGGGCTGGTGCCGATGGGGACGACCGGCGAAAACCCGACCGTCAGCCATGAGGAGCATCAGCGGGTAATCGAGATCTGCATCGAGACGGCCAGCCGGCGCGTGCCGGTGGTTGCCGGTTGCGGCTCCAATTCGACAACCGAAGCCGTGTCGCTGACGCGTTTTGCCGAAAAGGCGGGCGCCGACGCGGTGCTGTCGGTCGTGCCCTATTACAACAAGCCGACCCAGGAAGGGCTGTTCCAGCATTTTTCGGCGGTTGCGAAGTCCACCTCGCTGCCGGTCATCCTCTACAGCGTGCCGGGCCGCACGGTGGTTGATATCGCCGTCGACACCATTGCCCGCCTGCGCGAGGCACACGACAATATCGCCGGCGTGAAGGATGCGACGGCTGACCTTGCCCGCACCACGCTGCAGCGCCAGAAGCTTGGCAAGGATTTCATCCTGCTTTCCGGCGAGGATATCACGGCGCTTGGCTTCAACGCCCATGGCGGTACGGGCTGCATTTCGGTGACGGCCAACATTGCCCCAAAACTTTCGTCGCAGTTCCAGAATGCATGCCAGCAGGGCAACTATGCCCTGGCGCTTGAACTGCAGGACAAGCTTGCCCCGCTGCACAAGAACCTCTTCCTCGAAGGCAACCCCGGCGGCGTCAAATATGCGGCCGCGCGCCTGGGGCTTTGCCGCAACGAGATGCGGTTGCCGCTCATGCCGGTCTCAAGGGCAACGGAAGAGGCGATCGATGCGGCGCTTGCGCATGCCGGGCTGATCGCGAACTAACAACAGGCGCGTCGGTCGGCGAGGCTGGACTTTCGCCGACCACGCAGCCACATAACGCCCATGGCAGCAGCTCCGAAAAAACCGACCCTCATCACCACCGGTCCCGTCGCCGAGAATCGGCGCGCCCGCTATGATTTCGAGATCCTCGATACGCTCGAGGCCGGCATCATGCTGACCGGCACCGAGGTCAAGTCGCTGCGCGTCGGCAAGGCCCAGATCACGGAGTCCTACGCCTCGCCGGAGGATGGTGGGCTCTGGCTGATCAATGCGCACATTCCCGAATACCTGCAGGCCAACCGCTTCAATCATGAAGAGCGGCGGCGGCGGAAGCTCCTGGTATCGAAAAAGGACCTGTCGCGGTTCGCCACGGAAGTTCAGCGCTCCGGCAATACGATCGTGCCGCTCAAGCTTTACTTTAACGAGCGCGGCATCGCCAAGCTGCTGATCGGCCTCGCCAAGGGCAAGAAGAATTACGACAAGCGCGAAGTCGAGAAGAACCGCGACTGGAACCGCGAAAAGTCGCGGCTGATGAAGGAAGGCGGGCGGGGGTAGGGGCATCTCCGAACGGCTGCTGCGGGTCTTCGCCGTAACGGGCATTGCCGGGCAACATCCCTGCCGCCATTCCCGCGCACGCGGGAATCCATCTTTTGGTGCGGAACAGGTGGGGCGTTTGCCCCCAACGGGATCATACGCAGCGATGAAGCCGTCGGACGGAGATGGATTCCCGCGCACGCGGGAATGACGCCGTGCTCTGGGCGAGCGCTATGTGCCCCTCACCAAAGCCGCCGCGCGTCCCACCGCATCCTCGAACATCGCTTCGGTCAGTACGCCCGTATTCGTGTTGTAGCGGGAGCAGTGATAGCTGTCGAAAAGCCGGATGCCGCTGCTCAAGGTATGCTCGGCGCCGTGCGCGAAGGGGAAACTGGCGCGGCGCTCGCCCAAGGTCGACAGCAATTGGTCATGCGCGATGCGGCCCAGCACCAGGAAGGCCCTGACGCTCGGGTGCACTTCAAGCGTTGCGTGAAGAAAGGGTCGGCAGGTGACGATTTCCTCGCCCGTCGGTTTGTTCTGGGGCGGCACGCAGCGAACGCCGTTGGCGATCATGACGCCGCGGAGTTGCAGGGTATCGGCGGGATGCGCGGCATATTCGCCCGTCGCCAGGCCGAACTTCAGCAATGTCTTGAACAACAGGTCGCCGGCGTAGTCGCCGGTGAATGGGCGGCCCGTGCGATTGGCGCCCTTCAGCCCGGGGGCAAGCCCGACAATGATCAGCCGCGGCTCCGAATCGCCCCAGTTGGGCACCGGTGCGTTGAACCAATCGGGATATTTTGCCCGATTTTCCTGGCGGAAGGCGACAAGTCGCGGACAGAGCGGGCAATCATGGGGTGGATTTGGTTCTGGCAAAGTCGGCCGACGAAACTGGTGCAGGGATCGGACGCTTGGCTAGCACTTTTCCGTCCAAAAACACACGGCCTCATGCCCCCTGTGCCCGGAAATACGGGGGGGCAACTTTCGTCAATCTTCGGCGTGACTACGTATAACCACTCTCAATTAGAGTCGTTTTCGACCGCCGGTGTCGGGGTGCGATCAGCTGCGGGCCCGCGGCCCACGATCTTGGCCAGTTCCGCCACATCCAGGAAGAAGTCGGCCTGGCGCCGCAAATCGTCGGCGATCATCGGCGTCGGGGTCGTCAGCGTCGAAACCACGGTAACGCGCTTGCCGCGCCGCTGCAGCGCTGCCACCAGGGCAGTGAAATCGCCGTCGCCGGAGAACAGTACCAGGTGATCGTAGAACGCGGCCATTTCGAGCGCATCGACGGTGAGCTCGATATCCATGTTGCCCTTGATCTTGCGTCGGCCAGCCGCATCGGTGAACTCCTTGGCCGGCTTGGTCACCACGGTGAAGCCGTTGTAATCGAGCCAGTCGATCAGCGGCCGGATCGATGAATACTCTTGATCCTCGACTAGGGCGGTATAATAGTACGCGCGCAGGAGATACGCCTTGCTCTGGAATTCGGCCAGCAGCCGGCGGTAGTCGATGTCGATTCCGATGGCCTTCGAGGTCGCATAGAGATTCGCGCCGTCGATGAACATCACAACTTTTTCACGCGGATCGATTGACATGGGCCTCTCTCCTAACCGAGACGCCCGACCTGTCAGGCCTGTCCCGGCATTAGTTTCAACAATAATTCGTAGCAGGAAATCACCGGCTCGGTAGGACGCGCCAATTCCGATTCCGTTATTCGCGGTGATCGCGCTCCTTTTGTGGCGATTAGAAGGCACGAAGACTTCTATGGGTGAAAGGGGGTTTTGTGTCGATGCGCCAAAAGGTCCAAAAAAACATGTTGATACTGGCCATTCATGCGATGAGTGGCCCTTCGTCGATCGACTCTTGTAACCTGTGGCGCCCTCGTGTATGAACGCCGCTCACTCCCAAAAGGCTGGAGACGTAAGTGGCTCGCGTCACCGTTGAAGACTGCATCGAGAAGGTTGAAAATCGATTTGACCTGGTGCTGATGGCCGCGCATCGCGCGCGGATGATCTCGGCCGGTCAAGCGATCACCATCGATCGTGACAACGACAAGAACCCGGTCGTCGCGCTTCGCGAAATTGGCGACGGCGCCATTTCGCCGGAGGACCTTCGCGAGGATTTGATCCACTCGCTGCAGAAATATGTCGAGGTCGACGAGCCGGAGGCCAATGCGGCTCCGCTGCTCGACAGCGACGACGGCGACGGCTTCGATACCATGAGCGAAGACGAATTGCTGCGCGGCATCGAGAACCTGGCGCCGCCGGAACGTCGCGACGATTGATCCGCTAGGCATTTGGCCTATATCCTAGAGGGCGCTGGGCTTTGGTCTGGCGCCCTTTTCCTTTGCGCGGCCGAGCCGTAACTCCAATCGTCGGGACCAGCGGACAGTGCCGTTGCTGATCGAGCCATGATGCGTCAATTCGAGCTCGTCGAGCGGGTTCAGGCTTACAATCCCCAGACCGACGAGCAGCTGCTGAACAAGGCGTACGTCTATGCCATGCAAAAGCATGGCAGCCAGATGCGTGCCTCGGGCGACCCCTATTTCGCTCATCCGCTGGAAGTCGCCGCGATCCTCACCGAGCTGAAGCTCGACGACGCGACCATCGCCGTCGGCCTCCTGCACGACACCATCGAGGATACTGACGCCACCCGCGCCGAAATCGACCAGATGTTCGGCTCTCAGATCGGCGAGATCGTCGACGGGCTGACCAAGATCGAGCGGCTCAACCTGGTCTCGCGCGAGGAAGCGCAGGCGGAGAACCTGCGCAAGCTGCTGCTGGCGATCTCGGCCGATGTCCGCGTGCTGCTGGTCAAGCTCGCCGATCGGCTGCACAACATGCGCACGCTCGAATTCATGCCGCCGGAAAAGCGCAAGCGCATCGCCGAAGAGACGATGGACATCTATGCCCCGCTCGCCGGGCGTATGGGCATGCAGGAGATGCGCTCGGAGCTCGAGAACCTGGCGTTCAAATGGCTGCAGCCCGAGCACTATCGGGCCATCACCGAGCGCCTCAACGAGATGCAGGCGGAAAACGCGGAGACCATCAAGTCGATCTCGACGGAGCTCTCGGAAAAGCTCCGGTCCGAGGGCATCGACGCCAAGGTTTCGGCGCGGGTGAAGTCGCCGTGGTCGATCTTCACCAAGATCGAGCGCAAGCAGATCGCGCTCGAGCAGCTTTCCGACATGATCGGCTTCCGCCTGGTGGTCAAGACCCCGGAGGATTGCTACCGGGCGCTCGGCGTGGTGCATACGAGCTGGAAGGTCGTGCCGGGCCGCTTCAAGGACTATATTTCGGTCCCCAAGCATAATGACTACCGCTCGCTCCACACCACCATCGTCGGCCCGGGCCGGCAGCGCGTGGAGCTGCAGATCCGCACCGAGGAGATGCACCGGATTGCCGAACTCGGCATCGCCGCGCACGCTCTTTACAAGGACGGCTCGGCGGCAACGCTGGAGCGGCTGGAGCAGGAGAGCAAGGCGTACCAGTCGCTGCGCTCGACCATCGCGCATTTGACGGCCGGGGTGCCGACGCTCGAATTTCTCGAATACACCAAGCTCGAGCTGTTCCAGGACCAGGTCTTCTGCTTCACGCCGAAGGGCCGGCTGATCGCGCTGCCTCGTGGTGCGACGCCGATCGACTTCGCCTATGCGCTCCATACCGAGATTGGCGACACCTGCGTCGGGGCCAAGATCAACGGCTCCATCATGCCGCTGGTGACGCAACTCCGCTCCGGCGACGAAGTCGAGATCATCCGCGACCAGAACCACATTCCCCCCTCCAACTGGGAAAGCATTGCGGCCACCGGCAAGGCCCGGGCCGCCATTCGCCGCGCCGTACGGCAGGCGAGCCAGCAACGCGCCTATGCCATGGGCGAGCACGTCATCGCCATGCTCCTCGATCGCGAGGGGGTTGCGCTCGAAGAGGCCGAGAACAAGGCGCTGGCCGAGGCCATGGGCTATTCGGGTAGGCGCGAGCTGCTGATCGCCATCGGCGAGGGCAAGGTCAACACCGAAAATCTCGGCAATGAGCTGGCCGGCATCAAGGGCATCCGCCGGCGTCGGCCGCGCAAGATCGAGCTCCCCGTTGCCGACTCCTCCGATGGCTGGTTTGCGCTGCGCGCGACCAACGACTTCAAGTTCCGCGTGCCCGGCGGGCAGAGCCCGGGACCCCGGGCCAAGCAGGCGCTGGGCCGCCTCGATTTCAATATGGACGTCGAGATCTCGCACGAGGGCGTGGTGCCGGGCGACCGGATCGTGGGCATCCTGCAGCCGGATGCGCCGATGATGATCTACCCGATCCATTCGGACGCGCTGACCGAGCTCTATGATTCCGACGTGGCCTGGATCGACGTGCGCTGGGACCTGAACGGCCAGGAGGACCGGCATCACAAGGTCGTCATCACCATGGAATCGGTCAACCGGCCCGGATCGCTCGCCCAGATTTCCGCGGCCATCGCCTCCTGCGAGGCGAACATCAATAATCTGGTGATGCGGATGGTTTCACCGGATTTCCACCGAATGATCTTCGAAATCGAGGCCCGGGACCTTGCGCAACTGACGGACGTGCTGGCAACGCTGAAACGTAGTCCGGGGATTTCCGCAGTGCAGCGGGCGACGTTTGCGGACGCCAACACCATTGCCGTCCTTGAATGGGACGGCGGGCCGAAGAAGGAATAGGGCATGGACAGAGACGAAGTTCTGGCGATTTTCCGCGAGTGCGGGGCAATTCTCGAGGGTCATTTCATCCTGTCGTCGGGATTGCGGTCGCCGGTCTTTTTGCAGAAGGCCCGCGTGTTCATGTATCCCGACAAGGCGGAAAAACTCTGCCGGGCGCTGGCGGAAAAGATCCGCGCGGCGGGATATGGGGACGTGTCACAGGTGGTTTCGCCCGCCGTTGGGGGCATCATTCCCGGCTACGAGACGGCCCGGCACCTGGGGCTGCCGGCGATCTACACCGAGCGCGTCGATGGGCAGTTCGAGGTCCGTCGCGGCTTTGAGATCGCCCGCGGCGAAAAGGTGATCGTGGTCGAAGATATCGTTTCCACGGGCCTTTCCATCCGCGAGTGCATCGATTGCCTCAGGCGCGTCGGCGCCGACGTGGTTGCCGCCGCTTGCCTCATCGACCGCTCCGCGGGCGAAGCCGATGTCGGTGTGCCGCTGGTTTCGCTGACCCAATACAAGGTGCCTGCCTATTCCGCCGATGCGCTCCCGCCGGAACTCGCGGCGCTGCCGGCCGTGAAGCCGGGCAGCCGAGGCCTCGCTTGATCGCGGCCCACGCTCCCTCTCCCCTTGCGGGAGGGTGCCCAAAGGGCGGGTGAGGGGGAGCAGAAGGCAAAACCGGAGTGAGAAAACCATGATCATCGGCCTCGGCAATGACCTCTGCGATATCTCCCGCGTCGAAAAGACGCTGGCGCGGTATGGGGAGCGGTTCACGCTTCGGTGTTTTACCGAGATCGAGCGGCAGAAGTCGGATCGGCGGGCGCAGCGGGCGGCGTCTTATGCCAAGCGCTTCGCGGCCAAGGAAGCCTGCGCCAAGGCGTTGGGAACGGGCCTCAATTTCGGCGTCTATTGGCGCGACATGGGAGTAGTTAACCTGCCTTCGGGCAAGCCGACCCTCAAGTTGACCAATGGCGCTGCGCGCATGCTGGCACGTCTTGTGCCCGAGGGCCACGCGCCACATATCCACCTGACCATCACTGACGACGGCGGAATGGCGCAGGCCTTCGTGATCATCGAGGCGCTGCCGGTTGACCGGCGGGACGCTTCAGCCTAACCACTGAACCGGGCACAGCGCCTTTGGAACGATATTTCAGCCGCCTCGACCTGCCGAGATGCCCACTTTACCGGATGACAAGATGAGCCAACCGATGCCCAACAGCGCCAAGAAGGCCGGCCGCAGCGAACTGCGCGACACCGTAGTCGTGATCATCGAGGCGCTGGTGATTGCGGTGCTGTTCCGCACCTTCATCTACCAGCCCTTCTCGATCCCCACTGCCTCGATGCAGTCCACCATGATGATTGGCGACTATTTCGTTGCCGACAAGTTCATCTGGGGGTTCGGACCGCATTCCTTCCCGATCCCGCTGCCGTTCAGCGGGCGCATTTTCGGGCGCTCGCCCAGCCAGGGCGATATCGCCGTGTTCTACAACGAGGCGTCGGGGCAGGATTACATCAAGCGGGTGATCGGGATGCCGGGCGATCACATTCAGATGAAGCAGGGGCGTCTCTGGATCAACGACAAGATCGTGCCGCGTACATTTGTCGCCGATAGCACCGATACTGATGACACCGGCGATACGGTGCCGGTCAAAATCTACCACGAGACCTTGCCGAACGGGGTGGAGGACACCATCCAGGAAATTTCGGACAATGGCCCGCTCGACAATACCGGTGTCTATATCGTGCCGCCCGGCCACTACTTCATGATGGGCGACAACCGCGACCGCTCGGCCGATAGCCGCATTCTCTCGGACGTGGGCTATGTGCCGGCCGAGGATCTTGAGGGCAAGGCGGAGTTCCGCTTCTTCTCGATCAAGAACGACCTGCCGCCGTGGCAGATCTGGAACTGGCCGGCCAATGTCAGGCTCGACCGGATGTTCCAGTCCGTCTACCAGAACCCATGACGCGTAAGCCTCGGGACCATAGGCAACTCGAGGCCCGGCTGGGCTACCGCTTCGCCGACCCCGAGTTGCTTGAGCGCGCGCTGACCCATTCGAGTGCCGTTTCGCCGGGCAAGCGCGTCGCCAGCTCTTACCAGCGGCTGGAGTTTTTGGGCGACCGCGTGCTGGGGCTGGTGGTGGCGGACCTGCTCTACCGGCGCCTGCCCAAGGCCAATGAGGGCGAACTCTCCCGCTCGCTCAATGCGCTGGTGCGCAAGGAGACCTGCGCGGCCATCGCGCGCCAGCTCGACCTCGGTCCGGACCTGATCCTTGGCGACAGCGAGGCCCGCACCGGGGGCGCCCAGAAGGAGGCGATCCTGGGTGATGTTACCGAGGCGATTATCGGCGCGATTTATTGCGACGGCGGCCTTGGGCACGCATATGAATTGATCGAAGGCTTCTTCGGCGACCAGATCGGCCTTGCCAATAGCGACCGGGCCGACGCCAAGACGACGTTGCAGGAATGGGCGCAGGGCAGGGGACTCGAGCCGCCAGCTTATGTGGAGGTCGAGCGCACCGGTCCAGACCACGCACCCGAATTCACCATTGCGGTGCGGCTGAACGGCTACGAGCCGCTTGCGGCCACAGGCCCGTCCAAGAAGCTGGCCGAGCACAAGGCGGCGCAGGCATTTTTGGTGCGCGAGAAGGTTTGGAAGGAAGCGCCGTGAGCGAGCACGATGCCGAAATTACTACGGAAACGGGCGCGGCCGTGGTTACCCGCTGCGGCTTTGTCGCGCTGGTGGGCGCCCCGAACGCTGGAAAGTCGACCCTGCTCAACGCGCTGGTCGGCACCAAGGTGTCGATCGTCACGCATAAGGCGCAGACGACGCGGGCCCAGATCCGCGGCGTCGTCACCGACGGGCCGGTGCAAGTAGTGTTCATTGATACGCCCGGCATTTTTGCGCCCAAACGCCGGCTCGATCGCGCCATGGTCAATTCGGCCTGGACCGGGGCAGGCGATGCCGACATGGTCGCCTTCATCGTCGATGTGGAACGGGGTATTACGCCCGAACTGGAGGCGCTGATTGTGGGCCTCGAGGACATCCGCAACCCAAAAATCCTGATCCTCAACAAGATCGACCTATTGCCGCACGAAAAGCTGCTGGGGCTCTCCGAGACGCTCAACCAGAGGTTGAAGTTCGAGGCGACGTTCATGATCTCGGCGTCGAAAGGGCATGGGGTCGGCGATTTCCTGCGGTGGGTCGAAGCGCATGTGCCGGAAGGGCCGTGGCATTTCCCGGAGGACCAGCTCACCGATCTGACGCTGGCCCTGACGGCCGCCGAAGTGACGCGCGAAAAGCTGTTTTTGCGCATCCACGACGAGATCCCCTATAACGTCACCGTCGAGACCGAGCGGTTCGAGGTGAAGAAGGACGGTTCCTACAAGATCGACCAGGTGATCTACGTCACCCGCGACCAGCACAAGAAGATCGTGCTCGGCGCCGGCGGCCAGACCATCAAGTCGATCGGGGCCGACGCCCGGACCGAACTGATGGGCATGTTCGATACCCCCGTCCACCTGTTCCTGTTCGTCAAGGTGCGCGAAAAGTGGGGCGACGACCCCGAGCGCTACCGCGAAATGGGCCTCGACTGGACGAAGTAGGGCCCCACCGCGCCACCTTTGCGGGCAAGGTGAGAAGGAAGACCAGACCCCACCACCAGTCATTCCCGCGCAGGCGGGAATCTCTGTTTCTTTGCAGCCGCCGGGCCTACCGCAAACGGAGATTCCTGCCTGCGCGGAATGACGCCGGGAAGGCCCTGCCTCCTCTTGCGGGGGAGGGTGCCGGTAGCCGGGTGGTGGGCCAACCCAATGCCCATGGCTCCCCGCTCATCCGGCGTTTCGCGCCACCTTCTCCCGCAAGAAGGAGACGAGAACCGCTACTCGGGTCCCCTGCATGACTCCGGTCCTTGCTGACAAACTTGCAAATCTGTCATCGCAATGCTAATACCACGTCAGTGTCAGACAAGGAGAACACTGATGGCAAATTCATCTCATCCCGGCATGCCCCGCCGCCGCCTTGGCGCCAGTGGGCCCGAAGTGTCGGTGTTCGGCCTTGGCACCATGGGCATGTCGGATTTTTATGGCCCGGCCGACCGTAGCGAGAGTATCGCCACCATCCATGCTGCCCTCGATGCCGGTATCAACCTGCTCGACACCGGCGACTTCTATGGAATGGGCCACAATGAGATGCTGGTCGGGGAGGCGCTGAAGGATCGCCGCCGCGAGGATGTGGTGATCAGCGTCAAGTTCGGCGGCATGCGCGGCCCGGACAATCAGTGGACTGGTTACGATGCGCGCCCTGTGGCAGTGAAGAATTTCCTCGCCTACACGCTGAAGCGGCTCAATGTCGATTACATCGATATCTACCGCCCGGCCCGGCTCGATCCGGCAGTGCCGATCGAAGACACTGTAGGGGCGATCGCCGACATGATCAGGGCCGGCTATGTGCGGCATGTGGGGCTTTCCGAGGTCGGTGCGGCCACGATCCGGCGCGCCGCCAAAGTGGCGCCGATTGCCGACCTGCAGATCGAATATTCGCTGATCTCGCGTGGCATCGAGGCTGAAATCCTGCCAGTCTGCCGTGAGCTCGGCATCGGCATCACGGCCTATGGCGTGCTGTCGCGCGGGCTGATCAGCGGGCACTGGAGCAAGGGCGCGGGCACCGGCGCGGGGGACTTCCGCTCGCACAGCCCGCGCTTTGCGTCGGACAACCTCGATCACAATCTGACGCTGGTCGAAAAGCTCCGTAGGATTGCCGAAGAAAAGGGAGCCACGGTGGCGCAGATCGCGATTGCCTGGGTGGCTGCGCAGGATGAACTGATCGTGCCGCTGATCGGCGCCCGCCGACGCGACCGGCTGAGCGAGGCGCTCGGCGCGCTTGCGGTCGAGCTTTCGGCCGAGGATCTGGCTGCGATCGAAGCGGCGGTGCCGCTTGGCGCGGCTGCCGGCGAGCGTTATGCAGCGGCGCAGATGGCCATGCTCGACAGCGAGCGCAAGGGAGCCTGATGAACGACGTCCTGACCAGGGAGCGCATTCTCGAAGCGGCGGAGGAAGTCTTCCGCCGCTTCGGGCCGCAGAAGACGACCGTCGTTGATGTAGCGCGGGCGCTTGGCGTCTCCCATGGCAGCGTCTACCGGCATTTCGACAGCAAGGTCGCGCTGCGCGATGCGGTGGTGGAGGCTTGGCTCAGGCGCACTTCCGATCCCTTGCAGCAGATTGCGGATTCCGACCTGCCGCCGCCCGAGCGGCTGCGTGCCTGGTTCGACGCCTTGCTCAAGTCAAAACGCGAAAAGGTGGTGGCCGACCCGGAGCTGTTCCTGGTCGCGCGCGCGATCTTCGCCGAGGTGCGCGAAGTCGTCGAGCAGCACGTCGCTCTTCTGGTGGCCCAGATCGAAACAATTCTCCGCGCGGGGGTAGAATCCGGCGACTTCGTTATCGATGATCCCCATGCGACGGCGCAGGGGATTTTCGATGCGACCTCACGCTTCCATGACCCCGCGCATGGCAAGGAATGGGCCGATCCGGGCACCGATGCTGCATTTGAACGCGTCTATCGGCTGCTGCTCGGCGGCCTAACCAAATAGCGGGCGCCTTTGACTTCCGGCACTAAGAGGCGATACTTCACCTGCGAGTGGGGAGGCTTGGATGGACATTCTTAACGACATCTTGCTGTGGCTGCATTTTCTCGGTCTGGCGGCCGGCGGCGGAGCGCTGATCGCCGCCGGGATACTGGCGCGCCTTGTCCCGACCTCGCCCCCCGAGCAGCGGGCGGGCTTGATGAAATTCGGTGGGGTCATATCCAGCGTTGGCCGGGGCGGCCTCGCCATACTCATCGTCACCGGCCCGCTGATGCTCTGGCTCAAATGGGGCGGCAGGACACCAAGCGATGCCTGGTTCGGCATCAAGATGATTTTTGTGCTGCTGGTTGTCATCGGGGTCGTCATGTCGGGCATCGGGCTCAGGCGGATGCGCAATGGCGATGCTTCGGCGGTGCGCCTTGCGACACAGGGCCGTATCCTCGCGAGCATCGCCTTGGTGCTCACCATACTGGCGGCCGCCGTTACCTTCGGCTGAGGTTCGGCAGAAAAGGGCGGGGGTTGCGCCGGCCGGCGAATTCGGCCATTGTACCAAAAGTGCATATCAGCACAGGTTGAGTCATGCAGCGCCAACGCGCCATTGCCATCGCAGCCCAGCAGCGGGCGGACCGGGTCCGCCTGATGATGCTTGCGAGCCTGTTGCTGCTTCCGGCGGCGCTGCTTCTCCTTCTTATCAGCCCCTGAGTACCGGCAGCTCGGCAAGCGAGCGGGTGGTCAGGGGATTGCGATTTTAAGCCGAACACAGCAGTCCGGCCGGTTGAGCATTGCTCCCGCGCCGCTTGAAGGAAGACGATCATGACCATTGACGCTACGCCCGCCGGCAACAAGGACCGGGTCTATATTTTCGACACCACCCTGCGCGACGGCGAGCAGTCGCCCGGCGCGACGATGACGCTGGAGGAAAAACTCCAGGTCGCTGAAATCCTCGACGACATGGGCGTCGATATTATCGAAGCGGGCTTCCCGATCGCCTCCAACGGTGATTTCGAGGCGGTGTCCGAAGTCGCCCGGCGCTCCAAGAACGCGGTGATCGCCGGCCTCGCCCG
>DATJHO010000109.1:0-24396 GCA_035493835.1 Devosiaceae bacterium
GCAACGGCTCGTCGCCGCCATCAGCGCGCCCACGGGGGAGGGGGTGCTCTACGAGGCCGATATGCGGCTTCGCCCCTCCGGCAATGCCGGGCCGCTGGCTACCAGCCTTTCCGGCTTCATCGACTATCACCGCCAGAGCGCGTGGACCTGGGAGCATCTGGCCCTGAGCCGCGCCCGGGTCTTTGCTGCCGACGAGGGCATGCGCGAAGCGGTCGATGCAGCGATTGCCGCGCAAATCTCGACCGTTCGGGATGCCGGCAAGACCATTGCCGACGTGGTTTCAATGCGCGCGCTGATGGCCCGCGAACGAAAGCCGCGGCACGCCTTCGACTTGAAGCTCGCCCCCGGTGGCCTCATCGATCTCGAATTCATCGCCCAATCCGCCCAGCTCGTCGCCGGCCGGCAAATCGATGTACCGCAGGCGCCCACGGCCACAGTGCTGCGGCGGCTGGATGAGCTCGGGCTGTTGCCGGAGGGCAGCCGACTGGTGGAGATCCTGGCCCTCTATTCGACCGTGCTGCAGGTGATGAGCGCTGCGCTGCTGCACCCGTTCCGCGACGAGGAATGGCCCGTCCCGTTCAAGGAATTGCTCGCCCGGCTCACCAACTATCCGAGTTTTGCGCGGCTGGCCGAGGAGTTGACCGAGATGCAGGCCGAGGTCAGGGCCGCAGCGGCAGCCTGGTATGCGCGCGCGGGATCCGACGGGGCTGAGACAGCTCCAAACAACCCCCACCCCTGACCCCTCCCCTCGAGGGGAGGGGGACGATGGGAACACTCCCGTGCCACAAGTCCCCTCCCCCTTGAGGGGAGGGTGGCGGGAGCCGGGTCGGGGGTGTTCCTGCCTCTCGGATCGAGCCTAAGGCTGGTTGCCGCTCCCGCCTGGCGCCTCCAGTGGTGTCGAAGACGGGAGCGGCGGGCCCTCCTTCGCGACTTTCGACGAGCCGCGACGGGTCTTCAGGCCGCGGTCTATTCCGCGGCGATCCCTTGTTCCCGCCGGGCGCGGAACGGCAGCGAAACCGCGACGGTGGTCCCGAGCGCCGGGCTCGAATCGATGGCGAGCCGTCCGCCGCTCAGCTCGGCGATCGCCCGAGCGATCGCAACGCCCAGGCCCGCGCCTTGATGCTCGCGGGTGAAGGCCGCATCGCCAAAGGCGAAGGGCTGCGAGAGCCGCCCGACCTGCTCTTCGCTCATGCCGATGCCGGTATCCGAAACCTCGACCACGACGCCGTCTTCTGCAGCGTACGCCGCCAGCACCACTTTTCCACCCGAGGGGGTAAAGCGGATGGCGTTCTCGACGAGGTTGCCGAGCATGCGCTCGAGGCCGAAACGGTCGGCTCGGATTTCGGCACCGCTGGGCGCGCCGAGACCGAAAACCACGCCCGCGCGCCCGGCCTGGCCAGAGAAGCGGCGCATCACCGTCACCAGCAGGGCATCGACCGCAAGCACCTCCTCGTTCAGCGGCTTGCTGCCGCTTTCGAGCTCGGCCAGGTCGAGAATGGTTGCGAAGGAATTCAGCAGCTTCTCGCCCGAGGCGCGGATCGAGTCGATGTAGCCGAGATAGCGCGCGTCCCCGAGCGGCCCGTAGGTCTGGTGGCGGATCAGGTCGGCAAAGCCGATGATATGGTTGAGCGGGGTGCGGATATCGTGGCTCAGATGGGCGAGGAATGAGGTTTTCGCCCGGCTGGCGGCCTCGGCCTTGAGCTTTTCCTCGTGGTAGCGCCGGGCGAACTGCCGCTGTTCCTCCTGGATGGAAGTCAGCAACAGGTCGGCACGCTTGCGCTCGGTGATATCGGTCACAAGGGTCACGAAGCCGCCGCTGCCGAGCGGGCGTTCGTCGATCAGCAGGCAGGAATTGTCCTGCCGATGCAGTTCGATCAGCCTGCCGGTCTGCCCTTCGGCGACGACCTTCAGATGGCCGCCCAGGGTCAACTGCTTGACGGCCTCATCATAGGATTCGCCGCGGGCGATGGGGGAGCCGCCCTTGAGGCTGCGGCGGTAACTTTCGTTGCAGACGACCAGTTGGCCTTCGGGGGTCCACAGGGCAATGCCGAAGGGTATGGTTGTAACCACGTCCTCGACTGCCTTGCGAGCATGGGCTGCTGTTGCTTCGGCACGGCGCCGGAAAGTTAGTGCCGCGGCCAGCGCCGCGATGGCGAAGGCGACCAGCCCGTGCTCGAATACCCCGCGTTCCAGACCCAGATGATCGGCACCCGGGAGAAGGTCGAGCACGCGCTGTTCATCGAAGGACTGGATAGCGTCGTAGACCACAAAGAGCGCGGCGGCGGCAGCGGCCGTGCCGGCAATGGCAAGCGACACAGGCGAGATGTCGGCCAAAAGCCGCATCGCCTGATTGAGGCGCGCCATCGGCGTCCGCACTGTTTTCGCCGCCCGGCTTTCGGACACAAACACATCCTTCGCCGTAACGCCGGATGTCTCCGCCGACCGCATGAATCACCCCGCTTGATGCTTGGAGTCGCAACGCTTTTACTGATCGCAGGCCGAATTTGAATCGGCAAAACGTCACTGTCCAGAGGCATTTTGGCGCCCGGCCGCCGGCGCCAAAAATTCGCGAGTCGGCTGAATCACTTATGGGCTGAAAAAAATTCGTCCGCCCGTAATAATCCCTTAACCATCCAGCGTCCGGCCGAGGATATCGGCAGTGTTGCGGCTGAGTCCCCCCGAATCTCGCAGCGATTTCAGTGCTGCTTCGGCCTCGGCGCGCCGCTTTGGCTCGTAGTTTCGCCAGGTCCGGAAGGCGGTCAGGACCCGCGCCGCGACCTGTGGATTGCGCTTGTCCACGTCGGCGACGAACTCGGCCACGAAGCGGAAGCCAGTTCCGTCTTGCCGGGCGAACTGCACGGCATTGCCGGCGGCGAAGCTGCCGACCAAGGCGCGCAGCCGGTTGGGGTTGTTCTTCGGGAACGACGGATCGGCAAGTATGGTCCGGATTCGCTCAATGGTACCGTCCTCCGGCGGAGCGGCATTGAGCCCGAGCCATTTGTCGTAGACGAGGGGGTCGGCGGTGAACCGCACGCGGAAATCTTCGAGCAGCGCATCGGCACCCGGCACGCCCATCACCACCGAAGGCGTCAGGGCTGCGAAACGGTCGGTCATGTTCCCGGCGGACTGATACTGCCTTGCAGCGAGTTCGGCGCCAACGCTCGATCCCCTGACCAAGAGGCCGAGCGCATTATTGCGAAGCGAGCGGCGGCCGGCCTGGCGCTGGTCGGGCGAGTAGGCATCCTCGCTCGCCAGTCGGTCATAGGTGGCGCGCAACGCGCCCTCTAGCCGGCCCACCAGCGCGCGGATGAATGCCGCCCGGACCTCGTGGATTTGGGTCGGATCGACATTCTCGCCAATGGTCCGCGCAATATCGGCCTCGGACGGCAACAGCAGGACATTGGCCTTGAAAGCGTTGTCGAGGCTCTCGAGCCCGATGGTCTCGCCAATTGCGGTCGCCAGCGAATCGATCGCCGGTTCGGCCCACATCCGGCCACGGACGGCATTGGTCAGCAGCGTCATCGAGACGTCCTGCAGGGCCTGCCAGCGGTTGAACGGATCGCTGTCGTGGCGGGCGAGGAAAAGCTGGTCGTCCTGCGTCAGGTTGATATCGAGATTGACCGGTGCGGAAAAGCCGCGGAACAGCGACGGCACGGGCCTGTTGGCGACACCCTCGAAAACCAGTTCCACCGCATCCTTGTCGAGGACGATCATGTCGTCGCGGACATCGCCGCCCGACACATTGCTCCATTCGGCCGGCGCCCCATTCGGCCCGATGAGGCCGAACTTTACCGGCAGCACCATGGGCTGCTTGGTCGGCTGGCCGGGCGTGGGATCGATTTTTTGCCGGAGCTTGAGCCGGTAGGTCTTGGTGGCCGGGTCGTACTGGTCCTCGGCCTTGACCTTGGGGGTGCCCGCCTGCAGGTACCATTGCTGGAAATGCTGCAGGTCGACGCCGCTCGCGTCCTCGAACACCTTGATGAAGGCTTCGATGGTTGTTGCCTGCCCGTCATGGCGCTCGAAATAGAGATCCATGGCTTTGCGGAAGCCCGCCTCGCCGAGCAGCGTTGCCAGCATGCGGACGATCTCGGCTCCCTTTTCGTAGACGGTGGTCGTGTAGAAGTTGTTGATTTCCTTATAGTGGTCGGGCCGCGCCGGGTGGGCGAGGGGGCCGCCGTCCTCGGGGAATTGCGCCGCCCGGAGCAGCCGCACGTCCTCGATGCGCTTCACCGGCCGGCTGCGCTCGTCCATGGTGAATTCCTGGTCGCGATAGACCGTCAGCCCTTCCTTCAGGCAAAGCTGGAACCAATCGCGGCAAGTGATCCTGTCACCGGTCCAGTTGTGGAAATATTCGTGCGCGATGACGCGCTCGATGCTGCCGAAATCGGCATCCGTCGCGGTCTCGGGCCTGGCGAACACCAGCTTGTCGTTAAAAATGTTGAGGCCCTTGTTCTCCATGGCGCCGAAGTTGAAGTCGGACACGGCGACGATGTTGAACACGTCGAGATCATACTCGCGCCCGAACCGGCGCTCATCCCAGAGCATCGCCCGCTTCAAGGAATCCATGGCATAGGCGCACTGATCTTCCTTGCCGTGCTCGCAATAGATGCCGAGCGCCACCTGGCGCCCCGAGGCGGTGGTGAAATTGTCGTGGATCGAGCCGAGATCGCCGGCGACCATGGCGAAGAGGTAGGACGGCTTTGGGAATGGATCTTCCCAGGTGGCGAAATGCCGGCCATTGCCCGCATCGCCGCTGTCGATGAGATTGCCGTTCGCGAGCAGGACTGGGGCCAGCGCCCGGTCGGCGATCATCTTCACCTTGTAGACGGCCAGGTTGTCGGGCCGGTCGAGGAAATAGGTGATGCGGCGGAAACCCTCCGGTTCGCACTGGGTGCACCACGTGCCGCTGGAACGGTAGAGGCCCATCAGCCGGGTGTTTTTCTCCGGCTCTATCGTGACGCTCGTTTCGAGCACGAAGCGCTTCAGCGGCGGCTCGAACACCGTGAGCGAGCCCGGCGTCGCCTCATAGGCGGAAAGCACGAGCGGCGCGCCGTCCAGCGCGATCGAACCAAGCTTCAACTCTTCGCCATTAAGCACCAGCGGGGTGCCGGGCGCCGTACCCTCGCGCGGGCTGATGTTCAGCCAGGCACGCACCGTCGACGTTTCCGGGACGATATCGACCTCGAGTTCCACGCCTTCGATGACGTAGGGCGAGGGGGCGTAATCCTTCAGGAAGATCGTGTGTTCGGCATCGGTGGGCATGTGAACTCCGGAAAAACTGGCCGACCGTAAAAATAGTGTCGTCGGGGCGCTGTAGACGAGGAACTGCTTTGCCTATATTCTGAGCGACTGGCAACCAGATCAATCGGGTCATCCCCGCCGACAAGGCTGGATAGGGATGTGCCGATGGTTCGCCGGTACGCACCTCAACGCGGGGAACATCCCACGTCAATGGGGCGTCTTCCGAAAGTTATCATCATCAGGTCCGTCCCATGCTGCGCTGGTTCGAAGCTCGCATCGATCCCTATCCGTCCGCGGAACCGACAATGCCGCCGGCAAAGATGCTGCCGTTCTTCCTTCATTACCTGGAGGGTTCGAAGCGCTGGCTGGCGCTGATGGCGCTGCTGACAGCTGCCATTGCGGTGAGCGAGGTCTCGCTTTTCGGCTTTCTCGGCAATGTGGTGGATTGGCTCAGCCGGGCCGATCGCGCGACCTTTTTGCACAACGAGGCCCCGCGGCTCTGGCTGATGGGCATTTTCGTGCTCGTCGTGCTGCCGGCGATCATCGCGCTGCAGGCGCTTGTCATGGACCAGACCCTGATGGGGAACGTGCCGCAGCGCATTCGCTGGTTGATCCACCGCTACGTGCTGCGCCAGCCGATGAGCTATTTCCAGGATGAGTTCGCGGGCCGTATCGCCACCAATCTGATGCAGTCGGCGCTGGCGCTGCGTGACGCGTCGATGAAGGTGCTCGACGTCCTGAACTACGTCGTCTTCTATTTCGCCGGCGCCGTTGTCCTCGCGGCCATGAACGACTGGCGCCTGGCCGTGCCGTTCGTGGTCTGGATCTTGATCTATGGGGGGCTGCTTTGGCACTTCGTGCCGCTGCTCGCCGACATCTCGTCCAAACAGGCTAGCTCCCGGGCCCTGATGACGGGCCGCATCGTCGATGCCTACACCAACATCTCGACGGTCAAGCTCTTCTCGCATTCTCAGCGCGAGGAGGGGTACGCCAAGGAGGCGATGGAGGAATTCCTGCCGACCGTTTACGGACAGATGCGGCTGGCGACCTATCTCAACGTTGCCATCTACTCCCTCAACGTGGTGTTGCTGGCGGTGGTCTTCGGGCTCGGCATCTGGCTCTGGCTCGGCAGCTCGATCACGGCAGGCGCAATTGCCGTGGCCGTGGCGCTGGTCTTGCGCTTTTTCGGCATGTCGCAATGGATCATGTGGGAGATGTCGCAGCTGTTCGAGAACATCGGCACGGTCAAGGCCGGCATCAATGCTTTTGCCGTGCCGCGCCTCGTCGCCGACAAGCCCGGCGCCGGGCCGCTCGTGGTCAAGGCCGGTGAGGTGCGCTTCGAAAATGTCGGCTTTCACTATGGCAAGCAGACGGGCGTGATCGAGGATCTCTCCTTCACGTTGAAGCCGGGCGAAAAGGTTGGGCTGGTCGGCCGCTCGGGGGCGGGCAAGTCGACGATCGTCAACCTGCTGCTCCGCTTCTACGATCTCGAATCCGGCAGGATCACCATCGACGGCCAGGACGTCTCCGCCGTGACGCAGGAATCGCTGCGCGCCGCCATCGGCGTGGTCAGCCAGGACACCTCGCTCCTCCACCGTTCGGTGCGCGACAATATCGTCTATAGCCGCCCCGGCGCGACCGAGGCCCAGATGATCGCGGCGGCCCAGAGTGCCGAGGCGGACGACTTCGTCCGCGGGCTCGCCGACAAGGATGGGCATTTGGGCTACGACGCCCATGTGGGCGAGCGCGGCGTAAAACTTTCCGGCGGCCAGCGCCAGCGCATCGCCATTGCCCGCGTGCTGCTCAAGAATGCGCCGATCCTCGTGCTCGACGAGGCGACGTCAGCGCTCGACAGCGAGGTCGAGGCGGCGATCCAGAGCCAGCTCCACCGGCTGATGGAAGGCAAAACCGTCATCGCCATCGCCCACCGGCTCTCGACCATTGCCGCGATGGACCGGCTGATCGTCATCGAGGAAGGCCGCATCGTCGAGCAGGGCACGCATGCCGAACTTTTGGCGCTGCACGGGGAATATGCCCGCCTCTGGGCCCGCCAGTCGGGCGGTTTCATCGAGCCCGACGAGGACGCAAAGCCTGCCGAAGAGGAAGAGGCCGAGGCGGCGGAGTAGGGGGCTCGGGCCGAGGGGCTTCGGAAGTAGGCCTGAGCGTTGGGCTCCCCCTCACCCTGACCCTCTCCCCAGAGGGGCGAGGGGACGATGGAACCGCGAGGGTACAGCAGAGAAAACCCTCGCCCCTCCGGGAGAGGGTGGCCGGCAGGCCGGTGAGGGGTAGCCGTGCACGATCATGTGCCGGGCTGGTTCCCAATGGGGAAGGGGCAATTGTGGTGCCCCCATGCAAGAAGAGCACCGCCCCTCATCAAACCGTAAAGATTGCCGTGCAAAAATGCCGCGCAGGATTTCTCTTGCCTTGTGCGGGCTTGTCGGGTTTTCGACACGTTGTACGCGCAGCGTCTCTCGCCGAATTAGGCTCCGCACTATGAAATTTGCCGAAAAGCTCGACCGAATGATGGAGGGCTGGATCGATCCGTTCCAGTCCAGACAGGAGACAAACCCGCCCGGCAAGGCGATTCCGTTCTTCCTCTATTTCATCATGCAATCCAGGCTGCCATTCGTGGCGTTACTGGTCCTGGGCGGTCTTGTCGCCTTGGTTGAGGCGGCGCTGTTCTACTATGTGGGGCGGCTGGTCGATATTCTGGATGCCTCGCACCAGGCAGCCGGTTGGAACGGGCTGATTGCCGCGCACGGCCTTGAGCTCGCGACAATGCTGTTCGTGGTGCTGGTTGTCCGGTTCGTGATCACCTGGCTTTCGGCCGCGGTGGAAGAGCAGACCCTCAATATCGGCTTTTACAACCGCGTGCGCTGGCAATCCTATGCCTATGTCATGCGGCAGAGCCTCAGCTTTTTTCATAGCGATTTCGCCGGCTCGATCGCGAGCAAGGTTTGGCAGTCGGGCAATGCCGTCGGCGACTTCATGGTCGCCCTGCTGCAGGTCGTCTGGTTCATCGGCATTTATACCGCAACCACCTTCGCGCTCGTGGCGGCACTGGATTGGCGGTTGGGCCTTGCAATCGTGATCTGGGTGATCGCGTTCGCCTTCATGGCCCGCCACTATGTGCCGCGCATGCGGCGCGCTTCGGCCGCCGCCGCCGAGAGTGTCTCGCAGCTCACCGGCCGCATCGTCGACAGCTACGCCAACATTCAGACGCTGAAGCTTTTCGGCACGGCCGAGACCGACGATGCCTTCGTGCGCGCCGGCTTCGACAACTACATCGAGGCGGTCCGCCGCCTGGCGCGCGTCCTGGTGGGCGTGCGCACGTCGATGGGCATGCTCTCCGGCATCATGATCGCCGGAATCGGTGCGCTCTGCGTCCACCTGTGGGTGGAAGGGATCATCACCGTGGGCGGCGTGGCGCTGACCATGGGGTTGATCCTCAGGCTCTATAACCTCCTCGGCCGCATGATGAACCAGCTCAACGGCCTGATGCGGAATTTCGGCGTGGGGCAGAATTCGGCCGAGCTGGTCGGCAAGCCGCTGACGCTGCTGGACGCGCCAGACGCCCAGCCGCTGGTCGTGAATAACGCGGCGATCCGCTTCGATCATGTCAGCTTCCACTATGGCCGGCCGGGCGGCATCATCGAAGACCTCTTCCTCGACCTGAAGCCGGGCGAGCGGGTCGGCATCGTCGGCCGTTCCGGCGCCGGCAAATCGACCCTCGTCAACCTGCTGCTGCGCTTTTATGATCTCCAGTCCGGCACCATCACCATCGACGGACAGGATATCTCCAAGGTTACGCAGGAATCACTGCGCGCCAATATCGGTGTCGTGACGCAGGATACAGCGCTGCTTCACCGCTCCATCCGCGCCAATCTTGCCTATGGCCGCCCCGAGGCCACCGACGACGAAATCATCGCGGCCGCCTCTCTCGCGGAAGCCGACGAGTTCATCGAAACCCTCGTCGACCAGACCGGCCGCACGGCTTACGAAGCTTTTGTCGGGGAGCGCGGGGTGAAGCTTTCGGGCGGACAGCGCCAGCGCGTCGCCATCGCGCGCGTGGTGCTCAAAAACGCGCCGATCCTGGTTCTGGACGAGGCGACCTCCGCGCTCGACAGCGAGGTGGAGGCAGCCATCCAGGAGCAGTTCATCCAGCTGATGGATGGCAAAACTGTTATCGCGATTGCACATCGTCTCTCTACGATCGCCGCCATGGATCGTCTCGTCGTCCTCGATCGCGGAAAGATCGTGGAGCAGGGAACGCATGCCGAGCTTCTGGCGCTTAGCGGCCACTATGCCCGGCTCTGGGAAAGGCAATCAGGCGGCTTCCTCGACGCTGAGGCGGAGGTAGCGGCCCAGTGAGGTATTGGACGTGGCGAGTATAGGAGAGGCCACCGGCAAGGTTGCATCGGCATTGCCGCGTTCGCTTGCAGGCACCGACAATTTCCGCGGTCTCTACATGCTCGTGCTGGCGACCGCGGTGGGGATCGTCTCCGGCGTCTCGACCACCGCGCTCGGCTGGTTGGTGCGCGAACTCCATGTCTGGCTATTCCGGCTGCCCGAAGGCGATCTGCTGAGCGCCCAATACATGCTCAACCCCAAGACGCTGGCGCTGCTCCCGTGCCTGGGCGGGGCGCTGATGGGGCTCAGCATCATCCTCGCGCGACGGTTCCGCACGCGTCCTCCGGTAGATCCGATCGAGGCCAACGCGGTGCATGGTGGCCGGATGTCGTTCCGGGAGAGCATGATCGTTACCGCGCAGACGGTGATTTCTTCCGCGTTCGGCGCGTCCGTGGGCCTTGAGGCCGGCTACACCCAGTTCGCATCAAGCATTGCGTCCAACCTCGCAGGCCGGTTCAAGCTTCGGCGCAACGAGGTGAGAATGCTGGTCGGCTGCGGGGCGGCCGGGGCGATTGCGGCCGCGTTCAACGCACCGCTAACCGGGGCCTTTTATGGCTTCGAGATCATCATCGGCATCTACTCGGCTTCGCTGCTGCCGCCGGTGATCCTTTCGGCGCTCGCGGCAAGCCTCACTGCCTCGCGCTTCAGCGCGCCCGAGCCCGCGCTTGATTTCGGGCACCTTTCGGCACTGCGCATTGCCGAAGTGGTGCCGTTCCTGGCCCTCGGCTTCATCGGCGGCGCCGTCGCGATTGCCATCATGTACCTGGTGTCGCTGCTCGAAAGCGGTTTTACCAAAGTCAAATGCCCACCCTTCTTCCGTCCGGCGATTGGCGGGCTCGCGATGGGCGGGATCGCACTCGTGAGCCCGCAGGTGATGTCCTCCGGTCACGGCGCGCTGCACCTCCAGCTGACCAATGACGTGACCATTCAGGCCGTGGCGGCGCTGTTTCTGTTGAAGGCGATTGCGTCCATCGTCTCCCTCGGCTCGGGCTTTCGCGGCGGGCTATTCTTCGCGTCGCTGCTGCTGGGGGCGCTTCTCGGCAAACTGTTCACGTTCGCGCTGATCGCAACCGGGCTCGCGCCGGACCTGCCGCCGCAGCTGGGACCGCTGGTGGGGATGGCCTCCCTGGCAGTGGGCGTGGTCGGCGGTCCGCTGACAATGACGTTCCTCGTGCTGGAGACCACCGGCGATCTCGCCATCAGCGCGGCGGTGCTCGCGGCCTCGGTCATGGCCTCATTCCTGGTGCGGGAAACCTTCGGCTATTCGTTTTCGACCTGGCGCCTGCACCTGAGGGGAGAAACGATCCGCGGGGCACACGATGTGGGCCGGCTGCGCAGCCTCACAGTGGGGCCGATGATGCGCGCCGACGTGCGCACGGTGCCCGAAACCATGCTCGTTGCCGCGTTCTGCGAAAAATACCCACTCGGTTCGACCGAGCGGGTGATCGCGGTCGACAGCAATAATCGCTATGCCGGCATTGTCGTGGTCGCCGATGCGCACCACGCTTTCGCGGAGCTCTCGGGCGAGCAGCCCGTGATCCTGAGCGGGCTGTTGCAGACGCGCGATTTCGTGCTGCTGCCCTCGATGACCGCCCAGACGGCGGCCGATCTTTTCGCCAAGTCGGGCTCGGAAGAGCTGGCCGTGCTCGATTCGCTCGAGCGCCGCCGGGTGGTTGGGCTCCTGACCGAGGCGCACCTGTTGCGCCGCTATGCCGAAGAACTCGACAAGGGCTGGCGCGACCTCACCGGCGAGACATCGTGAACCTCGCTCGCCGATGAGGCGGCGCCCTGGCGGCAGGCTACATGACGGCGAAAGTCTCGCCGACCTCGACGCTGCCACCGGACGCCAGGATCGGGCAGGATTGAGCCATTTTCACCGCCGCATCCAGGCTAGGCGCCTCGACGATGCTGTAGCCGGTAACGAGATTGGCGCCGCCGCCCTCGCTGACCGTGCCGTCCTTGGCCACGGTCTTGGCCGAGCCGATCGGATTGCCGCCGTCGACCAGGGCCGCGCCCAAACCGCCCATCCATTTCACCCAGGCGGCCATCACCTTCTGGCCCTCTTCGGGCGTCTCCGGCGTGGCGCCGCCATGGTAGGCGAACAAGTACTTGGTCATTTTCGTTTTCCCTCCTTGTTATCTGGTAAAACCCTGGGGCCCGCCTAGTCGTCGGCGGGCATCGGCACGTTGAGCGGCTTGCCGGTCTCCAGATAAGTCTTGAGCCCGGCAAAGATCAACTGCCAACCCTGGACGGCCCCGCCGGCCTTTTCGATCTCGTAGTGGGTGAGGGTGAGTTTTACCACTTCGCCCATCGGCTCGATTTCGTAGACAACCCGGGTCGTGGCCGTCTCGCCCCAGGCGGGAATGAAAGTCGTTTCGAGCCGCTTTTCCGGCACGATGTCCAGGACTTCGCCGTCGAGCATGGTGTTGCCGTTGGGGCCGCGATAGCGGAAGGGACTGCCCTTTTGCAGGGGGCTCTCGACCCGCGTGCCGAAATAGTACAGCTGCGTCTTGTCGGGATTGACCATCGCGTCCCAAAGCTCCTTGGGCGTGGTCCGGATGTAGGTTTCAAGTACGAAATCGGGTTTGTCGGCCATCGTTCGGGCTCCCTCTAGCGTGTTCTTCAGATCCAGCGCGAACCGCGCCAGCGGCTTTCCGTAAGGCGCCATCCAGCGGTCGACGACCTCCTGGATCGGCAGGGCGTTGAGGTAGTGGTGCTTGAACCGACCCGATTTGCGGGTGACCACCAGGTTTGCGTCTTCCAGCACCTTGAGGTGCTTCATCACCCCGAAGCGGGTCATTCCGAGCCCGCCTTCGAGTTCGGTCAGCGTCTGTCCCCCTTTGTCCCGCAAACTGTCGAGCAATGCCCGCCGCGTTGGGTCGCTGAGTGCCTTGAAGACCGCATCCACGGTTTGGACAATAGGTGACTAAATGGTCACGTGTCAAGTCTGGTTGAAATGGCAGGCGAAACACACCGTGTAACCAAGGCACCGCGAGATGCCTGCTTGAGGCAGTTACCGTCTGTGCCTATCAAGCTGCATGGACAAGAACTCGCCCCTCTGGCTTCCGAACCGCACCGCCAGGCTGCCCGATGACATCGCCTACCTGCGCGAAAAATATCCCCGAGAGACTTGGGACGAGCATCGCAATTTCGGTGAGACCGCCCGGTTCTGGCTGCAGATGCACGACATGTTCCGCGAGCTTGGCGGCATGCTGAAAACGGCGACCGCCGGTTTCCGCGAAGGGCAGGCGGCCCCGGACCAGTTCCACCGCTTCTTCGCTCCCAGGCTCAACTATTTCCTGAGCCACCTTGAGGGGCACCACAGCATCGAGGATTATAGCTATTTTCCGCTGTTCCGCTCCAAGGACAAGCGCCTGATCGTTGGCTTCGATTTGCTCGAAAACGATCACGAGGTCATCCACGATCTGCTGCTTGCCTCCGCCGAGACGGGCCAAAAACTGGTCGAGGCGTTGCGTGCCGAGGACGACAGCTCGCGCTTTGCCGCCGATGCCTATTCCGACAATGCCGATCGCTTGCTCGACTGGCTGATCCGCCACCTCGACGACGAGGAGGATCTGGTCGTGCCCTCGATCCTCGAGCACACGGAGAGCGCCCTTTTCGGCCGCTGACTTCGAGGCGACGAAGGCGTAATGTCGCGGCAATAAGGAGGCGCCATGTCGACCATCCACTACAAGATCGTGCAGCATGACGGCGGCTGGGCCTATCAGCTCGACGGCGTCTTTTCGGAGTCCTTCCGTACCCATCAGGAGGCGCTGCACGCCGCCCGCCGCGCCGCCCGCGAGCAGGAACGCCCCGACGAAACGCGCGCCATCCTCTGGGAAGACGCCGACGGCAAGTGGCACGAGGAATTGGCCCGCGGCAACGACCGCCCGATTGCCGACGTCCAGGAAGGCTGAAATTGTGCTCTCAATTCCCGCCTTCGCCGGAATGACCGGGGTTTAGGGAGCAGACCCGTGCCACTGACACGGTGTCATTCCCGCGAAGGCGGGAATCTCTGTTGATCCAGCATAGCTGGATTATGCTTTATGCGGGCTGAGTTGCAGGCATCTCGGGGTCGCGAGCCTTGCGGTTGATCATCATTGCGAGCGCCGCCGCAAGGATCCCCGTCAGGCCGGCAACGAAGAAGGCGGTGGCATAATCGCCCTGCACCTGCCGCATGTAGCCGGCGAGGAACGCGGCAGCCGCGCCGCCCGCCTGGTGCCCGGCCAAAACCCAGCCGAAGACGATGGGGCCGGTGCGGTCGCCAAAAGCTTCATTGCTGAGCTTCAGCGTCGGGGGCACGGTTGCGATCCAGTCGAGGCCGTAAAGCACCGCGAACGCCGACAGGGTCCAGCCGGAAAAGCCGGAATAGGGCAAATAGAGCAGCGATAGCCCGCGGAAGCCGTAATAGACCAGCAGCAGCTTACGTGGATCAATGCGGTCCGTCAGCCAGCCCGAGAACGTGGTGCCGATGAGATCGAAGACGCCCATCGTCGCCAGGAGCCCCGCAGCCGCGACTTCCGGAATGCCATGGTCGCCGCAATAGGCGATGAGGTGGGTGCCTACGAGACCGTTGGTGGTGAAGCCGCAGATGAAGAAGGTCGCGAACAGCAGCCAGAACGTCCGCGTCCCGGCGGCGCTGGCGAGAACGCCGAAAGTCTCGGCAATGAACCCTTTCCCGGCCGCTCGTGCCGGGGGCACCACCTCGTCAGGGCTTGCGCCGAAGCGCGTCAGCCCGATCGAACTCGGCCGCTCCGGCACCAGGAAATAGATGGTGGGGATCAGCAGCGCCGAGGCGACGGCAATTGCGATCACAACCGCCCGCCAGCTGCCGCTTTCGGAAAGCGCTGCCATGGCTGGCAGGAAGAGCAGGGTGCCGGTCGCGGTGGAAGCCGACATCAGCCCCATGACGAGGCCGCGATTGGTCGAAAACCAGCGATTGGCAATGGTCGCGCCGAGCACCGCCGCCACAGATCCCGAGCCTAGGCCCGAGAGCACCCCCCAGGTCAGCATCAGGTGCCAGGGCTGGGTCATCAGCAGGCTGCTCCCGGTCGAGAGCGCCATCAGCGCCAACGCTGCCATCACCGTGCGCCTGAGCCCGATCCGCTCCATCAGCGCGGCCGCGAATGGGCCGGTCAGCCCATAGATCAGGATACCGATCGCGGCCGAGAGCGAAACCGTGTCGCGGCTCCAGCCGAATGCCTCCTGCAGTGGATTGAGCAGCACGCCGGGAGCGGCACGCAACGCCGAGGAAATCAGCAGGCAGAGGAAGATCACCGCCACGACCACGAAGGCGTAGCGCTGGCCAAACGGACGAGGGCGGGGTATTGTCATGTAACTGACCGGTACGTAAAATGGTGTTACAAGCTACGTACCGATCGGTAACATTGTCAAGGCATAGAATGAGCAGCACTATCGCAGACAAACCCGGGCGGAGCCGGCCGGCGGCGAGCGCCGATGATCGCCCGCGCGCGGCCGAGCGGATTCTGAATTCGGCCCGCGACCTGTTCTATCGCCAGGGCATACGGGCGGTGGGCGTTGATGAAATCGTCGCCAATGCCGGTGTCACCAAACCAAGTCTTTATCGCAGCTTTTCCTCGAAGGACGAACTCGCGGCCGCCTATGTCCGCCGCTACGAGGTCGAATTCTGGGCGCGGTTCAATGGCGCCATTGGCGAGGACGCCGCCGATCCCAAGGCCCAACTGCTGGACTATCTCGACAATTTGGCTCTGCGCTCGATCACTCCCGATTATCGTGGCTGTGGCATCTCCAATACGGCGATTGAATATCCGGAGCCCGACCATCCGGCGCGGTTGGCCGGCGAATCGCACAAGGCCAAGCTGCGCGCTCGTCTACAACAGATCGCGGTTCGGATGGGCGCCCGCGACCCGGAGCTGCTTGGCGACGGGCTGATGCTCTTGATCGAGGGCGCGTTCGCCTCCGGCCAGATATTTCACGGCCCCGGTCCCTCGGGCAATGTGGCGCGCGCGGCGAGGGTGCTCATCGCGGCGGCGACCGCCTAGTCGGGCTCGCGCCCAAAATCCTTGCGGAGTTCGTCCTTGGCCTGCTCGAGCACACGCTTCTGCTCGGCGGAGAGGTTCTTGCCGGCGCGATTGATGTAGAAGTTCAGCATCGACATCGCCGACTGATAGGGCCCGGCCTTGCGGCGCTTGCTGTGTTCGGCCGAGCGCTTCAGCGAGTCGGCGATCTGCTTGGGATCGCCGGATTCGAAGATGTGCTCTTCAAGGTCGAGCGCGTTCGAATGCTCGGTGACCTCGTGCGACCATTTGCGGGCAGTTGCCATGGTTCCCTCCACCATCCTCGTATGAAAACTATGGCCGGGGGGCGGGGTTCCCACCCGATTGCGCCCACCGCTGTGCTGGGCTAACCCCTTGGGGGGCGAGGAGGGCACCGTGGCTGCCAGATTGATCGATGCAAGGCTTCCGGATTTTGGCGTGCCAACGGAACGCCCAGAACTGCCGCCGGCGCTTTTCGCCCGGCGTCTTGCCGCTTTCACCCGCGTCATCGGCCGAGCCGGTCTCGATGCGGCGGTGGTTTATGCCGACCGGGAGCACTGCGCCAATCTTGCCTATCTCACCGGCTTTGATCCGCGCTTCGAGGAGGCGGTACTGGTAGTTGTGCCCGGCCGGGTGCCGACCCTCTTTGCGGGACCGGAGAATTTGGGCCGCGCGGCTGCGGTCGAGGTCGAGCTCGACGCAAAGCTCTACCCGCCATTCGGCCTCATGGGGCAGGACCGAAGCCGGACGCCGCCGCTCCTCGACATTCTCCGCGACGCGGGGCTCACGACCGGGCAGAAGATCGGCGTTCTCGGCTGGAAGTATTTCGGCATCGCGGAAGCTGATACCCCCGACAGCTGGCTCGAGGTGCCCTCCTTCATCGCCGATACCGTCCGGGCGATCGCCGGCGCCAGCGGCCGCGTGGTCAACGCCAATGTGCTGCTGATGCACAATTCCATCGGGCTGCGGGCGGTGAACGAGGTCGAGCAGATCGCCCAGTTCGAGTTCAGCGCCGTCGCCGTGTCCGAGGCGATCAAGAGCCTCGTGCGTAGCCTCAGGCCCGGCCTGCGCGAATTGGAGGCGGCGGCCAAGATGCGCCTCAATGGCCTGCCGCATTCGTGCCACACCATGCTCTCGACCGGCGACCGGCTGGTGGGCCTTGATAGTCCTTCCTCAAAAGTGATCGAGCGCGGCGATCCCCTCACCACCGCCGTCGGTTATTGGGGGGCGCTGTCGAGCCGGGTGGGCTGGGTAGCGGCCGATGAGGGCGATTTGCCCGCGGATGCTGCCGACTATGTCGACCGGCTGGCCGCGCCCTATTTCGCCTGCGCGGCCGAGTGGTATGAGACGATCGGCATCGGCGTCCCTGGCGGCGAGATCGATGCGCTGGTGCGGCGCCATCTCGATTCACCCTTCTTTAACCTTGTGCTCAATCCGGGGCATCTCATCCACATAGACGAATGGATGAACACGCCGGTCTATCCCGGTTCGACCGAGCGCTTCACCTCCGGCCAGATGATTCAGTGCGACATCATTCCGGCGGTCGGGGCGCCTTATCATTCGTGCAACATCGAGGATGGCATTGCCCTGCTGGACGAGCGGGGAAGGGCCGAGTTCCGCGACAAATTCCCCCGGGCGGCGGAGCGGATCGAGGCGCGCCGCGCCTTCATGATCGACGTGCTTGGGATCCGTCTAAAACCTGAAGTAATGCCGCTCAGCAACCTCGCCGGTGCCTTGGCGCCCTTCCTGCTTTCGCCGCAAAGGATCTTCTCAATGAGGTGATGACATGTCGTCTAACCCATTGATCCTCCAGCGCATCATTGTCGCCAATGGCGGTCGGAAGGCGCACTCTTGTCAAAACGGCATGTCCCGGCTATCAAAGCCAGTATCGACATTTGGCTAACATTCGGCCGTTTCGCCCCTGACAGAAGGCCCGGCGCGCATACAACTCCAAACATCGACAACAGAGCAATGGGTCACGGCAAGGGATCCCGTCGCTCAAATCAATCGACGCACTCGAAGGACTACACACTCCAATGCAGACCGGTACTGTAAAGTTTTATAATGATCAGAAGGGCTACGGCTTCATTCAGCCCGACGCTGGCGGCAAGGACGTGTTCGTGCACGCCACCGCCCTGCAGCGCGCTGGTCTTCGCGCCCTGAGCGAAGGTCAGAAGGTTTCGTTCGATACGGCTGAGGACCGCCGGACGGGCAAGGTGGCAGTCGACAATATCGCCGAAGTCTAATTAGCGGACGACGCTGAATTCTGAAAACCGGGTGCCGCAAAGCGCCCGGTTTTTGCTTGTTTGGATGTTTGATGGCATTCTAGGCAGCCAAGAAGGAGCTCGGGCGTGGCGCAGGGATTTCATCGGCGGCGTGGCGTGGCCAAATCGATCCGGCAGATCGCCGGGGCCGAAATCGATGCAGCGGTGGCCTCGATCCGGGATCCGCAAAAGGATGATGCCGAAACCGTCCATGACGTACGCCTGCAGCTCAAGCGGCTGCGGGCGCTGTTACGCCTGCCGGCCGAGCATTTTCCCGATTATTCCCTCGAAAACATTGCCTTCCGCGATCTTGGGCAGCGGCTTGCCCATATTCGCGATGCCGACGTATTGCAGCAAACCGCTGAGTCGCTGGCCGCCGAGGCCGATATCGGCGATCTGGCCACCCTGCGCGCCGAGATCGCCGCGACCGTCACGGCACCCGACCAAGATGTGAGAGCCCTGTTGCAGGGGGAAATCACGGCTGGCCTGCTCGAGGCCAAGCGACGCGTCCAGGGCTGGCGCTTTGACCGCAAGGGGTTTGCGCTTCTGGCCGACGGGCTTCAGAACGTTTATCAGCGCATGCGGGCAGGGGAGGCGCTGGCGTTGCGGCACCCCAGTGCGGCCAACTTTCACGAGTGGCGCAAGCAGGCCAAGTACCACGCCAACCAATTGGCGCTGCTGAAGCCGGCGGCCCCCGACGTGCTGAAGAACTATCGCACGATCGGGGACAAGCTGGCTTCGACCCTGGGCGGTCACCATGATCTCGACGTTCTGCGCGAGGCGGCCAAAGCGATCAGCCCCGCGCAGTCAGCGCCGCTGCTCGAGGCAATTTCGGCGCGCAACGCCAAGCTCGAGGTGAAGGCCTTCCGGCTCGGCGACGAACTCACCGCCGAGCGTCCTGCCGATTTCCTCCGCCGCATCGAAGCCAGTTGGCAAGCCTGGCGCTGCTAGAGCGCGATCCCCGTTGAGTTGAAACATTTACCGCGCTTGCTTGTCATGGCCGGGCTTGACCCGGCCACCCTTGATGCCGCGCCAGTTCCACCCAAGCTATTGGAAAGGCAGCATGGGTCCCCGGGTCAAGCCCGGGGATGACGATGGGGGAAGGGTGCGACCTAATGCCAACGCCGCACTGGCAGCACCTCGCCCACGCCCTCGCGACCTTCGTCAACTCAAACGGATCATGCTTTGGAGCCGCTCGCTCCAGCCGTCTCCTACCTGGAGTCGGCCGAGCGATCCTCGGCCTCGCCCTGGGTGATGAGCCGGGCGCTGCGATGCCCGCTCAGCAGGATCCAGAGCCAGCTCATGGCGACGGAGAGCCGGTTTTTCACCCCGATGAGGAAATAGATATGGGCGATGCCCCAGACCCACCAGGCGAGCCCCCCGGTGAGCCTGATCCAGCCGAGATCGACGACGGCAGCGCTCTTGCCGATCGTGGCAAGGCTGCCCGCATGCTTGTAGCGGAACGGCTTGGCGCTGGAATCGCCGGCCAGCCGCGCCTTGATGACGCGCGACGCATGCCGCCCACCCTGCTTGGCTGCATCGCCAACACCCGGCACCGGACTGCCGTCGGGCATGGTGATCGCTGCCGTATCGCCCACGGCAAAGATTTCCGGGTACCCTGGCACACTCATGTCCGGCTCGACCTTGAGACGGCCTGCGCGGTCGGCGGGCACGTCCAGCCAACGAGCGGCCGGCGAGGCCTCGACGCCGGCTGCCCACAGCACGGTCCTTGCCGGAAGCCGCTCGTCGCCGATTGTGACCCCCTCGGCATCGATCGCCGTCACCGGCTTGCCCAACCTCACCTCGACGCCGAGCTTTTCCAGTGCCTTTTGGGCATAGGCTGAAAGCTCCGGCCTGAAGGTGGAGAGGACGCGCGGGCCCGCTTCGATCAGCACCACGCGGGTTTCGTGCGGGTTGATCGAACGGAAATCGGCGCTCATCGTATCCCGCGCCAACTCGATGATGGCCCCGGCCAGTTCAACGCCGGTCGGTCCGGCCCCGACGATGGCGAAGGTCAGCAGGGCGTTTCGCTTTGCCGGATCGCGCTCGCGCTCCGCCCGCTCGAAGGCCAGCAGCATATCGCGGCGCGCCAGCGTTGCGTCTTCGAGCGTCTTGAGCCCGGGCGCGAAAACCTGCCACTCGTCGCGGCCGAAATAAGCGTGCCGCGCGCCGGTGGCGAGGACGAGAAAGTCGTAGTCGTAGCGGCTCCCATCCGCGAGCACGACCTGCTTTGCTTCCTTGTCGACACCGGTGACCTGGCCCATCACCGTCGTCACATCGGGCCGCTTATTGAGCAGGTGCCGGATCGGCCAGGCGATTTCCGAGGTGCTCAGGGCCGTCGTCGCCACCTGGTAGAGCAGCGGCTGGAACAGGTGGTGGTTGCGCTGGTCAATGACGGTGATGTCGAGGTCAGCGCCCTTGAGCTCTTCGACGGCGGCCAAGCCGCCGAACCCCCCGCCTACAACGATAACCTTTGGCTTTGCAGTTTGGGGAGTCAATTCTCGCCTCCTAGTAGAATTGGGGGCTCTATAGGCTTGATTTACCGGGAGGGGATACCACTCCCGGCACAGACCTGCCATGCACCTGCCGCGCTTGAGAAAGGGCGTCGGATAGCCTGCCGAATTCAGCCAATTTGTGGGGGACTCGGTCCCCTATTCGGCCGCCTCGACCTCGATCCGGGGCTCTTCCGCATCCTCTTGCTTCGAGGTGGCCGTGCCCAGCCAGGAGGCTACCGCCGCGAGCACATAGAGCACCAGCGAAATCGAAAAGGCGATCTTGATACCCAGCATGAAGGGGCCGGAAAGCAGCTCCGGAAAGAACTTCGTGCCGGTTATCAGCGCTTGCTGGTTGGCGGTGAGCGCATGCAGCGCCTCGGGCGGGATCAACTGGTTCATCGGATTGATGCCGAGGAAGGCCGCGAACAGGCTTGCAACCGGCGGCAGGTTCGCAACCTGGGTCGCGACCTGCCGGGGCAGGCCCTGGGCGACAAGGCCGGAGGCCATGACCTGCGGCAGGCTGATCGCCAGGCCGATGATCATCAAGGTGAAGAAGAGACCGATCGACAGCACCTGTCCCGCGTTCAGGGTGATGGCGCGCACGCCGGAGGCCTGCCCGCGCTCGCCAGCCGGCACCGCGTTCATGATCATGGTTGCGTTCGGCGCACTGAAGAGCCCCGACCCGACGCCGTTGAGCAGGAGCAGAACGGCGAACACCGGGTAGTCAAAATTGGCGTTGAGCAGCATCAGCCCGAGGAATGTCGCCGCCCCTAGCAACATGCCGAAGGCGGTGAAGGCTCGCTGGCCGAACCGATCCGACAACACGCCGGCGATCGGGGTGGTGAACAGGAAGCCGACGGTAAGGGGCAACATGAAAATGCTGGACCAAAGCGGGGTGGATTCGAAGCTGTAGCCGTGCAGCGGCAGCCAGATTCCCTGCAGCCAGATGATCAGCATGAACTGCAGCCCGCCGCGGCCGATCGAGCCTAGCAGGCTCGCCGCAGCGCCCGCGGCGAACGGCCGCAGACGGAGCAGGTTGAGGTCGAACAGCGGCAACGGCACCCGCTTTTCAAAGATGAAGAAGCCGATGAGGAAGGCGATGCCGAGAATGGCTTCGGCAAGCACCTTCGGGGTGCCCCAGGCCATAACCGCAGTCGGCGTGGGCTGGATGCCGTCGTTTATGGCAACGAGGACAAGGATCAAACCGAGGCCAAACAGCAGATTGCCCCACCAGTCGATCTTGCCGTGCCGCTTCGACACGTTCTTGTCCTTGAGCCCCCAAAAACCCCAGATCGTGCCGATCACCCCGATCGGCACGTTGATCCAGAAGATCAGCCGCCAATCGATATCGGCGAAAATGCCGCCAAGCAGCAGGCCGAGGAACTGGCCGCCGATCTGAGCCATGGTGTTGATGCCGAGGGCCAAACCGCGCTGGTGCGACGGAAAGGCATCGACAAGCATGGCGGTCGCCGTCGCGGTGATCATGGCGCCGCCGACACCCTGCGCAATGCGCATCCAGACGAGGTACGCGGCCGCTATGCCATCGGTCGGCATCAGGCTCAGCGCCACCGAACACAGCGTGAAGAGGAGGAAGCCGATATTGTAGATTTTCGCCCGGCCATACATGTCGGCGAGCCGCCCGAAGGCCACCACCAGCACGGAGGTGACGACCAGGTAGCCCATGATCGTCCAAAGCAGCGTATTGGTGTTGCCTGCGCCCAGCGGATCGAGGTGGATGCCCCGAAAGATGGCGGGTAGGCTGATCAGAACGATCGAGGCGTTAATCACAGCCGCGAGCATGCCGACCGTGGTATTGGCGAGGATCATCCACTTGTGGTTGGGGGAAGAGGCAGGATCGTTCATGGTCGGACTCGGTGGATCGCTAAGCGAATGGCGGGACGAAAAGCGGCATGCCCAGGGCCGGCCTGCGCCGCTGAATGCGGCGGCCAAGCCTGGGCCCACACGGGCGTCTATCCAATTACATTGGAGGTATATAATTAACATGCTAACGAATGAGCATGGCTGAATCAACATACCTGCCACGCGATTTTACGGCCGAGCTGTTGCTGGCGGCCCGGCTCTGGCGCCGGATGACGCGCGACGTGGCGGCCCCGTTCGGCGTTGGCGAAGCGGGGGCGGCGCCCCTGTTGTGGATCGGCCGCATGGGGGAGGGGGTGCGCCAGAATGCAGTGGCCGAGCGCATCGGCGTCGAAGGCGCTTCCCTCGTCCGCGTCATCGATGAATTGTCGGCGGCGGGCCTTGTGACTCGCCAGTCCGACCCCTCCGACCGCCGGGCCAATTTGCTCCATCTCACCGACAAGGGGCGCGAGGTGACCGGCAAGATCGAGGTCGAGCTCGGGGACCTCCGGCAACGAGTGCTTGGCGTGATCAATGCCGGCGACATCGCCGCCGCCCAGCGCGTCTTTGCCGCCATCAAGCAGGCTGCCGAGACAATCGAGGCGCTTCCCTTGGACGGGGAGTAGGCACTTAAGGGCATTGGCGCGATGGACGGGGGCGCAAGCGAGCCGGCAGCCTGCCCGCACACTCCGGCCTCACCCCGAAGAACGTCGGGATGACGCGGTTTTTTGGGCCCGTCCGAGCCCTATCCCAATCACTCCCTTGGGCGCGCTCGGGGCCTCATCCTGACCATGTCGAAGGACGAGGCCGGCCCGGCGCAGTGTCCTCGCGCTTCCCTTGCCTCACCATCCGGGCCGCGAGTCATGCGCTTGCGGCCCTCGCTCGCACGGCCTCGAACGAGAACAGGTCTATCGGCAACTCCGTGCCGCCTTCGATCGCAAGGTCCGCCAAAATCTCCCCGACGACGCTGGCGAATTTGAAGCCATGGCCGGAACAGGGCGAGGCGACGATGACCCGGCGCTCGCCCGGCAGGAAGTCGATGAGAAAATCCTCGCCCGGCAATATGGTGTAGCGGCAGGTGATGAACCGCGTCCCGGTCGGCACCACGCCCGGCATCCGGCGCGCCATGAAATCGTCGTTGACGGCGCGATCGGCGTCGTTGACGGGCGGATTGGGCAGTTCCGGGTCGATCGGCTCGAAAAAGTGCCCGTGCTTGCCGGTCTTTACGCCCTCGCCGAGATCGGGAAAGCCGAACCAGCACCCCGCCGTCCCCTCATCGACCAGAAAGCCGGGCATACGCCCCAGCTCCGTCGCCAACCGGTCGCGCGACGCATACCAGCCCACGACCTGCTTGATCGGCGTTGCCAGCCCAGCCAATTCCGGCACCAGGCCGGCAATGTAGGAACCGGCGGCAACGATCACCTTGCCAGCCCGGTAGCGGCCGGCATCGGAGACGATGGTGACGCCGCCGGTATCCGGCTCGATCCCGCGCACGCGCTCGTTGAAATGCAGCACCGCGCCATCCTCGCCGGCAAGCTTCAGGGCCGCGGAATTGGCCTGCTCCGGCCGCAGGAACCCGCCCTCGGGCTCAAGCACGGCGACTTCGTCAGCGCCTATGGCGAAAGCCGGATAGCGGCTGCGCACCGCGGCGGCGTCCAGCACCTCATGCGCGAGGCTGTGAAGGCGGCAGCTTTCGAGCACGCCCGCGACCAGCTTGCCCTCCGGCCGGCCGACCTGCAGTACGCCGGTGATCGTCAACAGCTTTTCGCGCGAGCGCGTTTCGAGCGCCCGCCAATTGGCATAGGCGCGCCGGAGCAGCGGCACATAGGCCGGATCCTCGAAATAGCCGAGCCGGATCAGCCGGCTGTCGCCATGCGAGGAGCCCCGGTCATGGAGCGGCCCGAACCGCTCGATGCCGATGACGCTGAGCCCCCGCGCCGCCAATTGCTGCACCGCATGCGCGCCCATGGCGCCAAGGCCGATCACGGCAACGTCGTAGGATTGGGTCATGGCTTTTCCTCACTAGGCAAGTGGTCGATGGGGCTCACCCCCACCCTGCTGCCGCTACCCTCCCCACAAGGGGGAGGGAGATTTGTGGCGCCGCCGCAGTCC
>DATJHO010000110.1:0-6507 GCA_035493835.1 Devosiaceae bacterium
CATGATGCCGCCCTCGTTGACGAGGTCGTCGCCCACGCCCTGGATGAAGCAGGCATGCGGCTGCGGATGCTCGTAGGAGGATTTCGACTTGGTCAGCTTGCCGGTGAAGGGATCGACGTAATAGTGGCCCTGGCCCGGACCGTCGACACCATAGGCCCAGTGCAGGCCGGTGTTGAACCATTGCGGCGAGTTCGGCGCGACCATCTGCATGGCGAGCATGTAGCGCAGCTCGTCATTGAAGGCGGAGGCGTCTTCCTCCGTCTTGAAGTAGCCGCCCTTCCAGCCCCAATAGGTCCAGCAGCCGGCGAGGCGGTCGAACACCTGCTTGGCCGAGAGCTCGCTGACGTAGCGCTCATTCTCGGGCAGCGCCTCCAGCGCCTCGGTGTCCGGCACCGAGCGCCACAGGAAGGAGGGGACGGTCTCTTCTTCGACCTTCTTCAGGCGCGCGGCAACGCCCGCTTTCCGGAAATACTTCTGCGCCAGCACGTCGGAGGCGACCTGCGACCAGGCGGTAGGGACCTCGACATTGTCGAGGTGGAAAACCACGGAGCCATCCGGGTTCTTGATCTCAGATGTCGTCAATCTGAAATCAATCCCTGCGTAGGGTGACTGGCCTTGTGTTGTGTTGCGACGTTCGATTCGCATTGGTCGTGCCCCGTAGTTTCTGGCCGCACCGCTTCCCGACGGCCCGGCTATTGTTTTCCTTACGCGAACCTCGCAAACCGCCGTGCGAACGGCGGAACGATAGTCCGCATGCTCAAGCCGGTGGTTCCGGCCCTGTTTCTCTCAAGGACGAAGGTCGACCCCAAAGGATCGATCTCGCCCCGGCATGCCCTTGAGCCCACCCCGTGGAGTTTTCCTTTCGGATCGCTCCCCTCGGGTTCGAAGGACCATGCGTTCAACGCCCCAACGCAACAACTCTCCAGGCCACTGCTGCGGCCCCATTTTCGGGTCCGTTCGGACCCTCATTTTGCGCCCCGGAACTCCTGAATTCCGGGCAGACAAGCCCTCGCTCCGCGCCCTCAACCCAGGTGGCGGAGTGATCAGTTCAGGAGCCCTTTTGGGAGCGACCGGCGGGACCCAAACACACTCGCGCCGAACAGGTCGAAAGCTAGGACGACTCCGTTACGCCCGTCAAGGATTAGTGCGAGTTCCTGAATCAAATACTAAATATGGTGGATTGGGTGGGATAACAGGGGGTGGTCCCGCGCCTGTGATCGAGCCAAGTATCAGTGAGTCCAAGAGGATTCCCAAACGAAAAAATTATCCACGGGGGGTGTGGACGGCGGCTTCGCCCCGCTGTTCACAGGCGAGGTATTTTTTCTCATCGCGCCATTGAATTTTGCGGACTCACGTAAGGCTACGGGAGTCGTGAAACAGGTATACCGCCGGCGGTGTGGCTGCGGGGCCGGATCGGGGCCAAATAGGGCGCAACTGATTCCCGCCGGATAGCCTCCCCGATGACCGATTCGAACCCAGCACCCGCGAGCCTGCGGGCGCGCATCACGCCCGCGGGCTTGATGTTCCTTGCCATCACCTCGATCGGCTGGGGCTTCAACTGGCCCGTGACGAAATTCCTGATCGGCGAATTGCCGCCGCTGACCCTGCGGGGCCTCAGCGGCGTGGTCGGCGCGCTGTTGCTTGCGGTCCTGGCGGTTGCGCGCGGGCAGAGCCTTTACGTGCCGCGCAAGATGTGGGGGCGGCTGGTGCTCGCCGCCGTGCTCAATGTCAGCGGCTGGATGGTGCTGATGGGGCTGGCGCTCTTGTGGCTGCCGGCGAGCGAGGCGGCGCTGATCGCCTACACCATGCCGGTCTGGGCGTCCTTGATCGCCTGGCCGGTGCTCGGCGAGCGGCCGACATTGTTGCGGACCTTGGCGCTGGTGATGGCGTTTGCTGGGCTTGCCTCCATCATGGGCGGCAATGGCATTGCCGCCAGCGAAGCGAAATTGCCGGGCATCGTCATGGCGCTGGTGGGCTCGATCGGCTTTGCCGTCGGCACCTTGCTGTCGAAGCGGCATCCGCTGCATCTGCCGCCGATCCCGGGCGCGGCGTGGCAGGTCGGGCTTGGCTGCCTGCCGGTCGCCATCGTGGGCCTTTTGCTCGAGACTTCGCATTGGGGCGCGGTGACGCCGCTCGGCTGGTGGCTCCTGGTCTATTCGGTGCTCGGCCAGTTCTGCATCGCCTATGTCTGCTGGTTCGCGGCGCTGGCGCGGCTACCGGCTTCCGTTGCGGCGATCGGCACCATGGCCGTGCCCGTCATCGGCGTCGTCGCCTCCGCAATCGCCTTGCACGAGCCGCTCGGGGCAGGGCAGATCGCCGCGCTGATCTTCACACTCGCGGGCGTGGCGCTCGCGACGAGGTCGTAAGGCCGCATACTCAGGAAGACAGCCGGCTCGAGTCAGAAAAGGGTGCAACACGAATGTCACCGCGATTGCATTACGGGACGCCAGCGAAGATCTTCCACTGGGCCATCGTGGCGCTGCTGCTAATCCAATATCCGATCGGCTGGCTCATGCCGGACATCCACCGAGGGATGCAACCTGGCGCCGGAATGACTTTTCACGTCTCGACCGGTCTCGTGATCTTCAGTCTGATCGTGCTTCGGTTCGCCTGGCGCTTGACCGATCCGGTGGCCCCTGAAAGTTCATTGCCAGCGTGGCAGAGACTGTCATCCGAGATGGTCCACTGGATGCTCTACGTCATGGTGCTGCTGACCACGCTGTCCGGCTGGCTGTTCGCATCCTTCCGCGGCTGGTCGATCTCATTCTTCTATCTGGTGCCGTTCCCGATGCCACTGCAAGCCACAGCCATCGCCATTTCAATAAAGATTGCCTAAAGGCCCGCAGAACCGTTTCAGGCATTGTCAACCCAGGTCAACAAACCGTCAGCAAGGGTCTATCGCCGGCACGGCCAACGCTAATGGAGGACGGAGTCCCGCGCAATCCTGATGGAGGTGCCGCGCATCCGAATGATCGGGCAGACGTGGTCATCTCCCTGCTTTTCCCGGCTGCACAACCGTGAGGGGAAATCCGGTGCGTACGATCACGGAGTGGTTGGCGTCGCTCGGACTGCCCGAGTCTGCGGATCGCTTTGCTGAAAATGGCATCGATATCTCCGTTCTCCCGGATCTGACGGACCAGGACCTCAAGGAGATCGGGGTTTTGCTCGGCCATCGCCGAAAGATGCTGCGCGCCATCAGCGAGCTTGCCGGGACCGGCACGCCGCCGCCCGGCGGGGCGCCCCAGCCGAAGCAAGAGCAGCAAGAACATGATGCCGAGCGACGCCAAGTGACTGTGATGTTCACCGATCTCGTCGGTTCCACCGCGCTCTCCGCCCGGATGGACCCCGAGGATTTGCGAGAGATTATTTCGGCGTACCAGAAATGCGTCGCCGAGACCATGCGGCACTTCGACGGCTTCGTGGCGAAATACATGGGCGACGGCGTGCTCGTGTATTTTGGTTACCCGATGGCCCACGAGGATGACGCTGAGCGGGCCGTACGAGCGGGACTGGAGCTGATCACGGCGGTGACGGGGCTTCAGACCCGGGCTTCGCTGCAAACTCGCATCGGCATTGCAACGGGTTTGGTCGTGGTCGGCGACCTGATCGGATCCGGCGAAGCCCAGGAGCGCGGCATTGTCGGCGAGACGCCGAATCTCGCCGCTCGCTTGCAGGGGATTGCCGACCCGGACACCGTAGTGATCGGTGAGAGCACACGAAAGCTGCTCGGCAATCTTTTCGAGCTCCAGGACCTCGGAGCCAGGGATCTCAAGGGGCTCGCCGGTCCGACGCGAGCCTGGGCGGCGCTGCGGACGAGCTCGATAGGAAGCCGCTTCGAGGCATTGCGCTCAGGCCGGACGCCGCTCGTCGGCCGGGTCGAGGAGTTCGAGTTGCTGGTCCGCCGCTGGCAGCAGGCTAAGTCCGGCCAAGGACACGTGGTGGTTCTCACTGGCGAGCCGGGCATCGGCAAATCTCGCATTACGGTTGCGCTTCAGCAGCATCTGCAAGACGAGCCGTACACCCGGCTGCGCCAGTTCTGCTCACCGCATCACCAGGCCACCCCGCTGCACCCGTTTATCGGTCAGCTCGAAAGGGTCGCTGGCTTCGCGCGCGACGATACGGCCCGGGAGAAGCTCACGAAGCTGGAAGCCGTTCTAGCTAATGCATCGCCCGAGGAAATCGGGATCATGGCCGCCTTGCTTTCGATCCCGAATGATGGGCGCTACCCTGTTCCAGAGCTGAGCCCGCAAAAGCGGAAGGAGAGGACCTTGACAGCGCTGCTGACGCAATTGGAGCGCTTGTCGGCGCGGCAGCCCGTGCTACTCGTGTTCGAGGATGTGCACTGGAGCGATCCAACAACGCTCGAATTGCTGATCTTGACGATCGAGCGAGTGCAACACTTGCCAGTGCTGTTGCTTGTCACGGCACGGCCGGAGTTCAAGCCGCCTTGGCCCGACTATGCGCATGTGACCAGCATTACGCTCGGGCGCATCGGTCCAGGCGAAGGGGCATCGTTGATCCAGCAAATCATGGGTGGCAAGGTGCTACCCAGCGAGGTACTGCAGCAGATCCTTGCTCGCACGGACGGTGTCCCGTTGTTCGTCGAGGAACTGACCAAAGCCGTAGTCGAGAGCGGCGTGCTCATCGACGCGGGCGATCGATACACAGTGTCAGGGCCGTTGCCGGCGCGGGCGATTCCGACGTCGCTTAACGCTTCGCTGCTTGCGCGGCTCGATCGCCTGGCGCCGGTGCGCGAAGTGGCGCAGATCGGAGCGGCGCTGGGGCGCCAGTTCTCGCACGCGCTCATCAGCGCCGTTGCGCCAATGCCACTGCCGCAGCTCAATGACGCCTTGGCCCAGCTCGAGAACGCGGAATTGATTTTTCGGCGAGGGACGCCTCCCGACGCAGAATACACCTTTAAGCACGCGTTGGTGCAGGATGCCGCGTACGGCACGTTGCTGCGCGCCCGGCGACAACAGCTACATGGCCGTATCGCCGACATCCTTGAACGTCAATTTCCAGAAGTCGCTGAGATGCAGCCCGAGCGACTGGCACAGCATTGCGCTGAAGCTGGCCTCGTCGAGAAGGCGGTCGGTTACTGCCTCAAAGCGGGCCAACACGCCATCGCTCGGGGGACCATGACCGAGGCGGTGGCACAGCTCCGGAAGGGCCTCGACGTCCTGGCCGGCTTGCCAGACGGTGCCGCGCGCCAGCAACAGGAGCTTGATCTGCAGATCGCGCTCGGACATGCGCTGGATACAACGAAAGGTCTGGCCGCGGTTGAGGCCGGCGAGGCCTACGCTCGCGCGCGCCAGCTCTGCAAGCAACTAGACCGTCCGGCGCAGTTAGGACTGGTCCTGTATGGTCAGTATTTGTTTCGCATCGTTCGCGGCGAGCTGGAGCAGGCGGAACATCATGCCGACGAGCTGCGCCAATTGGGCGAGGCACACGACGATCCAATGTGGAAATGTTTCGGCGCGCAACTCAGCGGGAATATCTGCTTTTATCTTGGCAAGCTCACCGACGTGCGCGCCTACCTTCAGGACGCTCTCTCCTTATGGGAGCCCTCGCATCGGGCGTTCGCACCGACCGCGGAGGATCCTTACGTTGGGGCCATTTTCCACATCTCCCGGACGTTGCTCTGCCTCGGCCATCTCGACCAGGCGCGTTTGCGACGGGATGAGGCCCTGGCCGAGGCGCAACGGCTCTCGCCCTTCATGCGGGCGTTCGCACTTCGTCAGGCTTGGTATGGCGATTGGGCGGTCGAGGGAGCTGAAGCGGCCCAGACGATGCTTGCGTCGGCCAGGGACGTCGTGGCCGTCTCGAACGAGCATGGCTTCCGCGACTCGTTGGCTATCGGAAACATCATGAGCGGCTGGTGCCATTGCGCCTTGGGGCAAGCGGACGAGGGCCTCCCGCTACTCCTTCAAGGGTTGGCAGTGTGTCGAGCAGGCGGTCGCAAATTGATGATTCCATTTTTTCTGACGACGCTGGCGGAAGCCTATGCGATGGCCGGGCGGCCCGGCGAAGGCCTTGATCAGCTCGCCGAGGCGGCCGAATTGGTGGAAGCCACACACGAGCGCTGGACGGAGGCCGAAATATTTCGGTTGCGAGGGACACTGCTGCTGTCCATGCGCGAACATGCTGCGGCAGAGGAGAGCTATCGCCGCGCGATCGAAGTAGCGCAGCGACAGGGCGCCAAGTTCTGGGAGCTGCGCGCGGCGCTTGGCCTTGCGCGACTCTGGCGTGACCAGGGCAAACACACCAAGGCGCGCGATGTCCTCTCGCCCGTCTACGGCTGGTTCATCGAAGGCTCCAATGCCAGGGACTTAAGGGAGGCCAGGGCCTTGCTCGTCGAACTGGCGCAATGACACCCTTGTCACCAGTGCGATCGCCCGCTGATCCGATACGAGCGCAACACGATTGTGCCGCGTTCTTCGCGATCCAATCCGCGCGTTCAGAATTTCAAAGAAGCTGCAGCCCGCCGCAAAATGGCGAAGCCGTTTA
>DATJHO010000111.1:0-6097 GCA_035493835.1 Devosiaceae bacterium
AGCGTTGCCAAGAGTGCGCGCATGCAATTCGAGCAAGCCGTGGCCGTTCATCGCCTGGATGGCGTTGTCGATGATGTTCGTCCAAACCTGATTGAGCTCACCCGCATAGGCCTCGATGCTCGGGAGGTCGGGGTCGAAATCGCGGATGACCTCGATCCCATGCTTGAGCTTATGGCGAAGGATGACAAGGGTATCCTCAAGGCCGGCGCGAACATCCACGTTTTGAACCGGCGCCTGGTCGAGATAGGCGTAGGATTTTACGGCGTGGACGATTTCGGAGATGGCCTTTGAACTCTGCTGGATTTCCTGCAGCAATTGCTGGGCGGACAGTCCCGCTCCCAGCCATTGAATGATCGTGTTGAGATGCGGCGCGGGAAACGACGTCGCCAGGCCCTGGATGCGCTCGATCGTCCAGCCATAGGCGAGCAGCGCCGGCACGATCTCCCAGGGTTCTTCCACTTTGAGTGTCTCGAGGTAGGTGACCGTGGAGGCTTCGGCCATTCCGCCCACGGCGTCGATGCTGAGCGGGGCGCCGCATTCGAGGACGCTTCTTTCGAGTTCGAGAAGGTGCTGCCGTTCGGTTGTGTCCCAATCGAGATCATGGAGTTCGACAGTGCGACGCCGCCAATTTTCAAAGGCCTCGCGCAAATATTCACTGCTCCGCTGAATGGCAGCGGCCGGGTTGTTCAGTTCGTGGGCGAGGCCGGCTGCAAGGGTCCCGAGCGAGGCCAGCTTTTCGCGCTGCATGAGCGATGCCTCAGTGCTGCGCAGTCGGCCCGCGACAGTGCGCAAAATGGTCGAGGCGGTGGACGGATTGCCCTCCAGCAGCTTGCGGAACGCATGGGGACCTATTTCCAGCAGCTCGCTTTCATGGCGCGCCCGGGCCGATGCTGAGCGCGGGCGGCTTTCCAGCAGCGACATTTCGCCAAAAAATTCCCCCGTCTGGCGCGAGGCCAGCACCACCTCCTGTCCCCCCTCGCGCTTGGTAATTTCGAGCTCGCCCGAAAGGATGATGTAGAGCGTATCCCCGGGCTTGCCCTCTTCGATGATCAGTTCGCCCGGCTTGGCGATGAAGCGACGTGACGAGCTGTAGAGTTGCTCCGCCTCGACAGGCGTGAGGGAGGCAAACAGCGGCAGCTTGTGGATGAACTCGGTCGCCGATGCCCCTTCGAACTGCGGTCTGCTCACCGGTCAGCTCCGATATGCACAATCGAGCCTGGTGCCTCTGGCATCGGACTGCGCAGATGCTGGTGCACGAACTGCACGGCCATGGCGCCTTCTCCGACCGCCGAGGCAACCCTTTTGGTTGAACGATGCCGCAAGTCGCCAGCGACGAAGATCCCCGGTACGCTCGTCTCGAGCCAGAACGGCTCGCGCTCGGCCGACCAGCCGCGCGGCCGTTTCCCCTCGCGTTGGAGGTCAGCGCCGGAAAGCACAAAACCTTGCGCATCGAGTTGCAGCCCTCCAGCCAGCCACTCAGTATGCGGCGCCGCGCCGATGAAGACGAAAACCGCCCGGGCCGGCAGTCCTTCAACCGTTCCAGAGGCCACGTCCAGCACCGAAACCTGCTCCAGGCTCTGTTCGCCGTCAACCGCGGCCACTGCGGCGCCGGTCCGCAGGTGAATGTTCTCCGCCTCTTCCAGGCGCTCGACCAGGTATTGCGACATGGTATCGGCCAGAGAGCGACCGCGGACCAGAACGGTGACCGATCTGGCGAAGCGCGCCAGGTAGAGCGCTGCCTGGCCGGCCGAATTGCCGCCGCCCACCACGAAAACCGCTTCATCCTTGATGGCTAGGGCTTCGGTAATCGCTGCCCCGTAGAACAGCCCGGCTCCGGCCAGCCGCTCGGCTCCGGGCACATCGAGGAGCCGATAGGAAACACCGGTCGAAACCAGCAGCGCCTGCGATGTCACGGTTGAGCCGTCGCCGAGGGTGACGATGTGGTAGCCGTTCTGCGACTCCAGCTTTATTGCCTCGGCGGGTGCCAGGATTTCGGCACCGAAGCGGCGCGCCTGCGCGACGGCCCGCCGGGCCAGATCGCCACCGCTCAGCCCGATCGGAAAGCCAAGGTAGTTTTCGATATTCGAGCTCGTTCCGGCCTGTCCGCCGGGCGCTTCGCGCTCGACCAGCAGGGTGCGCAGCCCCTCGGAGGCGCCGTAGACGGCGGCCGCCAAACCTGCGGGCCCGGCGCCGACAACGATCAGATCGTAGTTCCTGGATTCCGCCTGGGTGTGCAGCCCAAGCTTCTCGGCCAGCGCAGCGACGGTCGGGCGGGAGATGACCGAGGAATCCGGTAGGATGACGATCGGGAGGGGAGCCTCGGCGGCGCCCGCGAGGCTGCGAAGCTCCGTCGCTTCGGGGTCGCTCTCCACGTCGAGCCAGCGGTAGGGGATCAGGTTTCGCGCCAGAAAATCGCGGACGCGGTGGCCATCGGCCGACCAGCGGTGACCGATGATCCGCACCCCCTCGAAGATCGGCTGGTAATTTGCCAGCCAGTCATCGAGCAGGTCGTCGAGGACCGGATAAAGCATCTCCTCGGGTGGGTGCCAGGGCTTCATCAGGTAGTGGTCGAGCTTGACCTCGTTGATGGCCCGGATGGCAGCATCGGTATCGGCATAGGCAGTGAGCAGCACCCGCTTGGCGGTCGGAAAGATCGTCATGGCTTCGCGGAGGAGCGCCACGCCGGTCATTTCCGGCATCCTCTGGTCGACGAGGAGGAGTGCCACCACCTCACCCCGCAGCCTGAGTTCGCGGAGGTTTTCGAGCGCCTCGCCGCCCGAGCCGGCACGCATCACCTGATAGCCGGCACCAAAGTGCCGCCTCAAGTCGCGGGTCACTGCAGCGAGGACAGAAGGCTCGTCATCCACCGCAAAGAGGACGGGCTTTGCCATGTGTCAGACCTGCGCAACGGGCTGCGGCAGCTTGCCTTCGTGACCTGCGGCAATGACATCGTGCAGCGCGGCGGCTTCCTCCCGGGCCTCCGCCGCTTGTTCAGTCCTATCGCTTGCGGTGTAGAGCTTGGCAGCCAGGTCGAGCGCATTAGCAAGGTAGGGACGCATCCGTCTGGTCCGATAATAACCGATCGCGGCATTGAGATATTGCGCCGCCTCGTCCCGCCGCCCAAGCCGGACCAGGGCGTCGGCGAGCCGATGGGACAGTGTGCCTGCGGCATACTCGTCATGACCGGATCGGGCATCCTTGACGGCGCTGCGCAGGTCCTCGACGGCTTTCTCTGTTGTGTCCTTTTCAAACTGGGCGACCGCCACGCCACCCCGGATCAGATTGATGTAGCCTTGCCATCCGATGGTATTGGCCAGCGACAGCGACCGGCCGAATTCCACGAGCGCATCATCCATCCTGCCGCGCTCAAGTTGCCCTCGACCGAGGCTGAAATAACCGGCGCACGCGCACTCGATACCTTGGGCGCCCAACGCCTTCTCGGCTCCGATGCGCGCGTGCTCCAGGCCTCTGTCGATTTCGCCCATGTCGTAATAGGCCATGCTCGCGGCGATATGGACGTCTGCTTCCTTGACGGGTGCTCCGGCACGCGGCGCGAGCGCGAGCGCCTCCTGGATTTCGGCTCGCGCGGCATCGAACTCGCCAAGTCGCGCCAGCGCCACCGCGCGATAGCCCACCGCGTGCGCCAGCACCTCTGGCACGTTATGCTTGCGCGCCAGTTCAATGATCTCCTGCAATTGCACCACTGCCGCGCCTGGATCGCGATCGACAAGCGTCCACGTCCCCACGAACAAGGGGAGGAGCATCAGGCGCTCGTTGCCAAGCGACGCGGCCAGTTGCTGGCTTTCCTCCAGAAGCGGGAAGCTGCGGGACGGGAAGCCCGTCACCATGTGGATGTTGCCGGTCCAGGACAGGGTTGTGGCCAAGCGTTCCTTGTCGCCACTGGAACGTGCCAGGGCAACGGCCGTGGCCAGCCGCTCCAAGACGCCCTCGTATGAATTGAGCCGGTGGCGGGCCAGCGTCCAGTCGATGGTGGCATCGATCACCGTAGCTGGTTGAGGGATGGGCATACGCTCCAATGCACCGAGGGCACGTTCGCGGTGTTCCAGTTCCTCGTGCAAGGCGTAGAGTTTTCGTGCGCTGTCGGCGGCGCGATTGGAATAGGTGTAGGCCCGTTGCAAATCCTCCGCTTCCGCGAAGTGATAGGCCAGCATTGGCGCAAATTCATCGCGGCGCTCGGAAAAAAGCGCCTCCAGGGCGGCGCCGGCGCGCGCATGCAGCTCTCGCCGGTGAGACCGCAGCAGCAAGCCATAGGCGGCCTCGCAGGTCAGGGCATGCTTGAAAATGTACTCCCGTTCCGGATCGCGTGATCGCTCGCGCACCAGTTGCTCATAGGAAAGTGTCGCGATGTGCGGCTCGATGTGCTCGACCCGCTCCGCAACGGGGGCTGCGCGACAGACCGATTCCAGCACGCGATGCAGGAACACGCGGCCGATGACGGCGGCCGTCTGCGCAACGCGCTTGGTGGTTCCGGGAAGGCGATCGATGCGCGCGCTCAAAACGCCGGCCAACGTCTCCGGAATCTTCGCGTCGATGATGTCGCGCGTGGCCCGCCAGTGCCCGGCTTCGCGCACCACTTGCCCGCAATCGATGAGCGAACGCAGCACCTCCTCGAGATAAAAGGGGTTGCCCTCCGAGCGCTCCAGGATCTTGGCGCGGATGCTTTCGGGAAGATCCTCGACATACAGCAAATGGCCGAGCAGCGTTCCGGCCTCGGATGGATTGAGCGGCTCGAGGTCCAGCCGTTCGAAAGCGCTGCCAAGGCTGGCCTGCAGCCGATCCACCAACTGCCAGCTCGGCGCCTTGCGGTCCGGCCGCAGCACGCAGATCATGAGCAGGGGGGCGACGCTGGCGAGCGTTGCAACCTGCGCTATCAGCTCAAGGGTAGCACTGTCGGACCAATGCAGGTCATCCATGACCAGCACCATGGGCTGCACGCCGGCCGCTGGCCTGATCGCCGATTTGACGGCATTGACCACTGCGCCGGCGACGCCATCGACGACCGCTTCTCCGCCAAGATCGGCCAGCGCCAACCGACTGGCTTCGGTATCGATCGCAAGCATGGTCTCCAGGAATGGGACATCGCGCACGGGTATCGCCAAGGCCTCGACGAATTCCTGCAGCTTTTCCCGCACCGCCGGCGCTCCGTCCATTTCCGCGGCGCCCATCATTTGGCGGCCGATCTGTCGCCAGGGGTAGTAGGGCATGGACTGCCCGTAGGAGATGGCGCGCGATTCAAACCAGGCGATGGACGCGTCGTGCGGTTCGCTGATCAACTGGCGCAATTCGGCGATCAGCCGTGACTTGCCGAGCCCGGCTTCGCCGGTGATGGCGACCACCGATCCGATGCCGGTTTCCAGCGCCAGGAGCTTTTCCCGCAACAGGCCGAATTCCCTTTCCCGCCCGACAAGCGGGGAACTGAGCCCTTCGAGGCCGCGCGATTTGCCCGGTACCGCCTTGGCACCCACCACCTCGAACGATTCAACCGCAGTCGACTTGCCACGCAGCTCGATCGCACCGCGCGGCGTGAAATCGAACAAGGCGCGGACGAGTCTGTGCGTATCGGCACCGATCAGCACGGTACCGGGATCGGCTGCCGCCTGCAGCCGCGCCGCAATATTGGCGACGTCGCCCATCGCGGTATATTCGGTCTTGATGGCATCGCCGACGAACGCCAGCACCGCGGTGCCGGTGTTGATGCCCACTCGCAGGGCAAAATCAATGCCATGGCGCTGCTTCACCGATTTTGCGTAAGCCCCGGCCTCTCGTTGTATCTCAAGGCCTGCGCGAACCGCGCGTTCCGCATCGTCTTCGTGCGCGACGGGCGCCCCGAAGAGCGCCAGCACAGCATCGCCCATCAGGCGCGAGACGGTACCACCATATTGCGACACGGCCACGTTCATTAAGCGGAAGGCCCCGTTCATGATGAGGGCCCAATCTTCCGGATCGAGCTGTTCGGCTATCGCGGTAGATCTTGCGACGTCGGCAAACAACACCGTAGCGAACTTGCGTTCACCAACAATCGGTCGCGCCGTATCGAGAGACGAGCCGCAATTATTGCAGAATTTCGCGGTCTCGG
>DATJHO010000112.1:0-62407 GCA_035493835.1 Devosiaceae bacterium
GGCATCTCGTTGACCAGCATGAAATGCGTGTTGATCCAGGTGCAACCATATTGAAGTCGCGCCGCCGTCTGCATGGCCTTGCTGATGTCCTTGGTCCAGACCGATGAGGCCAGCCCGTAATCGCTGTCATTGGCCCAGGCAATCGCGTCCTCCGGATCGCTGAAGCGGGTGATCGAGACCACGGGGCCGAATACTTCGCGCCGCACGATCTCGTCCTGCTGCAGCGCGCCCGCGACCACCGTCGGCTCGTAGTAGAAGCCTCGGTCGCCCGAGGTGTGTCCTCCGGCGGTGATCTCGATATGGGGCAACTCCGTCGCCCGCTCAACGAAGCTCGCCACCCGCTCGCGCTGGCGCTTTGAGATCAGCGGCCCGATCTCGTTGGCGGCATCATCGGTTTGGTTGAACTTGATCGAGGATGCGGCCGAGGAGAGGTCCGCCACCAGCCTGTCGTGGATTTTGGGGCCGGCATAGATGCGGCAGGCGGCCGTGCAATCCTGCCCAGCATTGTAGTAGCCAAAAGCCCTGATCCCGTTGACCACAGCTTCGAGATCGGCGTCATCGTAGACGATCACCGGCGCCTTGCCGCCAAGTTCGAGGTGCGTCCGCTTCACCGTCTTCGCCGCTGCCTCCAGCACCTTCTTGCCGGTCGCAACGTCGCCGGTGATGGAGATCATGTTGATGCGCGGGTGATTGATCAGCGCGTTGCCGACGCTTTCGCCGCGCCCGGTGATGACGTTGACCACGCCTTCGGGCAAAATCTCCGCCATGGTTTTCGCCAGCTTCAGCGCCGTGAGCGGCGTCTGCTCCGATGGCTTGAACACGACGGTGTTGCCACCCGCGATCGCCGGCGCCAGCTTCCAGGCCATCATCATCAGCGGGTAGTTCCAGGGCGCGATCGAGCCAATGATGCCTATGGGATCACGCCTGAGCATCGAGGTGTGGTTGGGCAGGTATTCGCCCGAAACCTGCGCCGGCATTGTCCGCACGGCGCCCGCAAAGAAGCGCCAGCAATCGACGATTGCCGGAATTTCGTCGTTGAGCACGGCATTGATCGGTTTGCCGCAATTGAGCGCCTCAAGCGCCGCAAAGCCCTGCGCATCTGCCTCGATCGCCGCCGCGATCCGGAGCAAATAGGCCGACCGCTGCCCCGGCGTCGTCCGCGACCAGCTCTTGAACGCCAACTCCGCCGCCTCGACGGCGCGGTCGATCTGGCTCTGCGACGCCTCGGGCATGCCGAGAATCAGTTCGCCGGTTCGGGGATTGAGGATTTTTTCCTCGGCTTCGGTCCCTGCCTCGAAGCGGGACCCGATCAGCATGGCGGTATCCATTTCTTCCTCCAACTCGTTCGGCTGTCTTCCAACTGCGCCTTGTCCACCACGTCATTCCCGCGAAGGCGGAAATCTCTGTTTCAACTCACGCAGGCGCTCGCCTCCAAACGACGATTCCCGCCTTCGCGGGAATGACGCCGTGTGTCTGGCCCCCCTCGGAGCTCGAAGAGGGGGCGGCGCCTCACCTCCCGCCTCCCGCGATCTCCTCGCCCCGCCGCGTCACCGAATAGGCGAAGAGGATCGGCACGAAGGTTACCAGCACCACCACGATCGCCACGACATTGGTCACCGGACGCTGGTGGGGGCGGATCAGTTCTTCGAGCATCCACAACGGCAGGGTCTGCTGCTGCCCGGCGGTGAAGGTGGTGACAATCACCTCGTCAAAACTCAGCGCAAACGCCAGCATGCCGCCGGCCAGCAGCGCGGTGCCAAGATTGGGCAGGATGACGTAGCGAAACGTCTGAAAGCCGTCCGCTCCAAGGTCCATCGAGGCTTCCACCAGCGACCCCGAGGTGCGGCGGAAGCGGGCGACGGCGTTGTTGTAGACGACGACGATGCAGAACGTGGCGTGCCCGAGCACGATGGTCCAGAACGAGAACGGCAGTTCGAACAGGCTCATCGCCGAGCGCAGCGAAATGCCGGTGATGACCCCCGGCAGCGCGATCGGCAGGATCACCAGCAGCGATATCGTCTCGCGGCCGAAGAATTTCGTGCCGGAAACCGCCGCCGCGCAAAGCGTTCCGAGCACCAGGGCGATCGCCGTCGAAACCGCCGCCACCTGAACCGAGAGCAGCAGCGCCCGCCACACATCCGGCCGCTGCGCCGTCACCGCGAACCAGTTCAGCGTCAGGCCCGGGGGCGGCCAGACATAGCTCCGCTCTTCGGTGGTGAAGGCATAGACGAAGATCAAGAGCAGTGGCAGCAGCAGGAACATCAGCCCTGCCCCGGCGGCGATGATCAGCGGCAATGGCGCGCGGCCCTCAGAGCGCATTGAACGCCCCCAGCCGCCTGGCGCCCCAGAGATAGAGGCCCATGATGACGATCGGCACGACGGTGAACGCCGCCGCGAGCGGCAAATTCCCCGCCAGCCCCTGCTGCTGGTAGACCATCTGCCCGATGAACAGCCGCGACGAGCCGATGATCGAGGGGATGATGTAATCCCCAAGCGTCAGCGAGAAGGTGAAGATCGAGCCGGCGACGACGCCCGGCAGCGCCAGCGGCAGGATGACGTGGCGAAAAGTCTGGCGCGGCGCGGCGCCGAGATCGGATGAGGCATCCACCAGATTGCCCGGCACCCGCTCCAGCGCCGCCTGCACCGGCAGGATCATGTAGGGTAGCCAGATATAGGTGAAGACGAGGAACGTCCCCGTATAGCTCACCGAGAGCGAACTGCCCCCGATCACCGGCAGCGCCAGCCACCAATCGAGCAGGAACCCGATCCGGAGCTGATCGAACAGCCAGGAAAGGATCCCCTCCTTGGCGAGCAGCAGCTTCCAGGCATAGACCTTCACCAGGTAGCTCGACCATAGCGGCAGCATCACGCCGAGGTAGAACACCGCCTTCCAGCGGCCAGTGGCGTAGCGGGCCGCGACATAGGCGATAGGGAAGGAGATGACCGCCGCGGCCAGCGTCACCAGCGCCGACATGGCGACGGTGCGGACGATGATGTCGAGATTGGCCGGGGTAAGGAGCTGCGCATAGGTCGAGAGCGTCGGCTGGTAATTGATCAGCCCCGAAAACTCGTCGATCGAGAAAAAGCTCTGCAGCAGCAGCGCAAACAGCGAGCCGAGATAGACGATCCCGAGCCAGAGCGCCGGCGGCACCAGCATCAGCAGGACCAGGAGCGCTGGGCGGCGCCAGAACAAATCGGATAGGCGCCCGGTCGGGGTGATGGCCCGAGCGCTTTTCCCTCCACCTTGCGGGCGGGGTGGGTCCGAGTGGGGCCGGGTGGTGGGCGCAAGATCAACGCTCACGGCCTGCTCTCCACTCTCGCAGGCCGGCGTGGGAAGACCGGACCGTCCCGGAAATGCCCCTCCCCTCTGAAGGACGCGAATACCGATCGTACGGCGCGTCGCTCCCCTCCCCCTTGCGGGGAAAGGGCGGGAATGGGGGGCTTGGAAGAGCACCGCCGCTCACCCCTCCTCCTCCATCAAATGCACCGCCTGGCGCGAAAAACTCAGACCCACGCACGCGCCCTCATCCGGCAACCCGACATCCGAAGGCACTAGCGCATGGAGCCGCATGCCCTCGGCTTCGATCGCCAGCCGGGTCGCGGCGCCGAGATAGCTTTTCGACACCACCCGTCCCGACAGATCGCCGCCCTGCCCCGCCGTGACCGAAATCGCTTCCGGCCTGAGGCTGGCCCAGCGCCGCACGCCCACAATCCGTTCCACCACGCCGGGCGCCAGCACATTTGACGAGCCGACGAAATCGGCGACGAACCGTGATCTCGGGCGGCGATAGATCTCCTCGGGCGTGCCCATCTGCATCACCCGGCCGTCATTGAACACCGCGACCCGGTCGGCCATGCTCAGTGCCTCCCCCTGGTCGTGTGTCACGAAAACGAAGGTGATGCCGAGCGTCTTCTGCAGCGCCTTCAGCTCCTCCTGCATGTTTTCGCGCAGTTTCAGATCAAGCGCCCCGAGCGGCTCATCGAGCAGCAACACCTTGGGCTGGTTGATGATTGCCCGGGCCAGCGCCACGCGCTGCCTTTGCCCGCCGGAAAGTTGCCCCGGCCGCCGCTCGCCGTAGCCGGAGAGCCGCACCAGCTCCAACGCCGCTTCCGCCTGCTTCACCCGCTCGGCTCGGCCGACCTTCCGCAGCATCAGCGAATAGGCGACGTTGTCGATGACGTTCATGTGCGGAAAGAGCGCGTAGTCTTGGAACACCGTGTTGACGTTGCGCCGGTAGGGCGGCACGCCCTCGACCGCCTCGCCGAAAATTTCGATCTTTCCCGCTGTCGGCTGCTCGAACCCGGCGATGAGGCGCAAGCACGTGGTCTTGCCGGAGCCGGACGGGCCCAACAGGGCGAAGAACTCGCCAGCCTCCACGTCTAGGTCGACGGCATCGATCGCCTTTACCGGGCCGAAATGGCGGGAGACCTGACTGAGGGTGACGGCGGGAGTCATTGCTGTGGCCACCCCTCACCCCCTGCCGGCACCTCTCCCGCAAGGGGAGAGGGAGGCCCTTGGCAAAAGCCGTGCCCCACCTTCCCTTCTCGCCTCGCGGAAGAAGCTGGCGCGCAGCGCCGGATGAGGGGGCCCTTCTGTGCAAAGCGGGACGTGAGGGATCAAGCTACCTCCCCCCGATCACCGCCACATAGTCCGAAACCCAGCGATAATAGGGCACGCATGTCCCCTGCTCGCATTTGGCGACGGGTGTCCTCCAGAAGTGGATCTTGTCGAAATTGTCGTAGCCATTGGTCTTGCAGCCCTCCGGGCCCAGCAGTTCGCTGGCCTTGCAGGCGGCCGGGACCGCAGGCAGCGAGCCGAACCAGGCGGAGACATCGCCCTGGACCTTTGGGTCGAGCGAATGCTCCATCCACATATAGGCGCAGTTGGGGTGTGCCGCGTCCGCTTCCATCATCGTTGTGTCGGCCCAGCCCGTCGCCCCCTCATCGGGGATGACGGAGGCTATGGGCTGCTTGGCGGCAACCAGCGTATTGACCTGAAACGGCCAGGAGCTCGAAGCGACAAAGCCTTCGTTCTGGAAATCGTCCACCTGCACGGCGGCGTCATGCCAATATTTGCTGACGAGCTTGCGCTGCCCGCGCAGCAGGTCGAGGGCCGCCTTGTACTGATCTTCGGTCAGCGCATAGGGATCGGTGATCTTCAGCTCGGGCTTGTGCGCCATCAGGTAAAGCGCCGCGTCGGCGATGTAGATCGGCCCGTCATAGGCCTGCACCCGCCCCTCATTGGTCTTGCCGTCGGGCAGGTCCTGCTTTTCGAACACCACGTTCCAGCTGTTCGGCGGCGTCTTGAACACCTCAGTGTTGTACATCAGGACGTTGGGGCCCCACTGGTAGGGTACGCCGTAATGCATCCCGTTGACGGTGTGCCACGGCGCGTTCTGCAGCCGGGAGTCGACGCTCGACCAGCTCTTGATGAGGTCGGTGTTGACCGGCTGCACGCGCTTGCCGGCGACCAGCCGCAGCGAGGCGTCGCCCGAAGCAGTGACCAGATCGAAGCCGCCTTCATTAAGCAGCGCCACCATCTCGTCCGAGGTATTGGCGGTCTTGACGTTGACCTTGCAGCCCGTCGCCTTCTCGAAGCCGGTCACCCAGTCATAGTTCTTGTCGCTTTCGCCACGCTCGACATAGCCGGGCCAGGCGACGATATTGAGCTCGCCTTCTCCCGGGCCGATCGACTTGATCATGTCCTCGGCAAACACTTCACCATTGAACGACAGCGTCAGCGTCGCCAATAGCGTCGCTTTTACTATTGATGCCATGATGTTCCTCCCCGGACGTCAAGTCCGGAGCTTATCACGACTTGTGAGATTTTGGACAGACTACAAAGCGCCGGGGCCGTGGCTTGTCTCGGCGCCCTCGCGAATAACTATCTTTGTCGAATGGCGGCCGCAGAAAGCCGTGCTTACGCTAACGCCTGCCCAAGATGGTACAGTTCGCCATGCGTGGCGACGGTGAGCTGGCCATCCGAGCTGATCCAGCCCCGGAACATGCCATCGGTATTGTAGGGCGCAGCGATATTGCCGGCGGCATCGATTGCAACGAGCCCCGCGCCGATCCCATGGGGCGAAAGCTGGCCAATAACCGCGCCGGTCGCCACCTCGAGGCTCTCCTCAAGGTAGCTCACCCGGCTGGCGATCTCGTGCCCGACCGAATGACGGATGAAGAACTCGCCCGCTCCCGTGCATGAAACCGCGCAGGCGCCGTCGCGGGCATAGGTGCCGGCGCCGATGATGGGGCTGTCCCCGATCCGCCCGTCCGGCTTGTTGTTGTAACCGCCGGTCGAAGTCGCCGCGGCCAAATGACCTTCCTGGTCGAGGGCCACGGCACCGACAGTGCCGTGCTTTTCGGCTTCGCTGGCCGATTTGATCGTGCCGGCGAGGTCCTTGGCCTTGAGGCTTTCCAACGCCTTCACGCGGCGCTCGGTCGTGAAATAGGACTGCTCGACGATGTCGAGACCGACCTGCTCGGCGAACGCGTCGGCCGCCGGGCCGCCCAGCATGAGCGGCCCGTTGCCTTCCATCAGTGCGCGCGCCGCCCGTACAGGATTTCGAATATGGCGCACGAGCGTCACCGCCCCCGCCGCCAGGTCACTGCCGCGCATGATGGACGAGTCCAGCTCATGCGCGCCGCTCGTGGTCAGCGCAGCCCCATGCCCGGCGTTGAACTGCGGCGAGTCCTCCATGACGATGACGGCGGCCTCGACGGCGTCCACCGCCGAGCCGCCGGCTGAGAGGACCTTCCAGCCGGCGCGCAGGGCGCTTGCGAGATCCTGCCGCGCAGCCTGCCATTCGGCCTCGGTGAGGCCGAGCTTCGACATCACCCCGCAGCCGCCATGGATCGCAATTACCGGTCGCGCCAAGATCTCTCTCCTCGTGTCGTCAGGCCGTGAGGGCCGAAACCTTTGCGGTCAAGGCCGCAAGATAAGGGGCCGTGTCGAGCGCCCTGCCCGTCACGCGCTCCAGGGTTTCGTCCCGTCCGGATGAGCGGCCGTAACGATGGACGTTTTCGTTGAGCCAATTCTTCAGCGGTGCATAGTCGCCACTGTCCAGGCCAGAGACAACCGCCGGTTGCTGCTGAGCCGTCTCGAACAGCTGCGCACCGATGATGTTGCCGATGGTGTAGGTCGGGAAGGTGCCCACATAGCCGTGCGACCAATGCACGTCCTGCAGCACGCCCAAGGTGTCATTCGGCACTTCGAGGCCGAGATATTGCTGCATCTTCTCTGCCCAGATCGCCGGCAAGTCCGTGACTTTGATGTCGCCTGTCATCAGCCCGGCCTCGACCTCCGAACGCAGGATAATGTGGAGGTCATAGGTCAGTTCATCTGCCTCGACGCGGATAAAATCCGGCCGCACCTGGTTCACCGAGCGCCAGAATTCCATGGCCGAAACATCCCCAAGCTGGTCGGGGAAATGGCTCTGCAACTCGCCAAAATGCAGCTCCCAGAACCGCTGCGAGCGGCCCACCCGGTTTTCCAGCAGCCGCGACTGGGATTCGTGCATGGCAAAGCTTGCCCCGCCCACGGCATAAAGGTTGATCAGGTCGGTCGCAAAAATGCTGCGGGTGAACTCGGGCGCGACGCCCTGTTCATAGATGCCGTGTCCCGCCTCGTGCCAAAGCGCAAAAACCCCACCCGGCAGCCAATTCTCGCGGAACCGGCTGGTGATGCGCACGTCGTTGCGCGTGAATGAAATTTCGAACGGGTGCACGGTGTCGTCGAGCCGGCCGCGCTCGAGGTCGTAGCCCATGCGGGCGGCGAGCTTGAGGCCGAACGCCTTCTGTTCGGCGATCGGAAAGTTCCGGCGCAGGAAGTCGGTGCGCGGCTGCGGCGCGGCGGTGGCGCGGGCGATCAACGGCACCAGCGTCGCCTTGAGTTCGCCGTAGACCCCTTCCAGCCGCTTCAGGGTCATGCCGGGTTCATAGCCCCCGAGCAGCGCGTCATAGGGGTGCTCTTCATAGCCGATCGCCTCGGCGGTCTCCCGCTGGATCGCGATCAACCGCTCCAGCGTGGGCACGTAGGCCGCGAAATCGTTGCGCTGGCGCGCCTCGGCCCAAGCCCCGTGGGCCTTGATTTTGAGGTCCGCCGATTCCGCGATCAGTGCGGCCGGAATGCGCTTCAAGACGCCGATTTCGGCCGCCGCATGCTCCACGGCGCGGCGGCGAATGTCGTCGCGCGGCGCGCCCGCCAGTTCGTCAAGCGCGCCGTCGATCGCCCTCGCCATTGCCTCGCCGGTCGCAAACTCCCTGGCCAGGCTGGTGAGGGTCGAGACCTGCGCGCCGCGCGAGGCGACGCCGCCCGGCGGCATCTGCGTCCGCGTGTCCCAGGCGAGGAGGTTCACGACACAAAGGATGTCGTTGATGCGGCCGATCTCGGCCTGGAAGGCGGCATAGGTCATGAGTGGCTCTTGCTAAATGGAGTTTGCTTCTGAAATTGCTGTGGGCGCCCCGGCGGGAAGCCCGAAATCGGTGAGGTGACACGCCGCCCGGTGCGTCTCACCGCGCTCGGTCAGAACCGGCCGTTCGGTTGAGCAGCGGTCGAAAGCGTGCGGGCAGCGGGTGTGGAACAGACACCCGGCAGGCGGGTTGATCGGGCTCGGCAACTCGCCGCGCGCGGCCACCGTGCGCGACCGCCGGCTGGGATCGAGCTCAGGCGCTGCATCGAGCAGTGCCCTGGTATAGGGATGGCGCGGCGCGGAAAACAGCTCCTCGGTCGGGCCGATCTCGACGATCTTGCCGAGATACATCACCGCCACCCGGTGCGAGATATGCCGCACCAACCGGAGGTCGTGGGCAACGAAGACCACCGTCAGCCCCAGCCGTTCCTGCAATTGCAGCAGCAGGTTGACCACTTGGGCCTGCACCGACACATCGAGCGCCGACACCAGTTCGTCCGCGACCAGCACCTCGGGTTCGACCGCCAGCGCCCGGGCGATGCCGATGCGTTGCCGCTGCCCGCCGGAGAACTCGTGCGGATAGCGGTTGACCGAATCCTGGGGCAAGCGCACCAGTTCGAGCAGCTCGGCGATGCGCGCCGGGATCTCGCTGCGCGGGCGCATCTTGTGGACGCTCAGAGCCTCGCCGATGATCTCGCCGACCTTCATGCGCGGGTTGAGCGAACTGTAGGGGTCCTGGAAAATCATCTGCACGCGGCGGTTGAAATCGCGCCGCGCATTGCCTTGCAGCATTGCGATGTCCTGGCCGTCGTACCAGATGCGGCCCTCGTCGCAATCGAGCAGGCGGACGAGGCAGCGCGCCAGGGTCGATTTCCCGCACCCACTCTCGCCGACGATGCCGAGGGTTTCGCCGCGATGGAGCTGGAAGGTCACGCCATTGAGCGCGTGCACCACCGGACGTGGTTTGCCCGCCAATTGCTGGAGCATGCCGTGCGGCAGTGGGAAGCCCTTGGTGACCTCCATTGCAGAAATCAGCACATTGTTCGGAGATGAGGTCATGCGACGGGCGATCCGCTGGCGGCTACGGGCTCATGGTTGAAGCAGGCGACGGTCCGGCCCGGCGCAAAAGCCTCGAGGTCAGGCCGCTGCTCCAAACAGGTGTCGGTCACGAAGCTGCAGCGCGGATTGAACGCACAGCCCTTGGGAATGGCGGCGAGGCTTGGCGGCGTGCCTTCGATCGAGAGCAGCATGCTGCGCTCGGTCCCGGCGCGCGGCACCGAGCCGAGGAGCCCGCGCGTGTAGGGGTGGTGCGGCTGGGCGAAGACCTCGCCGACAATTCCAGTCTCGACGATGCGGCCGGCATACATAACGGCCATCCGGTCACAGGTCGCGGCGACCACGCCAAGATCGTGCGTCACCAGCACTACCGCCATCGCGAGTTCATCCCGCAGCGAGAGGATCAGCTTAAGGATCTGGTCCTGGATCGTGACATCGAGGGCGGTCGTCGGCTCGTCAGCCAGCAACAGTTTTGGGGTGCTGGCGAGGGCAATGGCGATCATCGCCCGCTGCCGCATGCCGCCCGAAAACTGATGCGGGTAATCCTTCAACCGCCGCTTGGCCTCTGGAATGCCCACCATATCCATCAGGTCCAGCGCCCGCTGCAGCCTTGCGCCGCGATCGAGCGTCGTATGGGCCTTGAGGTTTTCCTCGATCTGGAGGCCCACCGGCAGCACGGGATTGAGCGCCGTCATCGGCTCCTGGAAGATCATCGCGATCTCCCCGCCCCTGACCCGGCGCAATTCCTTCTCCGGCATGGCGAAAAGGTCGCGCCCCTGCCAGCGGACGCTTCCCGTCACCACGCCCGGCGCGTGCACCAGCCGCATGATCGAGCGCAGCGTCATGCTCTTGCCCGAGCCGGATTCGCCAACGAGCCCGACCACTTCGCCCGGCATCACGTCGAAGCCGACATTGTCGACGGCCTTGAGCAGGCCCCGGCTGGTGTCGAACTGGGTGGTGAGGTTGCGAACCTCCAGCGCCGGCTGAGCGGAAACTTCGGCCATCGCGTTCATTTCTTCGTTCTCAACAATTCAGCGAGCCCATCGCCGATCAGGCTGAAGGCGAGGCCGGTGATGACAATGGCGATGCCGGGGAACACCGACATCCACCAGGCGGTCGTCATGAAATTCTTGCCGTCGGCTATCTGCACGCCCCATTCGGCAGTCGGCGGCTGCGCGCCAAGGCCCAGATAGCCCAGGCTCGAACCAAGCAGGATCGCCAGCGCCATGTCCGTCATCCAATAGACGATTGCCGGCGTGATCGAGTTGGGCAAGAGGTGCCGGAAGATGATCCGGGCCGGCGTATAGCCCATGGCCCGGCCCGCATCCGCGTAATCGAGCCGTTTCTGCACCTTCACTTCGGCCGCCACCAGGCGGGCATAGAACACCCAGCCCACGATGCCGACTGCGATGTACATGTTGTTGAGACCGGGCCCGAGCACGGCCACGATGGCGATCACCAGCACGATGAAGGGAAAAGTGATCACCGCATCGACGATGCGGCCGAAGATGGCTTCCACCGCCCCGCCTGCATAGCCGACGAGCGCGCCGACAATACTGCCGAAGATGAACGGCCCGAGCGTGGCGAAGACCGCAATCTGCAGGTCGACACGATAGGCGTAGATCACCCGCGTCAGCACATCGCGGCCAAAATTATCGGTGCCGAACCAATGCTTGAGGGTCGGCGCCTTCATCAGGGCGGTGTAGTCGAAAGCCAACGGATCATAGGGCGCGACCTGCTTGGGAAAGATCGCAAGGAAAACGGCCAGCAGCAGGATGATGCCGCCAGCAATGAGGGTGGCCGGCAGACGTCCGATCCGGACCCGGCGAACCCGTCCGACGGTATTGGCAAGAACCATGGTCATCGGGCGATCCTCGGGTCGAGCCAGGCCTGGACAATGTCGGTCAAAAGGAAGGTCAACGACACCACCACGGCCATCGCCAGCGTCAGCCCCTGCACCACCGGATAGTCGCGGCCATAAATGCTGTCGATCATCAGCCGCCCGGCGCCGGGGATGGCGAACACGGTTTCGGTGATGACCGCGCCGCCGAGGAGCGTCCCCACCGAAAGCCCGAACAGCGTCAAGGTCGAGATCAGCGCGTTGCGCAAGACGTGCCGCACCAGGATCAGTCGCGGCGCCAGGCCCTTGGCCCGGGCAAAATCAACATACTCAGCGCCCACCACACCGATGATGGCGGCGCGCAGGTTGCGCAGCAGGATGGCCGCCAAGGTCAACGCCAAGGTCAGCGCCGGAAGCACCAGATGCCGGAGATGGTCGAGGAAGGTGTCGCCATAGCCGCCGACCGGGAACCAGTTGAGCTTCGCACCGAAGACGATCAGCAGCACCAGCCCGAGATAGAACACCGGCACCGAAAGCCCGACCTGGAACACGCCGCGGATAATCATGTCCGCCGGCTTCTCGCGCTGGCTGGCAGCCAGGAAAGCCAACGGGATCGCGAGGATCACCGCGATAATTGCCGCCATGACGGTCAGCATCAGCGTGACCGGGAGACGCTGCTCGATCAACTCGACCACGGGCACCTTGACGGCAATCGAGTCGCCGAGATTGCCAGTGGCCACAGCCTTGAGGAAGGTGAGGAACTGCATCGGGATCGATTGATCGAGACCAAGCGAGTGATTGATCCGTGCTACGTCGGAATCGATTGCACGATCGCCCAGCATGGCGCTCGCCGGATCGCCCGGCAGCAGCCGGACGAGAACAAAAACCACGATCAGAATAAAGGCGAAGGTTGGCACCAGTTGGAGCAGCCTTCGCAGGATATAGGACAGCAAGAGCCAGACCTCAGGTTAGATGGTCGCGAGGGGGAGGCGGAGCCGCTCCCCCTCATCCGGCGCTGCGCGCCACCTCCCCCCCCAGGGGGAGAAGGAAGGAGCGGTGCCCCCAACGTCCCTCTCCCCTTGCGGGAGAGGGTGCCGGCAGCCGAGTGAGGGATTGTGGACCACTGCTACTTCTGCAGCCAGGTCGCCCGGAAGATGTTGTTGCCGAGCGGGATCTGCACGAAGTCCTGCACGCTCTTGCGCAATGCCACCGGATAGCCGGTCTCGTAAAGTGGAATAATCGGTCCGTCGGTGTTGTAGATCTGCTGGATGCGGGCGTATTCGGCCTTGCGCTTAGCCGGATCCATCTCGCTCTGCGACGCCTCGAACAGCTTGTTGACCTCGTCGTTCTTCCAGCCGGAATGGAGGGAGTCGATATTCGGGGAGTAGGCGAAGTACGAGGTGATCTCGTTCGGGTCGGCGATATCGTCCGTCCAGGCGGCAAGGCGCATGGTGTGCACGCCCTTGCGGTACTGGTCGATACGGGTCGGATTATCCTGCTGCTGCAGGTTGAGGGTCACGCCGACCTGGGCCCACATCTGCTGCAGGGCGGTCGAAATGCCGATTTCGTCCTGATTGCCGGCGAGCACGGTGAGGGTGGTCGTAAAGCCGTTCGGGAACCCGGCTTCGGTCAGGAGCTGCTTGGCCTTGTCCAGATCATACGGCCAGAGCGGCGTATCCCCGGTGTGGAGCGGCGTCGCCTTGGACATATAGGAGGTCATCGGGGTGCCCACGCCATGGGTGACGATCTGGATGATCGCATCCTTGTTGGTGGCGTAGTCGAGCGCCTGGCGTACCTTGGGGTTGGACAGCGGGTTGGGCTGCCCATTGATCTGCGGCCGCACATTGAGCGAGACGTACTCGACGCGGGTCGAGGGATACATCTGCATATTGATGCCGTCGGCGGACTTCAGTTCGTCGACGCGCGCATAGGGGATGAACTCTGCCGCATCGAGCGCGCCCGACTGCAACTGCAATATGCGCGTCGCGTCATCGGGCACCACCTCGAAATTGATGCCGTCGAGATAAGGCAGCGGCTTGCCGTCTGCGCCGATGTCCCAATAATACTGGTTCTTGACCAGCTTCATGTCGGAGTTCCGATCCCACGATTGGAACGCGAACGGACCCGATCCGATCGGATGTTCGGCGAAGGCCTTGGCCTTATCCTCATCGGTCTTGCCCGGCTCATCCTCGAACTGCTTTTCCGGCAGGATGCTGGTGTTGAAGGTCGAGAGCGCCTGCAAGATCGCCGGATCGGGGTGCTTCAGCTTGATGACGATGGTGGGTGCGGCGCTGATATCGACCGAGTCGACCGCGGACAGCAGGAAGTTCCAGATGCCGTTTTTCGGATTCGCCGCCCGCTCCAGCGACCACTTGACGTCCTCGGCGGTGATCGGCGTGCCATCGGAGAACTTGGTACCAGGGCGCAGCTTGAGCGTGACGCTCAGGCCGTCCTTGGCCACGGACCACTCGGTGGCGAGGCCCGCCTTCACGCCCTGCCCGTCATCGGTGGGCAGCAGCAGCGTGTCGAAGAGGTTGGACAGCACCCAGATGTCGACATTGCCGTCATTGAGCACCGGATCGAGAAAGAAGCTGTCCGCATAGCGGCCAAAATTCAAGATACCGCCGCGCTCGACCGCCAGCACTGATGAACTGGCGCTCAGAACCAAGGCTGCCGCCAGGGCAGCTATCGTCAAGGTTTTCATATTTCCCCCGGCCTTCCAAAGTCCGCAAGTGTTCTACTGAGGTGTAACGTTCCATGTGACCGGAAGCGTGTCAACAGGGGTCCGTATGCATCCAGGGCAAAAAAGTGCTGTTAAAGCCGTCTTGTGAGCGGAGGGAAAGGTGTGATAGCACCGTGGAACACCTAAAGCGTTCCCGATGGATTATCACATTGATCGCGAGCTGTTAGTGCCGATCCGGCTGCAGCTCAAAGGCATTTTCGAACACGGTATCGCTGCCGGCGAATTGTTGCCGGGCGAACCCTTGCCCTCGGTGCGCGAGCTTGCCGAGGCGGTTGGCGTTGCCCCCATGACAGTGAGCCAAGTCTATCGCGAACTCAAGAAAGATGGATTGATTGAGACGCGCCAAGGCTCCGGCACCTTCGTTGCCGACAGTTCCCAGACCCGCATGGCGGCGCACGCCGATATCGTGGCGCTGCATCGGCGGATCGACGCGCTCATCGACCATGCTTTGTCCATGGGCATCCGCACCGGCGATCTCGGCGCCCTCATCAACGCCCGCCTCTCCTATCGTATCAGCCTGGGCAAGCGGGTCAGCATCGTCATGGTCGGGCTCTTTCGAGAGGCCACGGCAAGCTATGCCCGCGCCATCGCGACCCAGCTGGGCGGCGATGCCACGGTCGAGCCGATGACGATCGACGCAATCTTGCGTGACCCGGTGATAAGGACCCGCGCCAGTTCGGCGGATCTCGCGGTGACCTTTGCCAACCAGCATAAGGAAGTCGTGAGCCTGTTGCCCAACACCAAGGTGGTGTCGGTTCGCTTCATCCCCTCCGAAGCCACGCGCATGGCCCTCGCCTCGCTCGACCCGATGGCGCGTATCCTGGCGTTGTCGCGCTTTTCCGACTTCGTCCCCGTCATCAGGTCGGGCGTGCAGCGCTTTGCCGCCCACGTGCAGAACGTCGTCGCCGTAGGCGTCGACGATCCGCACCTGCCGGAACTGCTCGAGAACTGCGACGTGGTCATATTTTCCACCGGTGCCGAGGCAGCAGCCAAGCTCGCCAGGCCCGGCATCCAATCGATCGAGTACCGCCACACACCCGATCCTGGCGACGTTGAGCGTATCGTCGTGCCCTTCGTCACCCTCTCCGCCCAAACCGACGCCGCAGACCGAAAGGAAGCCTCATGAAAATCTCCGACATGAACTGGAACCAGGTAGCCGACTACCTGCGGCACGACGACCGAGCCGTGCTGCCGCTCGGCAGCATTGAGCAGCATGGCGGACTCTCGCTTGCAGTCGACGCGATCCTCGCCGAAAAGATTGCGGTCGATACGGCCGAGCCGCTGGGCATCCCGGTGTTCCCGGTCGTCGCCTATGGCGTGACCCCGTATTTCCTGGATTATCCGGGCTCGATCACCCTTCGGGTGGAAACCTATGTCCGCGTCGTCCGCGACATCCTCGACAGCATGGCGCACCAGGGTTTCAAGCGCATCCTGATCGTCAACGGCCATGGCGGCAACGCGCCGGCGGGCAGCCTCGCCATTGAATGGATGGCCGACAATCCAGGCGTGGTGGTCAAGTTCCACAACTGGTGGAACGCGCCGGCGACCCTCAAGCGCGTGCAGGAGATCGACACCGTTGCCTCCCACGCCTCCTGGATGGAAAACTTCCCCTGGACCCGCCTCCCCGGCGTCGTCCAGCCGACCCAGCGCAAGCCGATGATAGACCTCGCCCGCCTGCGGTTGCTGGATCCGGCAGGGGTCAAGGCCTATCTCGGCGACGGCAATTTCGGCGGCTACTACGAGCGCTCCGACGAGGAGATGCTGTCGATGTGGGATGTCGCCGTCAATGAGACGCGGGCGCTGCTGGAAGGTCCTTGGGCATGAGCAATCCGATCGTCATCTGGGGTGCCGGCGCCATCGGCGGCACCCTCGGCGCCGCTTTCATCCGTGCCGGCCATGAGGTGATCTTCGTCGACAACGTCCCCGAACACGTTGCCGCGATCCGTGCCGGAGGCCTCAGGATCGCCGGCCCGATCTTCGAGGATGCGGTGAAGGCCCCGGCCTTCCTCCCCGACGAACTCACCGGCACCTATGACCGCATCTTCCTTGCGGTGAAGGCACTGCACACAACGGCGGCCGCCCAGCAGCTCGCGCCGCACCTTGCCGCGGACGGCTACGTCGTTTCCGCCCAGAACGGCCTCAACGAGCTCGTCATCGCCGACATCGTCGGCCGGCAGCGGACCATGGGTTGCTTCGTGAATTTTGGCGCCGACTATTTGGAGCCCGGCCTCGTCCACTATAGCGGCCACGGCGCCGTGGTCGTCGGCGAGATCGATGGCACGAAGACCCCGCGCGTCGAAGAGCTCTACAAGCTCATGCTGGAATTCGAGCCCAATGCGGTCCTTACCGACAACATCTGGGGCTATCTCTGGGGCAAGCTCGTCTATGGCGCGTTGCTGTTCGGCACGGCGCTGACCAATGAGAGCATCGCCGACGCGCTCGACAACCCCGCTTACCGGGCGGTGCTGAGCGATCTCGGCCGCGAAGTGGGCGCCGTCGCCAAGGCCCAGGGCGTCAAGACCGAAGCGTTCAACGGCTTCGATCCCGCCGCTTTCGCTCCTGGCTCGTCCCAGCAGGCGCTCGACAAGAGCTTTACCGATATGGTCGCGCATAACCGGACCTCGCTCAAGACGCACTCCGGCATCTGGCGCGACCTCGCCATCCGCAAGCGCCGCACCGAGGCCGAGGACCAGCTCGGGCCCATCGTCTCGACCGGCGCCAAGCTCGGGATGCCGACGCCGCTGACCTCGCGCCTGATCGAACTGATCAAGGAAATGGAATCGGGCAGCCGCACCTTCTCCCCCGACAACCTGACCGTCATCCTTTCCGCGGCCAGAACCTCCTCATCCGAGAGCGTTGCATGAACATCAGCTTTGAAGGAAAGACCGCGCTCGTAACGGGCGCGGCGCACGGTTTTGGCCGCACCATCGCCCTCGCCTTCGCGGCGCACGGCGCAAAGGTCTTCGCCGCGGACGTCAACGCCGAGGGTCTTGCCGAGACCGCCCGGCTCGGGGACGGCAAGGTGACGACCCTCATCCTCGATGTCGGCGATCACGCGGCAGTGCAGAAAGCGGTCGCGGGGATCGGCGTGGTCGACATCCTCGTCAACAATGCCGGCGGTGTCCGCGGCCAGGTCGGCCGGCCAATCGAAGAGATCTCGGCCGCCGATTGGCAAACGATCTTCGACGCCAACGTCTCCGGCACCTTTTTCATGACCCAGGCCGTTGCCCCCGGAATGAAGGAGCAGCGCTCCGGCCGCGTCATTAATATTTCCAGCGGCGCCGGACTCGGCATCAGCCTCACCGGCATCCAGGCCTATGCCAGCGCCAAGGCCGGCCAGATCGGCCTCACCCGCCAGTTGGCGCACGAGCTCGGCCCCTGGGGCATCACCGTCAACAACGTCGCCCCCGGCTTCATCCGCTCCAACCCCACCACCGAGCGGCAATGGGACGCCATGGGCGCCGACGGCCAGCAGCGGCTCCTCAACAATATTGCCCTGAAACGCCTCGGCTCGCCCGACGACATCGCCAATGCAGTGTTGTTCTTCGCCTCCGAGCAGGCCGGCTGGGTCACCGGGCAGGTGCTGAGCGTGGACGGCGGCAAATGAGCGAGATCGAAGCCTGGCTCTTAACCCATGAAGACGAGGCTCTCGCCGAACTCGAGGCCTTCTGCCGCATCCCCAGCGTTTCGACCGATCCGGCCTATGCCGATGGTATCAATGCGGCCGCGCATTTCGTCGCCGACAGCCTGACGCGCTCCGGCTTTCCGCTGGTCGAAATCGTACCGACGGGCGGCCATCCAGTGGTGATCGCCGAATGGTGCGAAAACCCCGGCGCGCCCACCGTACTGGTCTACGGCCACTACGACGTGCAGCCGCCGGACCCGCTCGAAAAATGGGAAACGCCGCCCTTCGAGCCGACAGTGCGCAACGATCGCCTCTACGCGCGCGGCGTCTCCGACGACAAGGGCCCGCTCTTCATCCCGATCATCGTCGCCCGAGCCTTTTCGACCGTGGCCGGCAAGCTGCCGCTCAACCTCAAATTCCTAATCGAGGGCGAGGAAGAATCCGGCAGCCCACATTTCGAGCCGACCGTCGAACGGCTCAAGGGGCGGCTGGCCTGCGATCTCGTCGTCTCGGCCGATGGCGCGATGTGGCGTCCGGACCTGCCCTCGATGACCGTCGCGAGCCGCGGGATGGTCAAGCTCGAAGTGACCGTCGAAGGCAGCGGCAAGGATCTGCATTCCGGCCGCCATGGCGGCAGCGCGCCCAATGCGGTGCGGGCCCTTGTGCAGCTACTGGCGACCCTCCACGACGCCGAGGGCAATGTCACGGTGGAAGGCTTTGCCGACACCGCCCTGCCCCCGGACCCGGCAATTCTCCAGGCGATCGAGGCGGTCAAATTCGACGCCGGCCGCTATTTCGACGAGATCGGCGCCAAACGGCCCGAGCCCTTGCCCTCCGGCGATGACCTGCTGATTCGGCAATGGCTGATCCCGACCCTCGAGTTCAACGGCATTTACGGCGGCTATACCGGCCCCGGCACCAAGACCGTGATCCCCGCGACCGCCTCAGGTAAAATCACCTGCCGCCTCGTCGCGGGCCAGGAGCCGCAGGCGGTGTTCGACGCCATAAAAGCCCATCTCGAGCGACACCTCCCCACCGGCTACCGGCTTGCCGTCGAGATGCAAGGGCCCGGAACGATTGCCTTCGCCCTCGATCCGCAATTGCCGGCCCTGGCCGTCGCCGGCCAAATCCTTGAGGAACTCCTCGGCGCCCCGCCGCTGCGCGTCGCCATGGGCGCCACCATCCCCGTGGGCGCCGTGTTCAAGCAGCAGCTGGGGACGGACGCGATCTTTTTCTCGTTCTCGACCTCGGACGAAGACTATCACGCGCCCAACGAGCATTTCCGGCTCGCCAGCTTTCGCACGGGCATGATCGCCTGGGCGAGGCTGCTTGAGAGACTGGGCGCGGCCTCTTGAGACGAATGGCAGGGCTGGCCGTGATGAATTCGGCCGGCCCTGTCGCGCTTGGCGTCTGCCGGAAACGGAGATCCCTGCCTTCGCTGGGATGACTCGGGGGAAGCTGCAAGGCCGGCGAAGCGCGGCGGCAGGAAGTGCCCGCTTTCCGACATCGCATCGTTCCGGCGCTATTTGTCCTAAGCCATTCGCCAACCTTGGCCTCAGGGCGCGGCGTCATTCCCGCGCAGGCGGGAATCTCTGTTTCCCTGTCCTTCCCGTCGCGGGCTCCCCCCACTGCTTCCCGCCCCGCCCCAATTGCACTATCACGCGGGGATGACCATCCCTGCCACCCCTCTTCCCATCGATGCGGTGCTGCCGTCCCTACTGGCGGCGCTGGAAGCGGGACCGTTTGCCGTGCTCGTCGCTGCGCCGGGCGCCGGCAAGACCACCCGCGTGCCGCTCGTACTCCTCAATGCCGGCTGGCGCGCCGATGGCCGGATCATCATGCTCGAACCCCGCCGGCTCGCCGCCCGCGCGGCCGCCCGTCGCATGGCGGCAACGCTTGGGGAGGAGGTCGGCGCCACCGTCGGCTACCGCGTCAGGCTCGACGCCCGGATCAGCAAGGCAACCCGCATCGAGGTCGTGACCGAAGGCGTGTTCTCCCGCATGATCCTCGACGATCCGGGTCTCTCTGGCATCGCCGCCGTGATCTTTGACGAGTTCCACGAGCGCAACCTCGAGGGCGATCTCGGCCTCGCCCTGGCACTGGATGCAACGGCGCTACGCCCCGACCTCCGGCTCCTGGTCATGTCAGCAACGATCGATGCCATCGGCGTCGCCCGCCTGCTCGCCGATGCGCCGGTGATCGCGAGCGAGGGCCGCGCCTTTCCGGTCGAAACCCGCCATCTGCCCCCCGCCGCGGGCGAGCGGCTGGAGGATTCCGTCGCGGCCGCCGTGCTCCGCGCCTTAGACGATGAGGGCGGCTCCATCCTTGCCTTCCTGCCCGGGCAAGCCGAAATCCGCCGCACCGAGGAGCGCCTGCGTGACCGCGTTTCGGCGACCGTCGACCTCGCGCCACTCTATGGACAGCTCACCTCGGTCGAGCAGGACCGGGCGATCGATCCGGCGCCACCGGGCCGCCGCAAGGTGGTTTTGGCCACCTCGATCGCCCAGACCTCGCTGACCATCGAAGGCGTGCGTATCGTCGTGGATGGCGGCTTTTCCCGAGTGCCCGCCTATGAGCCGGCAACGGGGCTCACGATGCTCGAAACCCGGCGCGTATCCCGGGCCGCGGCCGAACAGCGGCGCGGCCGCGCCGGCCGCACCGAGCCTGGCGTCTGCTATCGGCTCTGGGCGGAGCCGCAGGATGCATCGCTCCTGCCCTTCGACCGCCCGGAAATCCTTGAAGCCGATCTCGCGGGCCTTGCGCTCGACCTCGCCAATTGGGGCATCGGTGACCCCGCCGCCCTGGCCTTCCTCGATCCGCCCCCGGCCGCCGCTTGGAACGAGGCCGTCACACTGCTCAAGGAGCTTGAGGCCATAGACGCATCAGGCCGCATCACCGATGAAGGCCGCGCGCTGGCCGATCTGCCGCTCCATCCCCGGCTCGCCCACATGATCCATCGCGCCCGGCTCGAAGCCGATGCGCTGACGGCGGCGGAGGCCGCTGTGCTGGTCACCGAGCGCGGGCTCGGCGGCAGCGATGTCGATCTCGACGAAAGGCTGCGGCGCTTTCGCCAGGAGCGGGGTCCTCGCGCCGACGAGGCCCGCTCACTTGCACGCCGCTGGGCGGGCGGCTCCGGCCGTGGCGGTAGCGGGACTCAACTCGGCCGGCATCTCGCGCGCGCCTTTCCCGACCGCGTCGCCCAGGCCTCCGGCCGTCCCGGCCGCTTTCGGCTCGCCAACGGCCGCGCCGCCAGCGTGGATGAAACCGACGCGCTGGCGCGGGCGCCCTTCCTGGTCGTCACCGACGTGACGGGCAACGCTGCCAATGGCCGTATCCGCGCTGCCGCTCCGATCGATCGCGAGGAAATCGAGGAGATTTTCGGCGGCCACATCGTCGAAGAAACGAGCCTGACCTTTGACCGGCCCTCGCGCAGCGTCAGGGCCCGCCGGGTGCGCCGGTTGGGCGAGGTGCGTCTGGCCGATGCCCCTGTCTCGGTCAGCGACGCAGAGGCGGCGGCCGATCTGCTGGCTGGGGGAATTGCCGAAATCGGCATCGCCGCCCTCCCCTGGAGCAAGGAGCAATCGGCGCTTCGCGCTCGCGCAACCTACCTCCAAAGTGTGCTCGGGAACCCCTGGCCCGATCTCTCGGACGTGAGCCTCGCCGCCACGGTTGGAAATTGGCTTGCCCCCTATCTCATCGGCCGCACGGCCGTCGCCGAGATCAGCGCCGACGAACTCGGCCAGGCTCTGGCCGAGTTGCTGCCCTGGAACCTGCGCGCCGAAATGGAAAACCTGCTGCCCTCCCATTTCGACGCACCATCGGGCAATCGGCACCCGATCGACTATGGCGGTGAGAACGGTCCAACCCTCAGCATCCGCGTGCAGGAACTGTTCGGCCTCGACCGCCATCCGAGCGTCGCCGGCGGCAAGGTGCCGCTGCTCCTGGTCTTGCTCTCGCCCGCCCATCGCCCGATCCAGACGACGCAGGACCTTCCGGGCTTCTGGCGCGGCTCCTGGAAAGACGTCGCCAAGGACCTCAAGGGCCGCTACCCGCGGCATTTCTGGCCCGACGACGCGGTTTCGGCTGCCGCGACGGCAAGAGCAAAGCCGCGGGGCACCTGACTAGCGGGCAGACGACATTGCCGGTCACGAGGTTTGGCGAGCACCCGGACTGGTGCCATCCCGGCGAATGCCGGCAGCTGTGTTGCACGAACTGCCGGGCCTAACCGGGCAGCCGCTGAGGCGGGAGGCTCCCCCTCATCGGCCTGCCGGCCACCCCCTCCCCAGAGCGGCGAGGGTTTCCATTGCGGCACCCTCGCGGCCCTATCGTCCCCTCGCCCGTCTGGGGAGAGGGAAGGGTGAGGGGTAGCCCCCTTCCCGGCGTGTTGTTGGGCCCAGTCTCACCACGTCTCCCACGCCCACCGGCACCGCATTGAATAAATCGGCATTTCTGATACAAACGCCGATCTAGTCCAGCCAGCCGGATTCCGCATGCCCCGCAATTTCCTTGTCGTCGATCCGGAAGAGGGCCTCGATGTCCTCAAAGGCCTCGCCTCTTCAGCGCGGATTAAAATCCTGAAACTGCTGCACAGCAGGGGGCCGCTCAACGTCAATGACATCGCGGCCGCACTTGAGCTGCCGCAATCGACGGTGTCGTCGAACGTGCAGATCCTCGAAGACGCGGGGTTGATCCGCACCGAAACGCAGAAGGCGCGCAAGGGCAACCAGAAGATCTGCCACTCCACCTTCGACGAGGTGCTGGTGATGTTCAAGGAGGAGATCAAGCGCACCAGCGAAATCGAGGTCTCGATGCCGCTGGGGCTCTATACCAGTTGCGACGTTTCCGCCCCCTGCGGCCTCTGCTCGGCGGACAGCATCATCGGCCTGCTCGACGTACCCGACACCTTCCTCGATCCCGAGCGGATGAAGGCGGGGCTCATCTGGTTCACCTCCGGCTATGTCGAATATCAGTTTCCGAACAATGCCCGGCTCGCCCACAACGAGCTCGATTCAATGGAATTCAGCCTGGAACTGAGTTCCGAAGTGCCGGGAACCTCGGTCGATTGGCCCTCGGACATCACCCTGACCGTCAATGGCACGGAGATCGGCACCTGGACCTCGCCGGGCGATTTCGGCGACAAGCGCGGCGTCTATACACCCGACTGGTGGAAGCTGAAGGGCAGCCAGTATGGCAAGTTGAAGACCTGGCGCGTTAACGCCGGCGGCACCTATGTCGATGGCGTGCGCATCTCGGATGTGGCGCTCGATCAGCTCGGGCTTGATAACCACCGCTCGATCCGCCTCAGGATCGGCGTCAAGAAAGACGCGAGACACCCCGGCGGGGTCAATATCTTCGGCAAGGGCTTTGGCAATTACGACCAGGACATCGTCCTGCGGCTCAATACGAGGCGTTGAGAGACCAAATCCCGCTTGACGCCTAACGGCCGCTCCGGTCTATATCGAGTGAAGCTGATATAGATCAGCAAATATGGAACACACCGGAGGGGTTTCGATGAAGGCCAAGGTCACGGCGCACAAGGATTTCACGATCAGCAGGATCGACGACCGCGTCTATGGGGCGTTCCTCGAACACCTCGGCCGCGCCGTCTATACCGGCATCTACGAGCCCGGCCACGAGACCGCTGACGAGAACGGCATGCGCGGCGACGTGATTGAACTCGTCAAGGAACTCGACGTCCCGATGGTCCGCTATCCGGGCGGCAATTTCGTCTCCGCCTATAATTGGGAAGACGGCATCGGCCCCAAGGAGCAGCGGCCGGTCCGGCTCGACCTCGCCTGGCACACCTCGGAGGGCAACCAGGTCGGCATCCACGAATTCGCCCAATGGTGCGAAAGCGTCGGTACCGAGATGATGCTGGCGGTGAACCTCGGCTCGCGCGGCCTCGACGCGGCCCGCAACTTCGTCGAATACGTCAACCACCCCGGCGGCAGCTATTGGAGCGACCTCCGTCGCAAGAACGGCCGCGAGGAGCCGTGGAACGTCAAACTCTGGTGCCTCGGCAATGAGATGGACGGCCCCTGGCAGGTCGGCCACAAGAGCGCCGAGGAATACGGTCATCTCGCCAACGAGACCGCCAAGGCGCTTCGCGCTTTCGACAAGTCGCTGGAACTGATCGTCTGCGGCTCGTCGCACGCGAACATGCCGACCTACCCGCAATGGGAAGCGACGGTGCTCGAGCACACTTATGATGCGATCGACTTCATTTCGCTTCACATGTACTTCGCAAATCGCGGAAAAAACACCGCCGAGTTCCTGGCGCTGAGCCACAAGCTCGATACCTATATCGGCACCGTCGCCGGCGTCATCGCCTTCACCAAGGCCAAGCGGCGGTCGAAAAAGGACGTCTACATCTCCTTCGACGAATGGAACGTCTGGTATCACTCCAACGCCCAGGATCGCGCCATCCTCGACGGCAATTCCGGCTGGCCGCACGCCCCGGCTTTGCTGGAAGACGCCTATAATTTCGAGGACGTGCTCATGGTCGGGCTCATCCTCAACACCTTCATCCGCCGCGCCGACGTGGTGAAAATCGCCTGCATCGCGCAGCTGGTAAACGTCATCGCCCCGATCATGACCGAGCCCGGCGGCGAGGCCTGGCGGCAGACCATCTACTATCCCTACTACTTCGCCTCGCGCTTCGGCCGCGGCACCGCACTGGACCTCAAGGTCGATGTAGCCGGCTACGATACCGAGGGAGCCAGCAACGTCGGCTATGCCGACATCGCCGGCGTTCACGACGCCGATGCCGGTACGGTGACGCTGTTCATGGTCAACCGCCACGGCACGGAGGCGGTGGATGTGGATGTCTCGCTGACGGGGTTCGGCAACCTCAGGGTCATCGATCACCAGGTCATGACCCATGCCGACCTCGAGGCCATCAATACCGCGAAAGGCCAGGACAATGTGGCCCCGAAATCCGGCAAAGGCGCTACCCTCGACGGCGAGCGCCTCACCGTGATACTGCCGCCCTATTCCTACCAGATGCTGCGCCTCAAGGCCTGAGCCATGCCAGTTGGGCGCACCCGGAGCGGTGCGCCCCTTTTCCACTGGCCAATCACGCCAATGCGCGCCGCTGCCGTTCCGCGCTCCTGATCGGGGCCTGCGTTCGGCTCGGCCGCTTCCCGTTCGGCAGCACGCAGAGCAGCAGCGGCCAGGTCGCGAGCGGGGCCAGCATCATCCCGGCTTCGGTGAACGAGCCCACCATGATCATGAGCATGATCGCCACTTCCTTGGCGATGGCCGTGCGCTCGACCGGATCGTTCGGCAGCATCACCGCCTTGCGCACGAAGCGCGACACCAGGAACGCCACCCAGACCGTAACGCCGGGAATGCCGATGTTGAGCGCCAGCTCAAGGTAGGTGTTGTGGGTGGAGCGCGGCCCCCAGGCGATCTGGTGCGTGAAGATGGCGATATAATCCGGCTGCCGGAACATCGCAAAACCATGCCCGAACCACGGGCGCTCATACAGCGCGTCAAGCAAGGCATCCCACAATTCGCCGCGGCCGGAGAGCGTGATGTCCTTGCCGAAGCTGCCGGCGATGTCCCCCGCAACGGAAAGACCGAAGAAATAGGCAAAGCCCACCAGCAGGATCAGCGACACGGTCACCACATAGGCGCGCAGTGCCTTGACCGGCATCGCGTTGGAAATTACCCCGGCGATGCCGAGCCCGGCGAGGCCGACCGCGCATAGCACCACCGCCGTTGAAGATTTCGACACGACCGCCGAAAGCAGCGCCAGCACACAGGCACTCGCCATGAAGAGATTGCGGTAGGTAAATCGGTCCCTCAGTGAAGGCACCAACACCAGGAACGCCACGGCGCTGAACTGGCCGAAGAAGTTCTTGTGCAGGAACATGCCCCGCACCGACCCGGCGAGCGAACCTTGCATGATGCCGTGACTCGGCAGGGCGGCCGTGTAGAGCAGGTTCGCGAAAACCGACACGGCGGCAAAATTGCGCAGCATCTCCATCGTCTTCACCGACCCGAAGCGCGCCTTGAACAGGAGCACGGGCACCGAGATCACGATCACCGCCATGAGCCCGCGGGCCGAGGCGACGAATTGGACCGAGCCCAGCGTCGAAATCAGCACGAGCGCGAAGAACAGCCACAGCAGTTTTGGGATCCTGAGGATGTACCCCATCACCAGGTTGGGATTGAGGCCGATATAGGCGAGGGTGAACGGGATCAGCGAGTACAGCATCAACTGCTGCGGCAGCGAATCCACCGTAGCGTTCTCGTCCTGCGTGGGTGGATAGCCCAGCCACATGCCGGTGCCGCGGATCAGGCAGAAATAGGCAAGAAAGTAGAGCAGCCCATCCGATAGCGCGCGGCGGCTGATTTCGTATTTCGGTGCTGCCCGCATCTGCCGGGGCCGAAGCCCGAGTTTGCCATCGTAGTGGCCGGGATTGATGACATCCGTCATGGGGCAACGCTCCTCTCGGTGACGCCGCTGGCGGCACGCTCCTCGATCGGTTCGACAAGCTTTGCCGGGGCATATTCCTCATAGGAGTGGCCGAGAATGCCGCTGACCATGCCTGCCCCGCGCAAGATGTGCGTCAGCGCGCGCATCCCCCAGCGGGGGGAAAACGGCAGCGACGGCAGCAGGGCCACGCCCAGACCGATCCGTGTCACGCCATAGGCCAACCGCCGGAATTTTTCTCGACCGGTACCGTAGAGCGTATCCCTGACGGCAAAGGTGTTGCCGAGCCGGTATTGCCGCTGCAGCAGCCATTTCCAGGTCATCCGGCTGGCCGGAATGATATCGTAGACCAGCGCATTATCTGCCCAGAAAATCTTCATCCCGCCCCGAACCGCCTGGTTGAAAAACAGATAGTCACTGCCCCCGGTGAACCGCATCCGCTCGTCGAACCGCAACTGGCTCTCGCGCATATAGCGATAGTCGATCATGACATTGTTGGACGCCGCATAATTGAGCGCCGCGGCATCGGCATGGCGCTTTCGCTCGAACGCGCGGGTCTTGACGAAATATGCCGGCGGCGCGGTCGGATAGACCGGCTCCACTGGCCCATAGATACAATCGGCACGTGTTTGCGCCCGCACCGCCAGCATGGCGTCCAGCCACCCCTCGACCGGCCATTCGTCGTCGTCAATGAAGCAGAAGAGATCGGTGTCCGGCGGCGCTGCGTCGATTGCCCGGTTGCGTGCGAACGGGATTCCCTGCTGCGGCTCGACCACATAGATTAGATCGTAGGCGCCATTGCCGCGGAAGCGCTCGACGGTCACCCGGCCGCTCCCCGCTGAGTCATTGTCGACGACAAGCGCGGTGAGCCGGAACGGCCGCCCCGGGGTGCGTACCTGATTCCGCAGCACTTCGAGCAGCTTGCCGATGCCCTCGGGACGTTTGTAGGTCAGCGCCGCAACGACGATGTGGACTTCGGTTGTCATGACAATGCCCCCTGCCGGGGACGTACCCGGTGTATCAGCCGTTTCATCGCCACAAGCGCCGCGATCCGCGCGGCGCCGTCTGCGCCAAAAGTGCCGTCGCGGGTGCAGCGACGGATTTCGGTCCACATCCGCGACGGCGGAAACCCTCCCTCGGCCAGCCCGCCGGCTACCAGGCTTGTCCCAAGCGCCCGCAGCCCGTCATAGCGGCGGGCGAGTTCGAGCCCTGTCTCGACCATGATGCGCGGCCGCAGCGAACCGGCCTTGGCGCCGGTGTAGCGGTTGGTGGTGTGCAGGCGCTGGAAGGTCAGTGGTGTTTCAATCACCGCTCCGCGCCCGAGATATGCTGCCGCGAATTTGAGATAGTTGTCGCTCAGGACCACGTCGGCAGCCACCGGCATCGGCAGGATCTTTGCCAGCACCTCGCGGCGGAAGCTCAGGCCAGAAGTCGGCACCGGCAGCGAGGGAAATTTGCCGCGGCGAAGCCCCTCGCGCTTGTCGAACGCCGTGACCACTATTTGGGGGGGCGGCGCAGCGGCTTCGTTCGTGGTCACCCGGTCGAAGCACCAATCGACGCCCTGTTGCTCGTAGATTTCCACGACCCGTGCCAGCTTGCCGGGAAGAAACGCATCATCGGCATCGAGCAGGAAGATCAGTTCGCCGCGAGCGGCCGCGAAACCGGCATTGAAGCTGGAAGCCTGCCCACCGTTCGCCTTCACAACGGGCACGATCCGCCCAGCGTAGCCGGCGATGATATCGAGGGAATTGTCGGTCGAGCCATCATCGACGACCACGACCTCGAAGTCGGGAAAATCCTGAAGCAGCGCGCTCTCGATCGCGGCACCGAGGTAATGCGCATAATTATAGTTGTTGATGAGGACGGAAACTCTCACTCGACCGCCCCCTGCACCGGCGCATAGCGGCGGATCCCCGCCCGATAGCCGCGCATGTAATTGTGCTTCCAGATTGCCCAGAACCTCAGGCGATTGCTGGGCAGCGGATAGAGCAAGGCCGAGCGTATGGCCCAACTGGCGGATTCGGCCCAGGTGTCGAGCGGCACACCGTTGAGGCGCGGCCCTCTCGGCACCTCCTCGGGGAAAACCACCGGCATGCCATAGCCAAGCCGCTCGGCTCGCTTCTGCACCCATTTTTCGGTCATGCTGGAGGCCGGAACGAAGTGGTGGATCACCGCCTCGCCGCAGCGGTAGGTCTTCACCCCCTGCCGCGCCAGCCGCAGCACGATCTCGGAGTCCTCGCCCATGGCGAACAAGCCGCCGGGCAGCGGCCCGATATCTTCCCGATAGCGCTCGGTGGCGAGGTGCCGGCGACGAATGGCCGTATTGGGCCCCCACACCTTGGTGGGGTCGCAAGGCCCGCTCGCGGCATCATCCACCACGGCAAAGGTCGACCCCATCGGAATCCAGTCGAGGAACGCCTGACCGTCGGGGGCCCGCTCCCAATCCGGCACGATCCGGCCGCCAAAGATTCCGAACTCGGGCTGCGCCTGGGCGCAGGCGACAAGGGCGCTGAGCCAGGTCGGCTCCGCTTCGACATCGTCGTCGGTAAAGACCACCAATTCGCCCCGCGCCAACTCGATCGCCCTGTTCAGGGCTCCGGATTTGCCGGGGACGGGATGGCGGAACGGTTTGATCGGCAGCTTGCCGCGATAGCTTTCGAGCACCGCCATGGTATCGTCGGCGCTGTTGTTGTCGACGGCGACGAGTTCCCAATTCTCGGCAGGGAAATCCTGCGCGACAAGCGAATCCAGCGTGCGTCGCAACCTCTTCGAGCCGTTGTAGGACGAAAAGACCACCGTCGCCATTGGGGCGGCCATCACCTGGTTTTCGAGACCGTTGCTCATTCTGCCGGTTGCCTCTGCCTGTTAAATCGCCCGAGCAGGCGGCCCGCGATGCTCACCAGTTCCGTCTCGATGCCCAGCGACGGCTTCCCCGCGAGCAGCCAAAGCACCGCGTGAACGCCGCAATAGGTCACCGCGCCAAGCGGCACCAATGCGAACAGCATCTCCGTTGCCTGCAACGTGTTGTGGATCGGCGGGAACGCCGCACTGGCAAGCAGCACCGCCACGGCCATTGCCGCACAACTCAGCAGCGAGCGCCAGCAGACCATGAATTGGTCCCAAACCGTGATCCCCACCAGCTTGCGCACCATGTACATGTTGAGGATTGTCACCATGACGCCGCCCGAAATGACGCGGGAGATCAGCAGCCCCATGAAGCCGAAGAAATAGAGGCCGATGAAGACGATCGGGATCCGGAACGCGATTTGGGCGACGCTGCGGTTGAAGAGCATGCGAGTCTCGCCCATCGAGAAAGCGAGCGCACTCTGGGGCCCGAAGACGATCTGCAGCGCCAACACGGGCGCGATGAATTGGATCACGGTGGCCGCGATCATCCAGCGGGGGCCGAGCACCACGTAAATGAAGGGCTGCGCCACCACCGCCAGCCCCACGCCCAGCGGCAACCCTACTGCCAGAAGGCAAGCCTGCGTCCGCTGAAAGGCACGTTGCAGGCGCGGCCGGTCATCGACGATGCTGGCAAAGCTCGGGAAAAGCACCCGCTCCAGCGGCTGGGTGGCCGACTGGGTGACCAGGGTCGCCATGTTGCCGCCGACATTGTACGCGCCGAACGTTGCGGTGCCGAGGATGCCGGCGCCGAGAAAATTGTCGAAGCGGTTGCCCACGACCGACGCGACCTGGCTGAGTGTCATCCAGATCGAGAACGACATGAGGTTGCGCCATGAGGCGGTCGACCATCTCGGCCGATAGGGCGCACACCAATAGCTGGCGAAGAGGCCAACCAGCGAGGAAACCAGCACCCCGGCGACAATGGCCCAATAGCTCCCGGTGAGCAGGGCGACCAGCGTCGAGGCGACCACCTGCGCCACGGCCGAGGCCGATTCCCAGAACGTTACCCTGCCAAAGCTCAGGTTTTTGGCGAGGTTGATGAAATACGGGCTGGTGAAGCCGCCGAGCAGCGGCTTTACGCCGAGCAGAGCAGTGACGGCGAACAGTCGCTCGTCATGATAGACCCGCGCCATGATCAAGCCGCCGACCACCATCACCCCTGCGAGAAGAATTCCACGCAAGGCGCTGAAGGTGAAGGCGGTATCGTAGTCGTCCCGCGTCGGCTCCTTCTCATGGATCAGCGCGTTGAACAGCGACAGCTCGGTTATCGACATCAGCGACAGCAGCAGCGTCGTCGATATGGCGACGAGGCCGAAATCGGCCGGCACCAGCAGGCGTGCCAGCACGACCGTGACGATTAGTTGCGCCATCCGCCTGAAGAGGAAGCCGCCGACCAGCCACACCGAGGCCAGCATTGCCCTGGCCCCGACCGCCGAACCCCGCTTGCGAACCATTTCCGGTTTCATCGATATTCCCTCGGGGTGTTCAGGTCGTCGCCAGTCGCGTCGATTGTCGGCTGAAATGCGCTTCCATCCGCTCGATTGCCGCGCTCATCTGCTCAAGGCGCTCGTCGAACACCCGATCTTCGCTCAGGAAAGGCTGCGAGGCCGCCGCCGCCCGCAGCGCACGGACGGCCGCGTCAATGAAGAATGGCTGCAGCTTCCACAGCGGCCGGCGGAGCAATCGCCACAACCGCGTGTCCATCATTGACTGTTTGGCAAAGCTGCCGGCGGGCGGCCCGAACCGGCGCTCGAGATATTGCTGGTACTGGTTCGCATCCTGCGCTGCTTCGAGCAACGTGTGACTGCCAATACCTGCCCGCTTGAGATTCCGCCGTACAATCCAGTTTCCGTAGAGGTCGTCGGGCACCACCGCGCGCAGGCTTATGGGCCGGTACGGAACTTCCATGGAGCGCGCCCAGTCCCGCCATTTGAACTCGTCGATTTCGGGATTGATGACCACCGGCACCCATGGGATGCGCAGCGTGTCGGCGAGGATCGCCCCGTGCATGGCCTCGGTCACCACCAGCCTGGCTTCGCCGAACTGGCTGAGCACTTCGGTCACCGGCGTCTGCGGGCTGAGGAATTCGAGCCCCGCCTTACGGCAGATCGCCTCCCAATCCGTCCTTTTCAGCGACGATCGGTGCGGCACGAAGAGGATCTTTTTCGGTTCCGGGCTGCGCGACACCAGGCCTTGCGTGCGTGCCAGCAGGATTGCGCTATCCGTGATTGCCGCTTCCGGCCGCCCCAGCACCGCCGCCGACAACGGCCCCCGCACCGCGGCGAAATACCAGCGCGACATGTCGCTGGGCGGCGTGCCGTAGGACACGCCGCTGCCCCCGACGATCACGTGCTTCGGGGATCCCACATATTGCTCGAGCCGCTCGGCGGTCAGGATGCTGCCGATGCCGACGAAGATGATGTCGTCGCGGGCCCTAAATTCCGGCGACAACACATGGTCCCAGATATGGGCGTTGAGATCGTCGCCAAAATTGAGCTTTGGGTCTCGGAAATAGACTAACTCCATCGCGCATCCCTTCTGTTCGTCGGCAAAACGCGTTGCGCCAGCAGCCGGCCCTTCCGGGCGATGGCCTTGCCTGCCCAGCGCGCGGCGAGGGTCCTGTTCCAGGAGTTCCGCAGCGCAAATCGGAGCAACTCGGCCGCATCCTTGGAGCGGATGTGGAGCTGCAATTCCTGCTCGGCCGCCAATCGCGTCAGCGCATCGGCGCGCGCCTGCAGGAGCGCAAGTAGCTCGGAGTCCCCGGCAAGATCGGGACGCTGGGCGAGCAAGGCAAGTTGCCGAAGCTGGTCCCCATAGTCGATCACGGTCCGGCTGAGCCCAGAGTCCCGGGTGGTGTAGAGATAGCCGGATTCACCTCGGAGCAGGAGGAAACGTCCTCCCTGCAGCACGATTTCAAGATAAAATAGGAAGTCTTCGCCGTGCCGCGACTGCGCCGGGTATTGCAAACTGCGGTCGGCAACGAAGGCCCGCCGGAACACGGGCTTCAGCAGGCCGAAATCCCCCTCCCCGGTATAGGGCCGGGCGCCCCGCAGGAACGCGTAGCGATCCAGCAGCTCGGATTCCGGCTTCTCGAAGAGCGCCTTGCTGCCTGATTTACCCGTTCGCGCGTCGAAATTGCGGAAATTGTCGGCCAGCATGTCAGCGGCAGCGTCCCTGCCCAAGCTGACCAGCCGTCGCAGCCGATCCGGCTCGAAGGCATCATCGGCATCGAGCACCGCCACCCATTCGCCCCGGGCCGCGGCAAACCCGGCGTTTCTCGCGACGGCCGGGCCGCCGTTCTTTTCGAGGGCGATGAGTTTTAGGCGCGGATCACCGGCGGCAACCGCCGCAACGGCCGCTGCCGTGTCGTCGGTTGACGCGTCGTCCACGACAAGGACCTCGATGCTGACGCCCTCTTGGGCGAGCGCCGAGCCGATCGCCCGATTCACGAAACCGGCGCAGTTAAAGGCGGCGACAACGACCGAAACGTCGGGGGCGTTTTCGGTCATCGGCTGATCTCCGAAAGCCGCCCAAGCAACCGCTCGGCCTGCAAATCGGCGTTGTAGTCACGCTCGATGATCGCCCTGCCGTCACGCCCCATTCCTTCAACCAGCGCGGGGTCGCCAATGAGCCGCCCCAGCGCGTCAGCGAAGGCTTGGGCATCGCGCTCCGCAACCAGCAGACCCGAGCGACCGTCGGCCACCAGTTCGGGGATGCCGCTGTGCAGCGTGCTGGCGACCGGCAGGCCCATGGCCATCGCCTCCATGATCGAGACCGGAATGCCCTCCATGTCGCCGTCACCCGCGGTAACGCTGTGCAGCACGAAGATGTGGGCAGCATCCAGCAGCCGCCGGACCTCGTCGTGATTAATGCCGCCGAGCAGGCGCACGCGTTGCGACAGCCCCAGCCGATTCACCAGCCCCTGCAATTCGTCGAACAGCGGACCGCTGCCTGCGATGTCGAGTTTTAGGTCCAGCTCCGGGTGCCGGGAGGCCAGTTCGGCGAAGGCTTCGACCGTATAACGATGCCCCTTCTTCTCCGTCATCCGGCCAACGCTCACGAAGCGGATCGGCTCGCCCGGCTCGATCCGCCGCGGCCGGTATTCGAAAGCCGAGCAGTCGATGCCGAGGTGCAAGGTCTCGATCTTTTCGGGCGGTGCACCAAGTTCGAGCAGCCGCCGGTGCCAGAGGTCGCTGATGGCGATGAGCAGGTCGGCGCTCTGGAACAACTCGCGGTATTCAGCGGGCGATTTGTCATCAAGGTACTGGGTGACGTCATAGCCGTGGAACACCGTCACCAATGGCGCCTTGATGAGCCCCATTGCCTTGAGATGGGCCGCGACCCGTCCGGCAGGGCCGAAATGGCAAAGCAGCACGTCGCCCTCTGCCCCGCGAGCGCGCAAGCGAGCGGCGATGTGAAGATTCATCGAGCGGGTCAGCGACTGACTGTCCGCCCCGGAACGGAGCAGCCGCCACACGCCGTCGCCTCGACCGGCCGCGACCAGCCGGGCCGCGCTCCTGCCTGCGAGCCCAATCCGCTGCGTCCTGTTGCGTACGACCACGCCCGGATCGGCGTAGGCGATGCGCTCGCCAAACCCATAGCGCTGCGGCAGGTCCGACATTTCGTTGCGGGGCGGCCGCAATGCCACGATATCGATGTCCGCCCCAAGTGCCTTGAGGTGCCGCATCTCGTTGAAGACGAAAGTCTGCGTCAGCTCCGGAAAGGACAGGGAAAAATAGGTAATCCGGGGGGCGGTGCGCCTGGTCGCACTCGGTCCCGATGACTGCTGCGCCGACGGCAGCTCGCCTTTCGCCGCAGTTGCGGAAGCTTCGCTCATTGGGCCCCCTACTCGCTTGCCACGGCATCAAGTACGGGCGCCGCCGGATCGGAGGACCGCCGCGACGCGAATTGCCTCAAAATTCCCTGCCTGACCGCTTGCTTCCAGAGCACGTTGAACCGACGCCGCTCCGGCAAGATCCCGGGCACGCGTGTCACCGGCAGCATCGCCGCCCAGAACATGGCGGTAGATGCGGGGAGGCCCGCAAGCTTGCTCTTGCGATCGAAATATTCCGGATGGATGGCGACCATTCCCATGCCGAAGCGCTCTGCGCGCCTCAGCACCCAGCCCTCATTCATGGTACTGGCTCGGACCCTGTGCTTTAGCCGGGGGCCGCGCGAATGGAACGCCTTGGAACCCTGCCTCTCGATCGCAAGCGCAAACGCGGTGTCCTGTCCCATCGGATACTGGGCCACGGCAGCATTGGGCCCGACGTTCTGCACCGCATAGGACTGGCCCACGACCGAGCGGCGAAACGCCGAGTTGGGGCCGAAAATCAGCCCGGCCGGCACTGGTCCTTCCGGTACCCTTTCGTTGACGGCATAGAGAATGCCGAGTTGCTCGCCCGACAGCTGCAACAGCCAGGGCTCGGGCGCCTTTTCCCACGCGGGCTCGATCAGGCCGCCGAAGATGTCGTATTCCGGTTGTTCAGCGGCAATTTTCAGGAACTGTTCGATCCAGTCCGGTTCCGGAATGACGTCGTCGTCGCTGAGGATGACGAGTTCGCCCTCGAGGTGCTGGAAGCCGCGGGCCAGCGCATGCTCCTTGCCTTGCCGAAGCTCGGTGAAGATCTCGAGCGGCAGGCGCCCGCGATAAGCCTCAAGCACCTCGCGGGTGTTGTCCTTGCTGTTATTGTCGACCGCCACGATTTTCCAGCGGTCGTGTGGAAGCGTCTGGGCGCACAAGGCGTCCAGCATTGCCGGTAAGGTCTTGCCGCCATTGTAGGAGGAGAACAGAAGGGTCGCCGCAGGCCCGCTCATCTCATCCCCTCCGACCAGTCGATCGGTGGGTTGGGGTCATTTGACAGCCTCCTCGATTGGCTCAGCAGGCGTCTCTGGCGGCGCAAGCCGGCCATAGCGCGAGATAATTTTTATGTCGCTGCGGATGATGCGGGCCGGATTGCCGGCCACGAGGGAACGGGGCGGGATGCTTTTGGTAACGACCGAGCCAGCCCCGATGACGCATTCGTCGCCGATCTCGATTCCGGGCAAGATGATGCTGCGGGCGCCAATGAAGCACCGCCGCCCGATCCGCGTGTGTAGATGCAGCCCGCGGGTAAGATCATGGGTGAGAATCGCCGCCTCGAAGGCGACATACGTCTCCGGCCCGATATGCACGCCCTTGGGGAATGTCTTGTCGAAGCGGACATTCAGCGAGTAGTTCGCCGTCGGATCGATGTCCATGCCCCAGAACTTGGTGTAGTAGACCCACTTCGCCCGCACGATCGCCTTGCGGATGAACTGGAATTTGTTCAACCCCCACATCGGCTACACCGTGCTCAGCACAGGCTGTGGCGAGCCGGCATGGGCGGCAACGACAGCGTCGTAATAGTCCTCGAGCGCCGCCGCCTGAGCGACGATATCGAAGCGGCTTGCGACCATTTCGGCTGCACTCCTCGAATAGCTTTGCCATTTCGCGTCATCGGTGAGCAGGGCTGCGATGGCCACGGCCATCGCCTTCACGTCTCGCTCTGCTACAGCTTCGCCCGTCTTGCCGGCGACCAAGGCTTCCGCCACGCCGCCGGACCGGAACGCTACGACCGGCGTCCCAACTGCCTGTGCTTCGAGATTGGCAATCCCGAATGCCTCTGCATGACCGTTCTCGAGGGCTACGCTGCCGTGCAGGTAGAGCCTCGCGGTCGCCAGCAGATCTGCGATCTCTGGTTGGGACAACCTATCAATCACCTCGACGTGAGCTATGTACTTTTTTGCATAGCTCTCAATCTCCTGGCGCAGGGGACCCTGCCCCACCATCACCAGTTCGACCGGCACTCCTCCGCGCTGCACCTCGGCAAGCGCCTCGATCAGAAAGCGGTGGCCCTTGTACTCGACGAAACGTGCAACAGCCACGACCCGGTTTGGCCGCCGCGCCACGGAACGGGGGCGAAACAGGGTTGTATCGATGCCGATATAGTGCCGAAATACACGGCTTTCCGGAAAGCCTAGGGCCTTCAGCCGGTCGGCGATGAAATCGGAGACTGCGATGTTCCAGCTTTCCCATCTCGCCATTTCGCGGCGCCCATGGGCGAAGAACCGGCTCTGGTTGAAGCCGCCCGCAGCCTTTGGCGAGCCGGCATAGGTGGCGTCGAAGCCGTGGAACGTGGTGACGAGCGGCTTGCCGGCTGCCATCGCCACGGGGCCGATGACATAGCCGTTCTTGCCGAAATGCGCGTGAACGAGGGTGGACCTTCCGATCGCCGGGAGGGCCCAGGGCATGGGCACCCGGGCGACCTTAACCGCCAGTTCCCCGGCCCGCATCACGTATGAGCCGGAGATATCGTGCAAGGGGAAGTTCCCGATTCCCCGGCTTGGAGAATCAATCAGTCGTCCGGCCAGCACCTCGGGCTCATAGCGCCGGAGCGCCTTGGCCTGCTGCGCCACGAAAGACTGCGATGCCGGCAAATAGCGGTCCACGTAATAGAGAATCTGCTTGCTGCGGGCGCGCTCGCCTGGAGCCCTCAAGGACGCCCCCTGTCTAGAAAACCCGCCGGCCCAGCTTCTGCCGGCCCGACGATCACTCTAGCGCAACGTAGGCGCCGAGTTGGACATCAAGAAGACCGGCAATCTTTTTGCTGCCAGCCACAACCGTTCGCGTCACCCAGGCTCCGCGGCTAAGCGGTATGGTGGGTCAGATTGATATAGAGATCGCCCTCATTGGCCGACTCCGTGGGCTCGCCGTCCCAAATCTTGTAGACGAAGTGGTCGGTCAGCTGGGTGTCTCCCGATAGACTGGCAACGGCAGAATTTGATTCGTCGACGTGATAGACGAAATTGCCATCACGGCCGATGCTGATTGAACCGTACTCGCCCTGGAGCGTCACTTCGCTGCCGTGCCGAATGTAATTGAGCGGCGATTCCGTGCCGATGAAGGCTGTCTGCAGCTTATCGCCGTCCGCATCGGTGTCGTTGGCGAGCACATTGCCGGTAATCGTGTCGGCCGAGGCATTTCCGGTGAGATCGGCGGCGACGTGATCGTCATTTGCCACGGGGCGCTGGTTGGGGCCGTCGATAACGAGCTTGAACAGACCGAAATCGGTGTCCCCGAGCCCGTCTGAAATCTTGTAGTTGAGATTCTCGGTCAGTGTCTGGCCGTGCTGCAACGACTGAACCGCCGGGTTGTCGAGGTCGAGCACGTAGGTATAGGTGCCGTCCGCGTGAAACGTGAACGTCCCATAAGTGCCCGCAATTGTGTCGACACCTTTGTCGCCGACGCGAACGCCATCGACGAAGCGGAGGAAGATCGGGTTTCCAGCGGCGTCGGCATCATTGGAGAGCAGATTTCCGCTGATCTGGTGATCGAGAGTGAGGACGTTGATCTTGGCGCCGTCGTCGCCAGCCTGTGGTCTAGTCACGTTAGAACTCCGTTTGCGTTGTTTTCAGCAGCGGATGCGTCCGACTTCTCAAAAAGCGGGCGTCCTTATCTAACCAGGCGCGGGTATTAGCCCGCCCCGCCAGCACGCAACTTCGTGCTCAGGCGACAATAGTCTTGATGGTCAAAAGGTTGGCATCCGCGATAACGCCCTGTCAATCAGCGCAGAAAGGCAAGCAAGGCTGTCCTATCGCGGGTAACGGAGCTAAACATCCGACTTTTCAATCAGCTAAGTAGATTATCCATCGTCATGCACATTCAGCATGCCTGCCATGCGATCACTTTTCGGGCCGCCGCCATTTTTGCGAGAGATTCCCTAAATTTACTTCAAAAACTTCAGCTTACGGCTGCGACGGAAATCCACAAAACGGGGGCTAGTCCATGGAAAAGCTGCGGCGGAGAAGCGTTTTGGGAGGGCTGCTCGCAGCCGCCACAATTGCAGCGCTGCCACCTGTCGCCCGGGCCGCGGAAGCGGATGTGCAGGGGCTCAGGGCCATCGCCGACGGCAAGAAGCTGCGGGTCGGCTCGGCGATCGATCCCGAGCTCCTCGGCGACCCTGCCTACGTCAAGCTGATCCTCGAACAGTGCAACACCATCGTGCCGCGCAACGCCATGAAGTGGGCCGCGGTGGAGCCCAAGCCCGGCACCTTCACGTTCGGCAACGTCGACAAGGTCGTGGCCTTCGCGCAGAAGAACAAGCTCGGCATGCGCGGCCACACGCTGGTCTGGTACAATTCCCCCGGCTGGGTAACCCGGCTGAAAAGTCCAGAAGCCGTGCGCGACGCCGTCGTCCGGCACATCACGACGGTGATGAGCCGCTATGCCGGCAGAATCGCCTCGTGGGACGTCGTCAACGAGCCCTTCGAGTACGACAGTCCCGAACTGCGCAAGATGGTGTTCTCCGAGCAGCTCGGCGAGCAATACATGGATCTGGCCTTCCACACCGCACGCGCCGCCGATCCCACCGGCCAGTTGGTGCTCAACGAAACCCATCTTTACGAACCAGGCGATGTCTACGATGCCAAGCGCAAGGCGGTGCTGGCCCTGCTTGACCGCCTGCAGGCCCGCAAGGTCCCCATCGACGCCCTGGGCGTGCAGGGCCATATCCGCCCCGGCTTGGACAAGGTCGATGCCGACGCCTTCGGCGCCTTCTGCCGTGAGGTAAAGTCCCGTGGGCTCGCTATGTTGCTGACCGAACTGGACGCATCCTGCCGCTTCATCAAGCGCGTGCCCGGGTTCAAGCCCGCCGATTACGGAATACCGATGTCGCAGCTGATTTCGACGGCCCAGGCCAATGCTAGGCTCAGCGCCGTGATCTTCTGGGGGCTGAGTCCGCATGGGCAGAAGCCGAACGAGGTGGGCAAGAACGCCGAATGCCGCTATCGAATCAATCTCTTCGACGACGAACTTCAGCCGCTCCCCACCTTCGATGCGGTGCAAAAGGCGCTTGGGGCGTTCCGCACCTAAGTGCTAGCGGAAGGCCCGCTGGGCCTGCTCCATGATCGGCTGGCCGATATAGGAGATGATCGATTGCGCCCGCCCGAGGAGATATACATCGACCGGCATGCCGGGACCGAGCTTCCTTAGCTGCTTGCCCGGTTCGTTGATCGGGTCCTTCACCGCGACCCGCACGACGAAATGCGGCACTCCGGTCCGCTGGTCATAGACCAGGTCAGGCGCCACGAAAGTCACCTCCCCGGAATATTCCGGCGCCGAGGAACCGCCCATCGACGTGAAATGAAGGTCGGCCTCCTGCCCCAGGTGAATCTTCTGCACGTCCCGCGGGGACACCTCGAGCTCGGCGATGAGCTTGTCATTGCCGGGAACGATCGTCATCAGCGACTCAGTCGTTGATACCACGCCCCCAATGGTATGGACCTTGAGGTCGGTGACGACGCCATCCTGCGGCGAGGTCAGCAGGAACTGCTGCACCGTCATGCGGTCCGCGATCTGCTTTTCGCTCGCCTCGTCATATTGCCCTTGGGTTTCCCGCTGCTGCTCGGCGGCATCGCTCATGCGCTTGGCCGTCAGTTCGGAAATCTGGCCCCGCAGCCCCGCCTGCTGGGCTTCCGAGGACGCAATGGTCGAATAATACTGCGCCCGCGCCCCCTCCACAGTGGCCAGGTCGCGCTGCATGTCGCTGAGTTGGCTTTGCGCCACCAGGTCTTGGGCCCGGAGCTTTTGCAGATTTTGCACCTCGGACGTAATCAGGTCGAATTGCTGATTGGCCGCCGCAATCTGGCCGTTGACGCCTTTGACTTGCGCGTCGATCTGGTTCGCCTGCTGCGAGAGCTGCTCCAGCTGGCTGGTGTAGGCCTCTAGCCGGACGCGGAAGAGCTCGCTTTCGGCCCGCATCGCCGCGGCAACATCGGGATCGCTGCCGCGGGCCATCAGCTCCGGCGGGAACGTCACAGAACGCTGCCCCAGCGCCTCCGCTTCGAGCCGGGCAATTCTGGCTGCCGATTGGTCGCGCGATTTGGTGTCGATCGAAAGCTGCGAGCGGGCCGCCGTATCGTCGAGCTGCATGAGCGGCTGGCCGGCATGCACCACATCGCCATCCTTGGCCAGGATCGCCTTGACCACGGCGGTCTGCGCGCTCTGGATCTCCTTTGGCGCCGAACTTGAGCTCAAATAGCCACTGGTAATGACGGCGCCCGGAATCGGCATCAGGCTAAGCCCGCCGAGCAACAGCCCGAACGGCACCGCCGAGAACAACACCCCCGACAGCAGCGAGCGCCGCAGCCGCCGATACGACGTCGTCTCGACCAGGACTTGCTCCGCCCGCCGCGAGCCCTGCATCCGCGCAATGCGGAGCGACTGCTTCGTCGTCATGCAGTAGCCCCCTCGCCGGTCGCGGCCTGCCTGCCCCTTGGTTCCTTGGCATCGATTGAGGTGGGCCGCGGCCGCAAGATATCTTCCTTTAGCCCGTAGGCACGGAGTTCGCCGCCTTGCACCACCATGATCCTGTCGCAGGCCGCGAGCGCCGATTCGCGGTGCGCCACCATCAGGACGATGCCTCCCCGTTGCCGGACCATCAGGACGGCGCGCGACAGGGCGGCCTCGCCCTCGGCATCGAGATTGCTGTTGGGCTCGTCCAGCACCACCAGGAAGGGCTCTCCATAAAGGGCCCTTGCCAATGCCACCCGCTGCTTCTGCCCCGCCGACAGCAGCGCGCCTCCCGGCCCGATCAGCGTGTCGTACCCCTGTGGCAAGCGAAGGATCAGATCGTGGACATGCGCAGCTACGGCTGCCGCGATGATCGAATCCGGTGACGCTGCTTCATCGAAACGCGCAATGTTTTCGGCGATCGTGCCTTCCAGCAATTCCACGTCCTGCGGCAGATAGCCGATGCTGCGGCGTCGCTGCTCCAGGCTGAAAAGCTGGACATCGGCCCCATCGAGGCGAACGACGCCTCCTAGCGGCCTCCAGATGCCGACCAGCGTACGAACGAGGCTCGACTTCCCTGCTCCGCTCGGCCCGAGAATAGCGACGGCGGAGCCGGCCGGAACCGAAAAGCTGATGCCGGAGAGCGTCTGTACGCTGCTGCCCGGCGGCGTCAGCGACACGTCTTCTGCCGAAAGTTCAAGCATTGGCGGCGGTAGCGGCAGGGCGTCCGGCAGGCTCGGCATGCGCTCGAGCAAGGCCTCGACCCTTCCCCAGCCGTCGCGCGCCGCGAGCAGCGAACGCCAGGTGCCGATGAGGATATCGACCGGCGCCAGCGCCCGGGACGAGAGAATGGAGCTGGCGATGATCACCCCGCCCGAGGCCTGCCCATTGATGACGAGATAGGCGCCGAGCGCCAGCACGCCAGACTGCAGCAGCATCCTGCTGATCTTGGAGGCCTCGAGCAACGTCCCGCTCTTGTCCGCGAGCCGCAAGGACGCGCTGGCGGCGCGCTCCGAGCTATGCCGCCAGTTGTCGCGAACCCCGACCAGGATGCCCATCGCCATCAGCACTTCGGCATTGCGGATCGACAGCTCAACGATCGCGTTGCGACTGCTGTTGATTTCGGTCACCTGCCGACTGAGGGCCCGCGTGGAGATTTCCGCAAGGGCCGCAAGCAGGACAAGCACGACAGCTCCGAGGGTCACCGCCAGCCCGATCAGGGGGTGGAAGGCGAAGCAGATGAAAAGATAGATCGGGATCCACGGCAGGTCGAACACCGCCGTCATTCCCGGCCCCGAGAGATAATTCTTGATCTCTTCTAAATCGCGTAGCGGCCGGACGGTATCCGCCTGGAAGCCGACGACCAGCGGCTGGCGCAGCACCGCATCGAACACGCGCCCGGAAAGCGCCTCCGAAAAGCTCGCCGCGAACCGCGCCATCACTCGCCCACGCAGGCGATCGGTCAGTCCGTAGAGCAGATAGGCGCAGAACCCCAGGGCCATTAGGCCGATGAGCGTATCAATGTTCTTTGTAGGAATGACCTGGTCGTAGACCGCGATCATGAAGAGCGGGCCGGTCAGCATCAGGAGGTTGATGATGCAGCTCATGATCCCGACGCCCAGAAAGGAGCGCCTAAGCCGGTCGAATACCGCCCTGAGCTCTGACTTGTCCCGTGCCATAGGTCCGACCCGTGCCCAGGCGGCCTCGCAAACGCGAAGCCGCGCGCCTACGCCCCCCAAAAGCGGGCAGTGGAAATCGATCCGTCAGGGACGGCAGCCCTCGGCAGGCCGAAGCCTTGATCAGCCGCTGCCTTCCCGGAAATAGGACGAGTATTCGTGCAGGTAGGCCTCGGATGAACCCGGGGTCCGGTAAAGCTGCAGCTTCTTGATGTCGGCCTTGTTCAGGATGGTGCCGACGCATTTCTCGGCAATCCTGGGCTCGGCATTCAAGGTGGACTGGAGGAACTGCCGCGAGGTCGAGCCCCACTGGACCACCAGAACGAAGGCATCGACCTGCGGTGAAACCGCCCGCGCATCAACGACCGCGGCTACCGGCGGCAGATCGAGAATGATGTATTCGTAGTGGCGCCGCGCCGCCTCAAGCAGCATCGCAAAGGCTGCCGACCCCAGCAGGTCAGAAGAATTGAGCGCCGCCGTGCTCAGTGAGATCGGCAGCACGTCGAGGCCCGTGGCCGGATCGGGGAAAAGTGCGTCCTCGAACGATACCTTCCTGAGCACCGTCTCGATGAGCCCGGCCTTGCAATGCGGCGCCGCGTGCCGCGAGAGCGAAGGACGCCGAAGGTCGGCATCGATGATGAGGGTCCGGGCGCCGGTCGAGGCGATCAGGCTGGCGAAATTGTAGCTCAGCGTGGTCTTGCCCTCTTCCGGTAGCAGCGAAATCATGCCCAGCACCTTGGACTTGCTATCGGCAAGCGCGAGGTCCGAGGCCACCTTGGCGCTGCGCAGCGTTTCGGTGAACTGGCTACGCCGGTGCTCGATGGCATAGTTGAACAGCGACCCCGCAAGGGGCGCCACCTGGTTCGGAAGCAACGGACCGCCCTGCCCGCGCTTCTTCGGCCCCTCATCGAGCAGCGGCACCATCCCGAGATATTCGAGCCCGACATCGCTCCTCAGATGATCGACAGTGCGCACGAAGCGGTCGCGGAACTCGCGCGTGCCGCCCACGCCGACCCCGACCAGGCCGCCAAGGAAGGTGGAGGCGGCGAGGATCAGCCAGCCGATCGGCTGGGCCGGGCTGCTTGGAACCGAGGCCGGCGTCACGATCCGCGCGCCCGCCATCGGGAACGAGGCTCGCTGGGAGGCCGCCTGATAGTTCTGCAGGAACGACTGATAGAGGCTCTTGACCGAGTCGGATTGCAGTTGCAGCTCGTTGAGCTTGGCCATGAGGGCGTTCGAGGTCGGGTTGGATTTGGTCGCTTGATCCAGCGCGGCCCGCTGGCTCTGCTCGTGCGCGAGGGCGATCTGATAGTCGCTCTGGTAGCCCTCTGCGATGCGCTGCAGCTCTTCCTTGATCTGGCTCTGATACTCGGCCATTTCAGATTTCAGGCGCAGCACCTGGAGGTGCTGGTCGCCGACCAGCGCCTCGAAGTCGGACTCACGCTTGGCCGTCTCGAGGTAACGCTGCCGCAGGTCGTTGATCAGCGGGCTGTCGAGCGCCGCAGTCACCAGCGCGTTCGGATCGTTGGCCGCAAGAATGGAATCGATCTGGTCGAGCTTGGCCTTCGCCGCGGTCGTCGCGTTCTGCGCCGTGATGAGCGAGGAATTGAGCTGCGACACCTGCTGGTCGGTGATCAATTGCCCGTTGGCCAGTTGAAGGTTGTTGGCCGACCGGAATTGCTGGACCGCCGTATCCGCCGCAACAGATTCCTTGCTCAACTGATCAATCCGCTGCTGCAGCCAATCCGACGCGCTTCGAGTGGCGGCATATTGGGAATCGAGCTGATCGGAAAGATAGCCTGCCGCCAGCGCATTGGCGATGTTCGTGGCCCGCACCGGATCCGGATCGAGATAGTCGACCTCGAGCAAATAGGTGCCGCGCACGCGCGTGATGTTCGTATTCGCCTGGATGATGTTGACCGCCGCGTCGCGCGGAGTCGACGCCGGGACCGGCAACCGGCCCGCCTTGTTGTCGCTCGCCTTGGCGTGCTGGAACGGCGCCATGATCGGCTTGAACAGGCCCAGTATCTGGCTTTTAAGATTCAGCCCGCCGGACTTCATGAACGCCTTGTCGGCGGTGAGGTTGAGCTTGTCGACCGCCATGCCGGCAACATTGGCCGACCCGAACAATTCGACTTGGCTCATGATCGCGGCATCGGCCTGCGATGCATCGGTATTGCCCGTGACCTGCACCGTGAGGCCGGCATCATTCTGGTCGATGAGCAACTCGCTGCTGGCTTTGTAGAGCGGAGTCGCGAACCAGAGATAGGTAACGCCGACCAAGGTGCCGACAACCGTTACCGCAAGCACCACCTTCCACTGCCGCCGGATAATGCCGGCGACGCGGTCGAGGTTGATGACATCGCTCTCGCCACCCTCAACGTCCGGCAGGTCGCCGTGGGAGAACGAGTCGGAATTCGAGTTTCGACGTAGCATTGCGGGACCTTGATGTTTTTCGGGCCCTCAGCCGGGGCAGGAAGGCCGCGTTCTGCCGCTGAAGGGCACCAAACGATCAAGGCCTGAGTAAGTCACAAACCCGCCAGTCATGCCCTGCCCGCTGCAACAAGGCGGCAAAATTTGCGAATAAAATCAGGCTATCGGCCTTCCTCCGGCCCGAGAACCCGCACAAATGCAAGGTAGCACAGGCAGAAAAGCATAGCTCGGAAACGAGCCGATAATTTGCTGATTTTCTTGCAGAATTTCCGACGCTCGCAAGTTGGATTGAATTTCTGTCATGTACCCGCCCATAATTGGCCCTATTCTGCGATTCACTCATTCCAACCCCGCTGCGAGCATTGGACGCGGGGCGGTTTTTGCGCGGCTTACATGTGAAATTCGGCCGCGGTCGCTGTGGCGAGGTGCTGCGGGTCGATGTGGACGGTGAGGCTTCCCGTATCCTGCAGGCTGCTATCGGAGATCTTGTAGGAGAAGGTGTCGTTTAACACCGACTGGCCCGACCCCACCTTGGTCGGGTCGACCTGATAGCTATATGTCCCGTCCGCTGCGATCGTCAGCGTGCCATACGCCCCGGCCACATGGACGGCGCTGCTGCCGGTAACCTTGGTGGTATCGGCGCTCCGCACGTAAAGTGTGTCGCCGTTGGCATCGTGATCGTTCGCCAGCACGTTTCCCGTCGCCGCACCGGCCGAGTTCACGGTCACCCCGTCATTGGTCGCAACAGGTGCCACTTCCAGCCGCGGGAGGATATCCACCGTCAGCGTCGCCACCGATTCGTGCCGGCCATCGCTGACAAGGTATTTGAAGACGTCGCTCAGTTCCTTGGTGGAACCATCCACCGCCGCGGCGTCGACCGTGTAGACGAAATTGCCGTTCTGATCGACCGACACATGGCCGTACTTTCCGTCGATGCCGAAGCCACTTGAAACTGCTTCGCCGCCGAATTCGGTTATGGTCAGCGCGCGGCCCGTCGGACTGGTGTCATTGGCGGTGAGGTTGCCCTGCAACTCGTTGTCGTGTGCCACGGCGACGGCCGTGTCCGGCATGGCGTGGGGCGCAAATGTTATGAAGGTGCCGTTCTGGCCGACCGTAAAAGTGCCCGCAGCGCTGACATCGCCGGAGATTCTGGTCGGCGCGCTATTGGCGCTGATTTCGTTGTCCGAAAAATCGCCGCTCGCCGGACGGTCCACCTTCAGGGCGGCGCCGCTGATATTATCGAAAGTGTTGTCGTGCACGTCGATGTTCGTTCGCGTCGCGCTGGTCGTGCCGGTAATCGCTACGCCGTAGAGCACATCATGGACATCGTTGTCATAGATATCGTAGTTGCTCACCGGCCAGGTCTCGCCGATCCCGATGCCGAAACTCCATGTGTATCCCGACTGCCCGTAGACCTCGTTGTGGGCGATCGTAACGTCGTTGGAGTTGACGCTGGCGCCATAGCCGCCACCAACCAGGGTGTTGCCCTCGATGGTGACACCCTCAGACGTGTTGACGACCAGATTGCCCTTCGTGCTGTTGGTCTGCCCGCTCATGTCGAGCGAGTTGTCGAGCACCGAGACATTGGTCGCGCCCGTTACCTGGATGTTGTCGCCAGTGGTTCCCTGCACGGTGCCGATGTTGTTGTGCTGCAGGACGATGCCGCTGCCGCCGTTGACCCAGATGCCGTCTCCGGTCACCCCGGTTATGGTGCTGTCCTCGACGGTAACATTGGTACTGTTTTCGAGGCTGATGGCGCCCGAATGAGCCGGCGTCCCGGTATCGATCACCTGCACGTTCTGGATGGTGAGGTTCGTGGCGCCATGGGCGAATATGGCATTGCTGGAGGTATCGGAGACTGTCAGGTCTTTGATAACCACGTTCTGAGTTGAGATTGCCGAAATGCCGGTGCCCGCCCCGCTGAACACGGGCGCCGCCCCCGAGCCATAGGCTCCGATGGTGATCGGATTATCCGCAGTGCCCGAATATTTGATGGTGAGTTGGTCGCCGGTGTAGGCGGTGTCGCGCGCGAACAGCACGCTATCACCGGGCTGCAGCTTCAGCTTTTCAACGGCAGCGATCGACTGTAGCGCTGCCGTTGCGGAAGTGCCCGCATTGGTGTCGCTGCCTGTGGCAGAATTCACATAATAAGTGGTCATTTGTAGGTTTCCTGAGCAACGCCCCCAGGCTACAAATGCAAATGTCTACCTTTGGATGCCTCGCACCCGCCCCTTTAATGCGAATTGATTTATACGCAATTCGTCTAAACTGCCACGCATGGCGAACGGGCAAAGCATTATTTGGAGAATGTTCAGGCCCGGTTGGTCTGAACAACTGTTTGCCTTCTACACGCAAGAACTATAGTACACTCATTTTCGAAACAAGTGCCTCGCTATATTCAGGGAAGTGCACGGCTAGCGAAACAAATCCATGAGCGACCAGGCAAAAAGGCCGGTCCCGAATATTGCCGCCCAGACTAATAGTGCCAGCACAAGAGTTGACACCGCACCAAGGCTCGGCTTGGCGTATAGGAAATGACTTCTTTGGTCTGTAGTTCTCAACTGAACCCCCTGAACACCGCTTCTGCGGCTGCGCTTGCTCCTATAGGGGGGCCGATTTTCAAACGCTTTAAGTAAATAGATTCAATTTTCAGGGACCGGCGCCCTCCTGATGAAGCCGCCCTCCGTCCCACGCCAGAACGCCAATTCAAACTGGCGAAAGTCCTTCAAACCATGCTAGTTCGGCGCTGAGAACCGCGCCACACCAACGGGTTCACACTTGCCGGCGTCGCCGCTGCGGTAGCTCTCGTTCTTGCAGGGTGGGCGCATGAGATTTCTGATTACCGGCACGGCGGGGTTCATCGGCTTCCACCTTGCCCGACGGCTGGCCGCGGCTGGCCACGAAGTGGTGGGCTATGATGGCATCACCGCCAACTATGATCCGGCCCTCAAGCGTGCGCGGCTCGCCGAGCTCGAAAAACTGGCCTCCTTCACGCCCATCGAGGCAATGCTCGAGGACCGGGGCCGCCTCGAAGCCGCCGTGGCCGACTTTCGGCCGGAAGTGCTGATCCACCTCGCCGCGCAGGCAGGCGTTCGCTATTCGGTCGAAAATCCGGACGCCTATGTCAGCGCGAACCTCGTCGGCACCTTCAACCTGCTGGAAGCGGTGCGCCGATATCCGGTGACACACCTGATGCTCGCCTCCACCAGTTCGGTCTATGGCGGCAACCAGAAGGTGCCGTTCTCCGAAACGGACCGCACGGATTTTCCTGTCTCGCTCTATGCCTCCACCAAAAAGGCGACCGAGGCGCTGTCGCATTCGCATTCGCATCTCTTCGACATCCCCACCACGGCGATGCGGTTCTTCACGGTCTACGGCCCTTGGGGACGTCCCGACATGGCCCTGTTCCGGTTCGTTTCCGCCATCTCGGAGGGCCGGCCAATCGGCACCCACGGCCATGGCAGGATGCGGCGCGACTTTACCTTTATCGACGATCTGGTCGAGGCGATCGTCCGGCTCGTGCCCATTGTCCCACAACGCGACCGCCCGGTGCTGACCGGGAGGGTCGCCGACTCGCTGTCGCCGGTCGCGCCATGGCGGGTGGTCAATATCGGCAGCGGCCACCCGGTCGCCTTGATGGAGTTCATCAGGACGATCGAGGCGGCGCTCGACAAGAAGGCTGTGGTCAGTATGCTGCCGATGCAGGCTGGCGATGTCACCCAAACCTTCGCCGATCCGTCCCTGCTCGAGGCCCTGACGGGCTACCTGCCCGGGACCCCGCTTGCTGCCGGCATCGAGAGCTTCGTCCGATGGTTCGCCGACTACCAAGCGCGCCAGCAGACGTAGACGCGAGGCGCTTGAGCGCGATCCCGACGAATTGAAGCATTCCCCGCGCTTCCTGATACAGCCCCGTTGGACCAGGCCAGTAGCCTCTAGCCGCTGGCCAGATAAGTGCGCAAATTGCTGACGAACAGCAAACGTCCGTCCACGTCGAGATCGTCGCGCGCCGCCTCGAGTGAGCCGTGTTGCAGCAGACCGGCAAGTTCGCTTACCTCCGCCGCAACATGAACGCCCGGCTTGTCCCTGACCTGATAGGCAGTGGCAAGCTGGTGATCGTTTCGATGCTCGCCATACTTTGCCTGCCTCGGCACGATGATCAGGGGTTTTTGTAACTTCTGGGCGGTCAGGATGGTGCCGATGCCCGCGTGCGAGACGACGACCGACGCGCTGCGAAACCTTGCTTCGAACTCGTGCGGTTTCAGCGTCGCCGCCCACTCGAAATTCTGCGGCTGGTAGCTCGCCTCACCGATCTGCCCAAAAATCTCCTCGGACAGCGTGGGGGCAAGTTCGTCCATTGCCTTGACCAGCCGGTCAAACGGCAACTGGGTTCCGATGGTCAGAAGGATCACAGCACGCTTCCCAGATAGCGCGGACCGTTAGCGCTTTCGAGGTGCTTCCACTGGGTCAGCCAGAGATCGGCCATTTTGCCAGCGATCTTGCCGCTCATCGACAATTGCTCGCAGTTGGCGACGCTATCGATCCAGATCGTCCGCGCGCCCAGCAGCTTGCCGAAGAATATTGCGAACAGGCCGGGGGCGGCGCCGGTCGAGACAACCACGGCCGGTTTTGTCCGCCAAACGAGGGCGAAGGTATCCCAGAGGCATTTGAGGCTGGCTAACGGGCGGTCACGGTTGCAGTCATTGACGATGGTCGCCGTCTTGCCGGTGCGTTCGGCCAATGACTCGATCGTCGTGGCATAGGTCACATGGTCCGCCTCGAAGGCGGCGCTGACGATCATCAGTTGTTCCCAATGCCCTCCGCCCGAAGAGATAGCCAGAATACGCTGCATATCGATCATCCGCCGTGTCGTTTCAAACCAAGTTCGGGAGCGGCACAGGCGTGCCGGTTCCATTTGGCAAACAGCTGTCGGCCGCTTGCCAATCTGAGGCGACAGTGGGCCTGCTGATCAGCAGGCGCCGTCCCGAAGCTGCATCATTCCGCGGCGGCGAGAGCGTGCTCGATCGGCGTCCGTACCGGACGCCCAACGCTTTCATAAGTGAAGCCGTGGGGCTCCACCTCTGCCAGGCGATAAATATTACGCAGGTCCACCAGGACCGGTGCCTTCATGAGCGACTTGAGCCGCTCGAAATCGAGCGAGCGAAAAGCGTTCCACTCGGTGACAATGACCAAGGCATCGGCCCCAGTGGCGGCCTCATAGGGATCATCCGCATAGTCGATGTTCGTAAGGATCTCCTTGGCCGCGGCCATCCCCTCAGGGTCGTGCGCCCTGATCCGGGCGCCGGCATCGAGCAGCGCCTGGATGACTGCGATCGAGGGAGCCTCGCGCATATCGTCGGTGTTCGGCTTGAAGGTCAGGCCAAGGATCGAAATGGTCTTGCCGCGGACACTGCCGCCACATGCACCGATGACCTTGCGTCCCATGGCACGCTTGCGCTGGTCATTGATGGCAACAGTGGTCTCGACCAGGCGCATGGGCGAATCGAAATCCTGCCCGATCTTGGCGAGTGCCAGCGTGTCCTTGGGGAAGCACGAGCCGCCAAATCCCGGGCCAGCATTGAGGAACTTGCCGCCAATGCGATTGTCGAGGCCCATGCCGCGGGCCACGTCCTGGACGTTACCGCCGGCCTTCTCACACAGATCGGCAACCTCGTTGATGAAGGCGATCTTCATCGCGAGAAACGCGTTCGACGCGTATTTGATGATCTCGGCCGTCCGACGGTCGGTGAACTGAATCGGCGCCTGGTTGAGATAAAGCGGCCGATAGACCTCCGCCATCACCCCGCGGCCGCGCTCGTCCTCAGTACCGATAACGATGCGGTCGGGATGCTTGAAGTCTTCGATCGCCGCGCCTTCGCGCAAGAATTCCGGATTTGAGGCCACGACAACATCGGCCTTGGGATTGGTAGCCCGGATGATGCGTTCGACTTCGTCGCCCGTTCCGACGGGGACAGTCGATTTGGTGACCACGACTGTGAAGCCGTCCGCTGCCTCGGCGATCGAGGCCGCCGCCGCATACACATAGCTGAGGTCGGCATGGCCATCGCCCCGCCGCGACGGGGTGCCGACGGCAATGAACACGACATCGGCCGCACGCACGGCATCTGCCAGTCCGACGGTGAACGTCAATCGTCCGGCTGCGGCATTTTCCCTGACGAGGTCATCCAGCCCCGGCTCGAAAATCGGAATCTCGCCTCGCTTCAACGCATCGATCTTGCCCTGATTCAGATCGACACAGGTCACGAAGTGACCGAAATCCGCAAAACATGCGCCGCTTACCAAGCCGACGTAACCCGATCCAATCATGGCGATGCGCACTGGTAATACCCTCGGTTCGTGGGGAATAAAGAACGACGTCCGGCGAAATGCCGGGCGGCAGGCACAGTCCTCTTCTCGATTTTGCTGGCTTCCGGGCCGACCCCGAAGCAATGTCGCGTCGGCCGATGGCTAGACGCTAGCAGTCCTTCCGGATTATCTCCACCACAATGGTGCATGTCTATCATGACTAAAACGCATGACCTGCAGCATCGTTGAATGCTGCTCCATAGCCCACAGTTTCTCAGTATCATGACCAAAACTGGGCGGAAGCTTGACGCGCCCCAGGCATCCGGGGTGTCGGCCGCCGAGTTTTCGGGTGCTTAAAAACACCCGGCACCCGGGCCCGCGCGTACGGGGATCACACGTGCGCGATCAACTCGTACACGCCGTAGCAGAGCAAAATAATGATGAGCCAGGCAATCGCGGCGGCGGCGGCCAAGGACCATCCGCGGCGGCGTTTGAACGTCGACCGAGCGTAGCGCGCAAAGTCTTTGTCAAAAAAATTCATCTGGACCGACCTCGGTGGGCACAGTAGCGCCTACTCGCCGCATCCGGGTTCCACCGGCCCTTGAGGTGGATAGCCTATATCCGTAGACGCTTCGTTACAACTGAGCGTGAGTCGGTATGTAATTCGCCGGAGGCGCGTGTTGCACGCTCACATCAGTGCGACGCCCAGGCCCTCCAGCGCGTCCCAGTAGCCAGGGAACGTCTTGCCGACGCAGTCGGGGTCGAGGATGGTGATGCCGCCGATTTTCAGCCCCGCTAGCGCAAAGCTCATGGCGATCCGATGGTCGGCATAGGTCTGGATCCGGGTGGGCATGTTTCGGCGCCCCATTTCGCCCAGTAAGGGATCCCCCTCGACGATGAGGTCGTCGCCCTCTTCGCGCGCAAGACCCGGCTTGATGCGATTGAGCTCGGTCGAAAGCGCCGAAATACGGTCGCACTCCTTGACGCGCAGATTGCCAATGCCGACGAACCGCACGGGCGTGGCGTTGAATGCAGCGAGCACAGCAATGGTGGGGATCGCGTCCTGCATCTGCGAGCCCTCGATCACGGCCGGCAAATGCGGGAACTGGCGGATCACCGCCGCGGCCGCGGCATCCGGCTGGGTGAACGACTCGGCAGCGACGCCGAGGTCGATCCTGCCACCGGTGAGCGCCTCCGCGGCCCAGAAATAGGTCGCGGCGGAGGCGTCCGGCTCCACCAGGAAATCGGTCGCCCGATAGCCCGTCGGCTGGATACGCCAGGCGCCACCGCCAAGCTCCTCGACCTCCCCCCCGAACGCGCGCATGGCCGAGACCGTGAGCTCGACATAGCCCTTGGCGCCGATGTGCTCGCCCGTCAGCGCAACTTCGACCGGCCCCTCTCCGAGCGCGCCGGCGATCAGCAGCGCCGAGACATACTGGCTGGACAGCCCGCCATCGATCTCAACCCGCCCCGAACCAAAATGCCCCTGCCCGTGCACCGTCACCGGCGGGCAGCCGCTCCGGGCTTCGGTCTTGATGCCGAATGAGTTGAGGGCGGTCACCAGCGGACCGATCGGGCGCTTGCGCATGTGCTCGTCGCCATCGACGACCACGACACCATCGGCGGTTGCGACCGCGGCGGTGAGAAAACGTGTCGCTGTGCCTGCATTGCCGAGATAGAGCGGGGCCGCCGGCGCTTTCAGCGCCCCCTGCCCCGTGACGACGAAGCTGGTGTCATCCGGCTCCTCGACCCCGACACCCATCGCCACCAGCGCCTTGCCCATCAGTTCGGTATCAAGGCTTTTCAGCGCACCGCTGAGCCGGCTGGTACCTTTCGCCAGGCCCGCCAAAAGCAGCGCGCGATTGGTGATCGACTTCGATCCGGGCGGCGTCGCCCGCCCAACCAACGGCTTTTGTACGGGGGTGATGGTGATGGATTTAGCTGCGGCGCTCATGGCAGATGCGATGGCATGAGGTGGCAGGGAACGCAAGGCTTTGGTGCGGGCCTGCCCCTCACCCGGCCCTACCGGGCCACCCTCTCCCAGAGGGGCGGGAAAAGGCAAAGCGGTGCTCCATTGAAATGAGGCACTGAGTCAGTGGATTCCTCGCCCCCCTGGGGAGAGGTCGGCCGAGCGAAGCGGGAGGCCGGATGAGGGTAGGCACGGACGCAGGCGATCAGGCGCCTGCCCTTGCCTCGGCCAGTGCCTTCAAATCCGCCGGCTTGAGCTGCACGCTTTCGCCGCAGCCGCATTCGCTGGTCTGGTTGGGGTTCTTGAAGGTGAAGCCGGATTTCAGCTTTTCTTCCTCGAAATCCATCACCGTGCCGAGCAGGTACAGCGTCGCCTTGGGGTCGATGAAGACCTCGACGCCCTTGTCGCTGACGCGGTCGTGCCCCGGGAGGGGCTCTTCTACGTAATCGAGCGTATAAGCCTGCCCCGCGCAGCCGGCTTTCCTGATGCCCACGCTGACCCCGATCAGCGGCTTGCCGCTGTCCTCGATGATTTCCTTGATGCGCTCGGCGGCGGCATCGGTGAGGCTCATGATCCTGAGGGCCATATCAACCTTCCATCGTTATATGACGATGTAGCACATTGGAGCGCCACTTACCACCAGTTGAGCGCAACCTGCGCTTCTTCGCTCATGCGGCTCGCATCCCAGGGCGGATCGAACACCATGTTGACGGTCACGTCCTGGATGCCCTCGACCGAGCGCGCCGCATTCTCCACCCAGCCCGGCATGTCGCCGGCCACCGGGCAACCCGGCGCCGTCAGCGTCATATCGATGGTGAGGTTGCGGTTGTCGTCGAGATCAACCTTGTAGATCAGTCCGAGTTCATAGATGTCGACCGGGATTTCCGGGTCGTAGACTGTCTTAAGGACGCCGATCAGATCGGCGGTAATGCGCCCGACCTCCTCAGGCGGAATTGCCGCAGATACACTCGGCACGACCCGTCCCAACTCGGTCATCTCGGCCATGACCGGGTCTACCTTGGCGGCCAATGGTGCATCTTCGCTTTTGACGTCTTCCATTATTCCAACCCTACGCGAAGAATTTCTGTGCCCTTTCGATGCCCTCGACGAGGGCATCGATATCGTCCTTGCCCGTATATAGGCCGATCGAGGCGCGGCAGGTAGAGGTCACGCCAAATCGCTTCAGCAGCGGCATGGCGCAGTGCGTGCCCGCCCGGACGGCGATGCCGTAGCGGTCCAGAATCGTCGAAACATCGTGCGCGTGTGCCCCGGCGAGTTCGAAGGAAAAGATGCCGCCCTTGCCGGGTGCATTGCCGATCAGCCGCAGCGAATTGATCCGGCTCAGCCTTTCCGTCGTGTAGGCGGTAACCTCCGCCTCGTGGTCAGCGATGTTCTCACGGCCGAGGCGATCGAGATATTCGATTGCCGCGCCAAGCCCGACCGCCTGAACGATAGGCGGCGTGCCCGCCTCGAACCGATGCGGAGGATCGTTATAGGTCACGGTGTCGAGCGTGACGGTATCGATCATCTCGCCGCCGCCCTGATAGGGCCGCATCTCGGCCAGCAGGTCGTATCGGCCATAGAGGATGCCGATTCCGGTGGGGCCATAAAGCTTGTGGCCGGTGGCAACATAAAAGTCGGCGCCGAGGTCCTGCACGTCGACCGTGAGGTGCACCGCACCCTGGCTGCCATCGACCAGCACCGGAATGCCCTGGGCGTGGGCGATTCCGATCACGTCCTTGATGGGAACGACCGTGCCGAGGACGTTCGACATATGCGTCATCGCGACCATTTTGGTCCGCGGTGACAGTGCGGCCTCGAAGGCGCCGAGATCAAAACTGCCGTCGTCGCGCACGTCGACGAATTTCAGCACTGCCCCCTGCCGTTCTCGCAGCAGATGCCACGGCACGATGTTGGAGTGGTGCTCCATGATCGAGACGACGATCTCATCGCCCTCCCCGATCCGGGGGGCGCCGAAGGACGAGGCAACGAGGTTGATCGCCTCCGTCGAGGACTTTGTGAAAACGATCTCTTCCAGCCGGCCGGCGTTCAGCAGGCGCCGCGCCGCCTCGCGCCCGCCCTCATAGGCCTCGGTGGCGCGGTTGGCGAGCGTGTGGAGCCCGCGATGGACGTTGGCATAGGCGTGCCGATGCACCCAATCCATGCTGTCGAGCACGGCCTCCGGCTTTTGCGCCGAGGCACCGCTATCGAGATAAACCAGCCGGTGCCCGTGGATTTCTTCCTTGAGAATGGGGAAATCAGCACGGACTTTTTCGAGATCAAACACTACTGTCACTTCCTTGGCCTTCCCTATCCCTCCCCGCGAGGGGGAGGGTGTTCGGCTGCGGTTGCGGCCAGGCCGGTGACTCACAACCGACACGGCCGGGCACCTCCCCCCTTGCGGGGGAGGTTGGGAGGGGGGTCATTTGCCCAGCCAGCCGTCGACCACGCCCTGCAGCGCCGCGTTCAGCGCCTCATCCTCGATCGGATCGAGCAGTTCGGCGATGAAGCCGCGGACAAGCATGGTCTCGGCCTCGGCCTTGGGCACGCCGCGGCTCATCAGGTAGAACATGGACTCCTCGTCCAGCTTGCCGCAGGTCGAGCCGTGGCCGCAGACGACGTCGTCGGCAAAGATCTCCAGCTCCGGCTTGCTGAGGATTTCCGCGTCGTCGGAAAGCATCAGCCCTTGCATCATCAGCTTGGCGTCGGTCTTTTGCGCATCGCGCTCGACCACGATCTTGCCCTGGAACACCGCCTTGGAGCGGCCGCGGGTGATCTGCTTGAACAGCGGCTTGGACGAGCAATGGCCCTTGGCGTGCCGCGTTTCCAGCGTGATGTCAGCATGCTGGCCGTCAGCGACAAGATTGAGGCCGGTGAAATCGGCGTGGGCGCCCTCACCGAGGAACTTGGCGAAAAGCTGCGTGCGCTCAAGCCCAGCGCCGGCATGGATCGTCAGCGTGCGCAGCTCGGCGCCCGCCCCGATCTCATACTCGCAGGTCGCAAAGTGCGTGGAGGGCTTGCTCGACAGGTCGATGGTGACATGCGTCAGCTTCGCGTCCTTGCCGAGTTGCACGAAGCTCGCACCGTTCGTGACGTGCGCTGCCTCGTTGCCGGTGAAGGTCTCGACCAGCACGGCGCTCGCGCCATCGGCCACATAGGTCCGAACGGAACTCGGCACGTGCGCCGCATCCCCCGTCGCATGCCGGTCGATGTGGATCACCTGCCCCACCTCGCCCTCGACCGTCAGCGTCAGCGTTTCGGTCGCCAGCGCTGAGTTCAGCCGGACGAGAACGTCATCACGTTCGGTAAGAGCGGCGCCGGCCGCCTTGCCGACGACGACACCAGCCGGGGCGGAAGCATGGCCCAGGGGCCGCCCATTGACGATCTGCAGCCGGAAGGCCCCCGCAATATCGAAGCTGGTGGTTTCGAGCGCACCATATTCCACCGCAAGCGGCGGCACGGCGCGGAGCAGCAATTTGAGATCCGTGTAGTGATAAGCTTCGACCCGACGTGTCGGCAGGCCGGCAACGGACAGCCGCTCGGCCTCCGGGCCCGCGCCGGCGCCCTGCAACTGGGCGATCAAAGTATTTTCCGCGGCACCGAGCCGCACTGGAACCCGCATGGTCAAACTTCCTTACGCGGCTGCTTCGTCGAAATCGGCATAGCCCTTGGCTTCGAGTTCGAGCGCCAGTTCCTTGCCGCCGCTCTCGACAACCTTGCCGTCGGAGAAGACGTGCACGACGTCGGGCACGATGTGGTTGAGCAGGCGCTGATAGTGGGTGATCACCAGCATCGAGCGATCGGGGGTGCGCAGCGTGTTGACGCCCTCGGCGACGAGCTTCAGCGCGTCGATGTCGAGGCCGGAATCGGTCTCGTCGAGGATGCACATCTTGGGCTTCAGCAGCGCCATCTGCAGGATCTCGGCGCGCTTCTTCTCGCCGCCGGAGAAGCCCACATTGAGGGGGCGCTTCAGCATTTCGCTGTCGACGTGGAGCGCAGTTCCCGCCTCCTTCACCGCGCGCATAAAGTCGGGGGTCGAAAGCTCCGCCTCGCCCCGCGCCTTGCGTTGGGAGTTCATCGCCGCCTTGAGGAAGGTCATGGTGGCAACGCCCGGAATTTCGATCGGGTACTGGAAGGCGAGGAACAGCCCCGCAGCAGCGCGCTCATCAGCCTCCAACTCGAGAATGTTGACGCCATCGAGCAGCACTTCGCCGCCCGTGACCTCATAGTCTTCCTTGCCGGCGAGCACATAGCTAAGCGTCGACTTGCCCGAGCCGTTGCGGCCCATGATGGCGTGCACCTGGCCCTTTGGGACGACGAGGTTCACGCCCTTGAGGATTTCGCGCTCTTCGATGCGAACGTGCAGGTCGCGGATTTCAAGCATAGGGGTGGTCAATTCAGTTCTCCGAGTTCCTAAGCGTCACAGCGCCGGCGCGTCTGCGAGGTCAAGACGCCTATCAATTCTGTCGAGCCGCACCTTGAGGCCGGCAATATCCTCGATCATCTGCTCGATCCTGGTCGACTGGGCTCGCAGTTCGAGACGCACGGCCGTCTGCTCCGACCTCACGCCGCGCATGTCGTCCTTGAGCCCGGCGATGTCGGAGCGAATCGCACGGAGATGCTCCAGCACCAAATTTTCAACTTCTTCCGTCATCCCACGCTTCCCTCGAGGCTGACCGAGATCAGTTTCTGCGCTTCCACCGCGAATTCCATCGGCAGGTGCTGCAGCACGTCGCGGACGAAACCGTTGACGATGAGCGCCACCGCCTCTTCCTCGTTGAGACCGCGCTGCAGGCAATAGAACAGCTGGTCGTCCGAGATCTTGCTCGTGGTCGCCTCATGCTCGAACTGCGCGGTCGAGTTGCGGGCCTCGATATAGGGCACTGTGTGCGCGCCGCACTTGTCGCCGATCAGCAAGCTGTCACACTGCGTGAAGTTGCGTGCATTGGTGGCCTTGGGGTTCGCCAGCACCCGACCGCGATAGGTATTGTCGGAAAAGCCCGCCGCGATGCCCTTGGAAATGATGCGGCTCGAGGTGTTCTTGCCCAGGTGCAGCATCTTGGTGCCGCTATCCACCTGCTGGTGCCCGTTCGAAATCGCGATCGAGTAGAACTCGCCGCGGGAATCATCGCCCTTGAGGACGCAGCCGGGATATTTCCAGGTAATGGCCGACCCGGTCTCAACCTGCGTCCAGGATATCTTCGAGCGGTCGCCGCGACACTCGCCACGCTTGGTGACGAAGTTATAGATGCCGCCCTTGCCGTCCTTGTCGCCCGGATACCAGTTCTGCACGGTCGAGTATTTGATCTCGGCGTCATCGAGCGCCACGAGCTCAACCACCGCCGCGTGCAACTGGTTCTCGTCGCGCATCGGCGCCGTGCAACCCTCGAGATAGCTCACATAGGCGCCATCCTCGGCGATGATGAGGGTGCGCTCGAACTGGCCGGTGTTCCTCTCGTTGATGCGGAAATAGGTCGACAGCTCCATCGGGCAGCGGACGCCCTTGGGGATGTAGCAGAACGAACCGTCGGTGAAGACTGCCGAATTGAGCGTCGCAAAATAGTTGTCGCTGACCGGAACGACCGAGCCCAGGTACTTTTGCACAAGCTCGCCATGTTCGCGGATCGCCTCCGAGATCGAGCAGAAGATGATGCCGACCTTGGCCAGTTCCTCGCGGAACGTGGTGACCACCGAGACGGAGTCCATCACTGCGTCGACGGCGACATTGGGTGAGCCAGCGTGGGCTTCGGCAGCACCCTCGACGCCAGCGAGGATCGCCCGCTCCTTCAGCGGCACACCCAGCTTCTCGTACATCTTCAGCAGTTCGGGATCGACCTCATCAAGGCTCTTGGGTCCCGTGAACGCTTTGGGCGCTGCGTAGAAATACATGTCGTCGAAGTCGATCTTGGGGTAGTGCACCCGACCCCAGGTCGGCTCTTCCATGGTCAGCCAGCGCCGATAAGCTTCGAGGCGCCATTCGAGCATCCACTCCGGCTCATTCTTCTTGGCCGAGATGAAGCGGACAATGTCCTCGCTCAGGCCTTTTGGCGCGCGATCGCTCTCGATCGCCGTTTCAAAGCCGTACTTGTACTTGTCGACGTCCAGCGCCAGGACCTTCTCGACGGTATCGACCTCGATCTCGTCCTTGAGCGTCGGGATAGCTTCTTTGTAATTGATTTCGTTCATGGCCAGATTTCCTAGGCCGCTCTGCCCTGCCGGCGGTGGTGCCGGCCGAGCACTTCGGCAAAACCAGAGAGAAAAGCCGCGACATCTTCCTGCGTCGACGACCAACCCAAACTTACGCGCAACGCGCATTCCGCAAGCTCCGGGCTCACGCCCATTGCCGCGAGCACATGGCTCGGCCCGACCTTGCCTGACGAACACGCCGAGCCGGAGGAGACCGAAAGTCCCATCAGGTCGAGCCCCATCATGGCAACGCTGGCCTTGAGTCCTGGCGAGGCAAAATTGCTGCAATTGCCCAGCCGCTCAGCGGCGCGCCCAAACACCACTACCCCGGCGTCAATCGACCGAACACCGGCTTCAAGGTTACTCATCTGCGCCGCCACCGCCGACCCGTCATAGCGCTGCGGAAATGCCTCGGCCGCTGCCCCGAAACCCGCGATCAGCGCCGCAGATTCCGTGCCGCCGCGCCTGCCCTGCTCCTGCCCGCCGCCGGGGATCAGCCTGACGCTATCCGCATGCGATTTCACGAGCAAGGCGCCGACCCCGACCGGACCACCGATCTTGTGCGCGCTCACAGCCATCATATCGGTAGGCCGCGAAGCAAATTCGAGGGGCAGTTTGCCGCAAGCTTGCACTGCATCCACAAAAAGATAATGCGGGCTCGGCCCGACCAGCGCTTCGATCCGGCCGAGCGGCTGCACCACACCGGTCTCGTTGTTGACCGCGTGCACCGCAACCAGCAGCCTTTGGCCGGCCGCGTTCGCCTGGGCCAAACGGACGGCGATCTCCTCGACGCGGATCTGGCCCGCGGAATTCAGCCCGATGACCGTCACCGGCACACCGGCCATCTCCGCGGCTTTGCTCACGGCAGAGTGTTCGCCAGCGGTGATGATGATGCCGTCGACGCCGAACGCCCGCATGCCGCCGAGGATCGCCTGCGTGATCGCTTCGGTAGCCGACCCGGTGAACACCACCTGCTGCCGGTCGGCGCCGGTCAGCCGAGCCACCTGATCGCGACCGTTCTCGATGATATTGCGCAGCGCCCGTCCGTGCCCGTGCACGGACGACGGGCTGCCCGCAAGCTCCAGCGCGGACATGAGCGCAGCCCGCGCCTCCGGCAGCAGCGGCGCCGAGGCATTATGATCGAGATAGATGGCCGGTCGCGTCATCGCTTCGCCAACTCGCCCTGCACTCCAGAAGCCGCCGACTCGCGCACCACGCGCCGGGCCAAACAACTTCTTGAAAAAGGACACCCACATTCATTAGAAGGGGCGCTCAAACCGGCGGAGAGACACCACTTTCCCTCTGCCGCTCCGGAAAAGGCAGTTTCGAATTATTCTAACCTGTCTTTTCCAGTCCACTTTTAGGTAGCGGCGGACCTTTCGTCAAGCCGCGTGCCGGCGCCGGGGTTGCGGGGCTGCAGACTCGTCGCGCGGCGCATCAAAGGGCCCAAGGAAAAACAATGCCAGAAGTCATTTTCAATGGACCCGAAGGCCGGCTCGAGGGTCGCTATCAGCCCGGCAAGGACCCCAACGCGCCGATCGCCATCGTGCTGCATCCGCACCCCGAATTCGGCGGCACGATGAACAACCAGATCATCTACCATCTCTATTACATGTTCGCCGAGCGCGGCTTTTCCGTGCTGCGCTACAATTCGCGTGGCGTCGGCCGGTCGCAGAGCGTCTTCGATCACGGCATCGGCGAATTGTCGGACGCGGCGGCGGCACTCGACTGGCTGCAGGCCCTCAATCGCGAGAGCCGCGGCTGCTGGATCGCCGGCTTTTCCTTCGGCGCCTGGATCGGCATGCAATTGCTGATGCGCCGGCCGGAAGTGGAAGGCTTCATTTCCGTCGCGCCCCCGGAGAACCTTTACGACTTCTCGTTCCTCGCCCCCTGCCCGTCTTCCGGCCTCATCATCCACGGCGACAAGGATCGGGTCGCGCCGCCGCAATCGGTACAGAAGCTCGTCGATAAGCTGAAGACGCAAAAGGGCATCACCATCGAGCAGCAGATCGTCCCTGGCGCCAACCATTTCTTCGAAGGCCGGACAGACGAACTCATCGGCAAGTGCAGCGGATATCTCGACAAACGCCGCGCCGAGATCGCCGCCGGCAAGGGACGCTAGGTCGCCGCGTTCACCACGTCATTCCCGCGCAGGCGGGAATCTCTGTTTGATCAACCGCACTGCATGAACGTAAACGGAGATGCCCGCCTTCGCGGGCATGACTCCGGGGTAATGCAAGGCTGGGGGGAACAGCCAAAAATGGCCAAGTTCAAATCCGATTTCCTGAACGTGCTCGACCAGCGTGGCTTCATTCACCAGATCTCCGACCCCGAGGGGCTGGACGCACTGGCGGTGAAGGGGCCGATCACGGCCTATGTCGGCTATGATGCCACGGCTACCAGCATCCATATCGGCAATTTGATCACGGTCACCCTGCTCTATTGGCTGCAGGAGACCGGACACCGGCCCATCAGCCTCATGGGCGGCGGCACCTCGATGGTGGGCGATCCCTCGTTCCGCGACGACCAGCGGCAGCTCCTGACGGTCGAGCAGATTGCGACCAACATCGAGAGTATCAAGAAGGTCTACGCGCGCATCCTGCGCTATGGCGACGGGCCGAACGACGCGATCATGGTCAACAATGCCGATTGGCTGTTGAAGCTCAACTATGTCGAATTCCTGCGCGATGTGGGCCGCTTCTTTTCGGTCAATCGCATGCTGTCGTTCGACAGCGTCAAGCTCAGGCTTGATCGCGAGCAGTCGCTGAGCTTCCTCGAATTCAACTACATGATCATGCAGGGCTATGACTTCGTCGAGCTCAACCGCCAATATGGCACGGTGCTGCAGATGGGCGGCTCCGACCAGTGGGGCAACATCATCAACGGCGTCGATCTTAGCCATCGCATGGGCGGGGCACAGCTCTATGCGCTGACCACGCCGCTGCTGACCACGGCCTCCGGCCAGAAGATGGGCAAGACCGCCAACGGCGCCGTGTGGCTCAATGGCGACCTCTTTTCGCCCTACGACTTCTGGCAGTATTTTCGGAACACGGAAGACGCCGACGTTGGCAGGTTCCTGAAGATCTTCACGCGGCTGCCGCTGGATGAGATCGCACGGCTCGAAGCGTTGGGTGGGGCCGAGATCAACGATGCCAAGAAGGTGTTGGCGACCGAGGTCACGGCTATCGTCCATGGCCGCGAGGCCGCCGAGCGCGCCGAAGTCACGGCTCGCACGACCTTCGAGGCCGGCGCCATCGACTTGTCGCTGCCGACGGCCGAAATCGGCAAATCCGAACTGAATGCCGGCATCGGCATCCTGACTGCACTAGTGAAGGCCGGCCTGGCCGCCTCCAACGGCGAGGCGCGCCGCCACATCCAATCCGGCGCCGTCCGCCTCAACGACACCCTCGTCGAGGACGAGCGGGCCACCGTCGATGAGGGCTCATTGTTGCCCGAAGGCGTGGTGAAGCTCTCGGTCGGCCGCAAGAAACACACCCTGCTGCGACC